>CAZRGL010000604.1:0-6580 GCA_964599485.1 uncultured Polyangiaceae bacterium
TGATCAGCATGGCGATTCCGGCTCGGGTGCGAGCGCGACAACGGCGACCTCGACATCTAGCAGTGGTGGTCAGGGTGGCGGTGCGTCCCTCGAGCTCGTCTCCGAGATCCGGTTTCAAGACATCCACTTGGTTTCGGGAAATCCGCGCAAGATCAATCCCAACACAGTCTCGGCCACTGAGCCTGACAACCAGGTGCGACTCTACGTTGTGTTGCTCGATGATGACCCGCCACCTATGAGCTTCACGTGGTCGACGGATCTCGGCTCGATCGTATCTGAGCAAGGCGCCGAGATCGTCTTCGCGTCCGCGCAAGAAGGGCTGGCCCACATCAGCTGTACGGCGACCGATTTGAGTAGCGGCGACGTCTATCCGCGACAGCTCACGATCAACATCGAAAAAGCCGTCCAGGGCTATCCCATCATTCGTGGCGACTACGTGCTCTGGACCGTCTCGCCCCATGAGGTACACGGCGTGCACTTGCCAACCCGCAAAGCCATCGCGGTCGGGCCTGGCGGTTTGACGAGCTTTGACGGCAAGTGGGCCAGCGTGAAACCGCCTACGTTGGGCGACCGCGAGATCGTGCTGTACAACCCGGCGAGCGGCACGAGCCAAGTGCACAGCCCGCCCTCGTTGAAAGCAGCTTGGGATTATCGTCACATCGTCGTAAGTGGCGGTCAGCTGTACTGGGCGACGACTGACACCAGCTACGAGCACATCGAGCTGTACCACATGGCTCTAGACAAACTCGTCGAGAACCATGTCTACACGCCGGATCCCGGCATGACCATGGCGCCGTTCAACGATCTGTTGATGTTTGGCGAGGCATTTGATGGGGGGCTCTTCGGCAATCACCTCTTCACGCCTGCGCAATCGTTGCTCGTCGAGACCTACGAGCTGAACGCGCTCGGTATGGTGGTGAGCTACCATCCTCCTTGGGTCGCCTTGCGCGACTACAGCGGCTTTCGGCTCCACAACGCAGCGCAAGCATTGACCAAAGAGGTTACGCCTTCGTTCGGCTCGGTCATCGGCGTCGAGCTGACCGAGGGCTACTATGGCGGCCAAGCTCGTGAGCCATTCGGTGACGAAGGAGAGTTGTTCTTGGTTGCGCTAGACGGCTCGGTCGACGAGCGCATTCACTTCGACACCAATGACTTCTTGTTCCCGTCAGTAGATGGTCCCCGCATCGTCTGGGTACAAGACCAGGACATCTACTTGTTCGAAGCCGGCAAGTAGCTTTGGTGGGTACGGATCACTCGGTGGGCTGCTCGATGGGCGGCGGCTCAACACCGAGACTCGAGGCCAACAGGAACTGCACCGCCATGGTCCTGGCTTGCTCTGAGTCGTAGAGCGTGAAGTGGTCACTGTCACCATCGAGGTACGACGCGAGGGTGAGCGGTGTGCCGGCTAAGGATGTGCGGTTTCCCACGATAGGTAGTGGGGCTGCGGCTGGTGCGGTCCCGACGCCGAACGGATCGATATCCCAGCCCACCGGCTCTATGGGCGGCGCGTCGGCAGCGATGGTCATGGCGTTCATCGAGGTGAAGTACACGTCCTGATCGTGCAGGCCGTTGAGGATCATCGCGTGACAACCTTCGGGACGCTCTTCGGTGCCTTTCCAGGCGCGCAAGTAGTTGTTGGGATCGACGATCTCGGCGCCGAGTTGCACCAATTGAATGATCGGGTGAAACCGGTCGATGGTACCCGTGGCGCCGAATATCAACGCCAATAGTGCAGGCACATCGAAGGGATCGGTTCGATGAACGATCGTCTCCGACATATAGGTGCCGACACCATTGAGCACATACGCCGAGATCTCGTGGTCGACGGCTGCCAGCATGGCTGCGACCACTGAGCCTTGCGAATGGCCGCCTAGAACGAGCCGTGTAGTGTCGATGGCCGGCAGCTTCGTTTCCCCCAGTTGTTCGCGCAGCACTCGAATGAAGGTGGCGATGTCGAGCGCTTCTTGCAGCAACACGGCGCGTGCCGCTTGTGGATTCTCGAAGTTGTAGGTGTGGAGATCTGGATCGCCACCAGGCACATTTCGACTTCCGTGGAATTGCGGTAGGAACTTGGCGACCGCGAAACCGGCCTTGCGCATGTCTGTGGCGAAGCCCTGTTTCACGAAGCCGAGCAGACTGGCGCGTGCCCCGCTCTGCCAAATCGCAAGTCGCAGAGGCTCGACGGGTAGTGGGTCAGGCAAGGTGATCGCAAAACCAACTGGTTCCCAGCGTGCCACGAGGGGCGCTCCAGCCGCATCGTAAGCAAAGCCGCCACCCGTTTCGTAGGGCGACTCACCGTGCTGGAGGATCGGCATGTTCACCGTGGCCTTGTAGGTCGTGTACGCGCCTGCGACCGTGTACTTCTCGGCCGTCTCCAGATCCTCGATGGGCGACGTCTCGACACGGTCTGGGTCACTCACGAAGGCGTGCAGATCTCGCAACACGGCCGTCGGATCTTGAGTGGTAAACACCGTAGCGATCGCGATATCGTCGCTGGCGAGCTCGCTGCTTTCGAGGCACGTGCGCAGCGGAGCAAGGCTCTCAGAGAGCTCGTCCGACGGATCGGCACCTTCGAGCGCGCGAACGAAAGGCGTTGGTCTTGCAGTGCCGCCTAGCGCGTCAGAGGCGCCAAGATGGTCGAGCACCACAAAAGCGTACTGCCTGGCAGGCTGCAAAACGAAACCAGGAACAGGCGCCGCCAAGAGCATCGGGTGGGGTGAGAAGTAGGGATCTTCAGATGCCCGAAATACCACCTCGAGTGGGACCCGCTCGGTACAATTGGCTAGATCGAGCAGTTGCACGGTGGCGGAGGGCAAGACGGTTGCGCTCGCCGGAGGCGTCGGCACGTTTTCGGCCGGCTCATCGAAGGCAAGATAGAGCACGGGCATGGTCGAAAAGCCTCGAATGGCGCCTTCGAAGTAGGAGACATATGCCGCCATCATGGGGTTGTCCGCCCGCGGAAGGTCGCCCAGCGCCACGGTGCCCTGTTGAGTCTTGCGAAAGTCAGACGGCCAGGGCAGGCGGAAGAAGCCTTCGGCATCCGGCGCAAACTTCGGCACGAGAAGAGGCAAGCTGGCGTCCGTCTCCCCTTGTCCGCAGCCGGCGAGACAAGACAGCAAAACCATCAGCGCCACCTGGCTGCGAGCGCCCATAGGGCTGCTCGTAGCATGAGCCCGCCCTGCTGCCCATTAAATCAAACGACCATATGGTTTCATGTGCCAAAGGCCCGAGCATCGAGTCATCGTGCGTGCCCTCGGTGCGTCACTGTGAGGGCTGAGCACACTCCTTTTCATCGATGAGAGACGCCGTCTTCGTTGATTTCAATGCTTTGCCGAGCCAACGCGGCGACGAAAAACGGACGGTGCTCGCAGACATGGTCGGTACGGCGATTGCTGCATCCGACCGCATGACGAAGACCGAACGAACACGCATGAAACGCCGACGCCAGCGCCTCGAACGCGGTACATACTCATCGGGCGTGGGCTTGTTGTTGGTGAGCATGACCATGGCTGGGCAGGCCGAGGCCCAGCAGCCAGCCCATCCAACGCCGTCGGCAGGATTGCCGGCACCGACGACCCAACCCACCGCCACCAAACCAGCGCCCGCGTGCGTTCCGGGCAGTCAGGTTCGCTGTGCTTGCACGGGCGCGTGGGGTGTTGGGCAGTGTCGGCCCGATGGTGCTGGCTATGGCGCCTGCCAATGTCCGGCGCCTGGGCCGGCTCACCCAGGCCTGGCAGCTCGATCACCTAGGCCGTGGCCTCCGAATGCGTACTACCCGGGCTATGCTGCGCCGCCCTACGTCCAACCGCCTAAGACATTGCCGTATGACGGCAAGGGAAATGTCCCGGACGGTTATCACGCCGACACGCGGATTCGTCGGGGCCTGTTCATCGCGGGGACCGTGACCTTCGGGAGCCTGTACCTGCTTGGTGGGGTCACCGCCTCCATTATCGACGCCGATCCACCCCGGACATGCACGGGCGGCTACAACAGCCCGCAAGACTGCGAGGAGTCGCACGCTCATCGTTGGCTCTATGCGCCCATCATCGGTCCATTCGTGACGGCAGCAACCAATCCGGAAGATCGCAGCGACACCTGGACCTGGATGCTCGTCATGGATGGCATCGTGCAGACTGCCAGCGTTGCCGCGGTCATCGCGGCGGTCGCTGCTCCCGAGACGGTCCTAGTTCGCAACGACATCGCCATCACGCCCCTAGCCACCGAGGACGGTGGCGGGGTTGCATTGAGTGGCCGGTTCTGACAGGGCTAGATTTCGCAGGCTGCCAGGAAGCCCGCTTCGATGGCTTCGGGGATCTTGGCGACCTTGACGCAATCGCCGATGGGCACGATTCGCTTGCCTTCGATGGAGGCGAGCGATTCGGCCATCTTGGTGTCGGGAGCCGAGCCCAACGACAGAATGACCGTGTCGGCCTGCAGCGTGAGCGTTTCGCCCTCGGCCATCTCGCAAACGACGCCTGCGTCCGTGATCTCCTTGACCTTGGCGGAGCAATGGGTTGTCACGCCCCACTTCTTCATCTTGGCCTGGATGATCCAGCGTCGTGAGCCGAGATCCCGGGCGAGCTTGCGCTGCATCTCGACAACCGAAACGGTCTTGATGCCGCGGTACAGAAGCTCGTCGAGGACCTCGGGCGTTTCGGCATCCCAGGTCTTGAGGAAGTAGAGCTGCTCGGCGGTCAGACAACCTTGCTGCGCCAGCCATACGGCAGTTTCGCAACCGACTGAGCCGCCACCGACGACCACCACGCGCTCGCCCACATCGACTAGGCCGCGCAGCACATCCCAGGCCTCCACGACCTCTGGGCGATCGGCGCCTGGGATCGGTACCTTCAGCGGGTTGGCCCCAGTGGCCACGACCACGACCTCTGCGTCGCTATCGACCACCATTTGTGCGGTGACCTCGGTGTCGAAGTGCAGCGTCACGCCCTGCTTGACCAGCTGTCGCTGATAGTAGTCGAGCAGCCGCGGAAACTCCGGCTTGTTGGTGGGCTCAGCGGCCCATTCGATCTGACCTCCGATGCGATCACTTCGCTCGTACAGGTCAACCTCATGGCCGCGTACGGCAGCCGTCAAGGCCGCCTCGCAGCCGGCAACCCCGGCGCCGATTACCATCACCTTTCGCGTAGTGTCTGCAGCAACCACCGAGCGATTGGACTCGTGACCCGCGATGGGATTGACCATGCAGTTGACGGGCTTCATGCGCATGACGTGGTCGAAACAGGATTGGTTGCAGCCCGTGCAGTGGCGGATGTCGTCCGCGCGACCTTCCTGTAGTTTTTGCACGAAAGCAGGATCGGCAATTAGCGGCCTGCCCATGCACACCAGATCGCTGACGTTGTTGGCCAAGAACCACTCGGCCAGCTCGGGGTCGTTGATGCGATTGGATGCAGCGATCGGAACGTCGACCGCCTGTTTGATGCCGCGGGCCAAATAGTGGAAGGCGCCGCGGGGCAAGTCGGCAGATAGCTGCGGAACGCTGCACTCGTGCCAGCCGCCGGTGACGTTGATCATGTCCACGTAACGCTGCACTTTGGTGGCGAAGATGGCTGATTCTTTGTTGGTGTGCGACCCCGGAACGAAGTCGTTGCCGGCCAACCGGATCCCCAGCGCGTAGTCGGGGCCGACCGCATCGCGCACCGCCGCAGCGACCTCGAGACCGAAACGCATCCGATTTTCGAGTGCGCCGCCGTATTCGTCGGTGCGCTGGTTGATCTTGGGCGAGAGGAACTGACAGATGAGGTAGCCGGCGGAGCTGATGATCTCGACTAGATCGAAGCCAGCTTTCTTGGCGCGAACCGCTGCACTAGCAAAATCGCTGATCGTTTCAGTGATGTCCTCTTTGCTCATCTCGCGGCACTCTTCTTTGGTGAAGCGTGACAAGTGGGCCGTCGAGGAACGAGCTTGCATCCCGGTTCCCATCTGATGCGAATAGGCGCCGGCATCGTACAGCTGGGCTGCGACCAAACCCCCGGCGTTGTGCATGGCCTGGGTGAGCTTCTTCAGACCTGGTAGATAGTCGTCCGACTTCAGCTGCGGCATCGTGAAGGGGCCGGCAACTTGGTTGGTTGGCATCCCGCCAACGATCGACAGCCCGGTGCCGCCTTTTGCGCGCTCGACATAGAAGTCGATGAGCTGTTCGGTGACCTGCCCCTTCATGGTGTAGTTCAAGTGCATCGCCGGCATGACGACGCGGTTGGGTAGCTCGATCTTGTTGATGGTCAGGGGCGAAAGGAGCTTTGCTGTCATGATTCCCTCGGTGTGTTCGCCCCTTCCTAACCCGAATCATCCGCCGCGTCGCCCCGAGCCACACAAGCGTGCCTCTTCACTGCCCGAATGTCGTTCATCGAGCTCGACAACCTGACCATGCCATCACGCCCGATTTGGGTCGCCAAGCCTCGTCAGCTTCGACGCCACTTGCTAGCCGTCAGCGCTCCGAGCGCTTTGCGAATCACCTCCTCGAGCGAGCCCTCTGCCCCGACGAGGACCGTCCGCACCTCGGCTCTTCCGAAGCCCATTTTGCAGAGCGCATCCTCGGCGGTCTGCCGCACGGGATTGAGTGCTG
>CAZRGL010000605.1:0-6575 GCA_964599485.1 uncultured Polyangiaceae bacterium
GCCGAGCAGCATCTCGTGGAACACGGACAGATAGAAGAAGTGCTGGAGGCCCTTGTCGATCCGCTGGCCGTGCCAATCGATGCTGCCGACAGCGTTACGCGTCACCGCGTCCGCGGCGGCGCCCTGGGTGATCGCCGAGCGGATCAGCTCGTCGAGGTAGGCCCCGGCTGAGCCAGCGTTGTAACTCACAGCGTAGGCGTGGTCGTCTTTGCGACCAGCGACCTTCTCGGCCAAGCTCGCCGTTTCCACGTAGAGCGCCGCGAGTGTGTTGTCGCTCGGTGTCTTGTTGGCACCATCCACCGCGTTCAGGTCGCCGAAGTCAGCAGCCGAGAACGAGCCTGACTTGCGGGTCTTCTTGATGGCGTTGTAAGCGTCCACCCGGGCGATTTGATTGGCGTAGTTGGCAGCGTCAAACGGCTGGCAGCTGTCCGAGGCCGCACTGCAGCTCGCGTTGTTGGTTGGTCCTTCAGCGGGATCGGAGTCGCCACCACAACCGGTCAGCACCATCGCCGCAGCGACCAGCGCCGCCCATCTCATCCGTTCAAGCACCAGTCGTTCAAGCACCAGTCGGTCAACCACCAGTCGTTCAAGCACTAGGTTCCTCATCGATCTTGTTCCTCTGTGTTCCTCTGCTTCAAGGCGCTGTGCACCGCTGGTCCACGCACTCGTAGTTCTCTGGGCAAGTCAGCCGCGTGACACAGCAAACGTCATCACAGGTCTGCTCACTGCCATCGGGTTTGCTCCCGGCCACACACACCGCGCCGGTCACCGCCGTGTCTGGCAGCCCGACTACGGTGACGGTGCCGTAGTACTCGTCGCGGACAACCCGGCCCCCTTGCGCGGTGTTGGTGTCGAGATACTCAAACAGGCCCGCACTGGCGAAATGATGACGCCAGTAGACATAGTCGGCACCAATGCTGGCGCACTGCTCGGTCGGCTCGCCGGCGACGCAGTGGTTGTAGGGGGCGACTAGGTTTGGGGAGAACAGCTCGGTCGGTTCGCCGAGACTCGTTACGTTCGTCGGTAAGCTCACGTTGAGATTGCGCCACTCCACGATCTGCCCCGCCGCAATGTCGACGCAGGTGGGCTGAAACGTGCTCTCTTTGGTGATGGAGACCGTCTTGTCAGCAGGTCCCTCGGCCGACGGCTGGACAAACCGACGCTGCGCTTTGACCGCTTCGATCTCCGAGCATCCCACCAGGGTCAGACCACAGCAGAGCAGCATGATGAGGTCGCGACAGTGAGGTGCTCCATGTCCGGAGCATCCGCCGATCGGGGGAGAGAATAAGCTTCCACTACCCATACTAGACACGACTACCAGATTCAGACTGCAATCGCAACGCTACCCGAGACTACAACCTGCGCCGCAAGACATTTCGCAATGTTAGCTCGGCGGCCGGGAGGTGGCGTGCAGCGGGATCAGGGCTTTGGCAGCAGCGACTTGACGCGGATCAAGTATTTCACAGAACGGCGCATGCGTTTGCCTTGCCGCTTGTCGAAAGCCACCGCGGAGGGATCGTCCCGCTTGTAGGACATCAGGTTGTTGAGCACCTGACTGTGTCCCAATCCAAAGTAGTGCCCCAGCTCATGGGCGAGTGTGGTCGGCGTCGCGTTTGCAGCCACGATGACGTAGCGCTTGCGGACGTTTCGCCGTAGCCGCCAGTGCACACCTTGGATGTAGCGCTTGGGCTTGTGGATGTCGCGAAGCGAGCGAACGAAGAAAACGTTGATGACCTTCTTCTCGTGATGGGCGCTGAGTCCGTCGCGGTCAGCCGGGGTCACCAGGGCGGCCATCTTGGTGGGCAGAGTTCGCCGCTTGGATTCAGAAACGCGGATCTTGTGGGGCCCAAACAGGCGAGTCGACTCGCTTAGCTGCTCCCTTACCCAGCGGTCGGAGACCACCGGCTTGCCCTTTTCGTCGACCGCCACAGCGACTGACAGCGGCAAGACAGGCAGCATCTTCTTGGCTTTGGGGCCACCAGCCAGGGCCGTCGATGGAACAGCCGTCGACACCAGTGCAAGAAGTATGGCGGCGAGACAAAGGGAGCGGGCCCGTATCGATCGCATCACTGGTCATTGTGTTCTCCGGCTTCCCAAGAGGCAATTCGGCAGCAGCCTTGTGTCATGAGACGAGTCGGTTGCGGTCATGGCTACTTGCTGCAACAAGCAAGGAGTGCCGCAGAGGCGAACAGCACTGACGCTTCTCTTGCTGGGCATGCTCGTGGCGTGTCAGTCGGCACCGCGACCGAGCGGGCCGCGCGCAGAAAAACACGAGCCAACCACGGTGCTGTTTGTCGGCGACACGCACTTCGGTGACAACTACTTCAGCCCAGAGGCACGCGGGCGTTGGCCGGTAGCGCTACACGGTTACGACTATCCCCTCTCAGCCGGGCTCGGCGCGTTGACTGCCGCTGCCGACTTGGTGGTGGCCAACCTCGAGACACCGCTGGTCGGACAAGGCAGCTCTCCTCTCGAGGGACGAAAGTCGCACTTGCATTGGACCCTCCCGGCGCAGGCCGCTGCTACGCTTGCGCGCCACGGTGTCGGCGCGGTGAGCCTCGCCAACAACCATGCGATGGACTTCGGTGAGGTTGGCCTGCAGCAAACCCTGGCGCAATTGCGGGCGAGCAAGATCGACGCGTTTGGAGCCGGCAGTAACGTGCATCGCGCCGCTCGCCCACTGGTGCGCTTTTTCGGCGAAGGCAGCCGCCGCGTGCAGCTGGTGGTGTTTGGCGCTTATTGGTACCGCCAGCGCTACGACCGCAACTACGGCTTCTATGCACGAGCCGATAAGGCCGGTGTGTGGGAGCTTCGGCTCGAGCAGCTCCGCGAGCAAATTCGACAACTCGAAAAGCGCACGCCACACCGCTGGGTTGTGGTGTTTCCCCATTGGGGGAGCAACTACCAGCTGCGGACCGCCGAGCAGCGCGCATTGGCCCGCAGCATGATCGACGCGGGCGCCGACATGGTCATCGGCCACGGCGCCCACGTGTTCCAGCGGCTGGAGCGCTACCGGAAGCGCTGGATCGTCTACGGCCTCGGCAACTTCGTGTTTCTGTCGCAAGGCCGTTATGACGAGCACGACATCCACCCCACCAGCATGAGTGCGGCGCTGCGCCTGAGCTTTTCCGCGATTGGCGTCCTGCAAACCGAGCTGCAGTTACGCTTCATTGCCAGTGACAACACGCAAAGCGGCTATCGACCCACATTGCTGCGTGGCGATGACTTCCAAGAGGCAGCGTCAACTCTGGCTCGCCATAGCTGCAGCGCGCAGCGCTGCTATGGCTGGCAAAAGCAACTAGATCGGCTCGGCCCATTGCTGTCGTTGCATTCATCCCGCAGCACTCGCTAACCTGCGAGGTGCCAGCCCGCATCGAGACTCATGGCCAAGTACCGCGACGATTTGCAGAGCGCTCAGCTTCGACTTCAAACCCTCGAAGCCAAGATCAAAGAGAAAGAAGCGGAGCTGTCCGAGAGAGATGCGGCGCTCAGCGCCCGTGACGCGGAGATCGACGAGCTGCGCTGTGAGCTCGAGCGGGCCCGCCCCCACCTTCCTTCGGCCCCTGTTTCAGACGATAGGCCGGCGGGGCGTGGAAAAGCCATTCTCGTCATGCTCGCAAGCACAGCAGTCACGCTCACTGTTGCGGTCGCCTTCATGGCTTGGCAGCGCAGCGTGCCCATGCCCTCCCCCGCTGCGAGCGCGACCGCCCCGCAACCCGAGGCAAGCATCAACCAGCGACCACCAAGCGCGCCCCCAGCTACCAGCGCCGCGCTGCCTTCTGACGAGCGCGTCGCCGATTCGACCCAGCCGCTGCCCAAAGTTGCCGAGCCACTCAAAAAGGCGATGCGGCTCATCAACATCGGCAGCTACGCCAAGGCCATCGCGATGGCCAAAGCCGCCATCGAGAAAGACCCAACAAACGCCGACGCCTACATGGCCCTGGCTTGGGCCTACGAGTCGAGCGGCAAGCTCAAACTCAAAGCGGAGGTCCTCGATGAGTGCTTTCGCAAAGCGACCAAGGGCAAATACAAGAGCATGTGCCGCAGCAAGAAGAGGTAAGAAACGCTCGACCGGAGTGGGGTCGTCGTGTTGCTGTAGTCCCGGCGGCACGCTAAACGATGACGGCGACGCGCTGAGTGCTCAGTGTCGCAGAATGGTTGAGCTCGAGTATGGCTAAGTACCGCGACGATCTGCAAGGCGCCCAGCTTCGACTCAGAACACTCGAGGCCAAAATCAAAGAGAAAGAAGCGGAGCTTTCGGAACGAGACGCCGCCCTCGGCGCGCGGGACGCCGAAATCGACGAGCTGCGCAGTGAGCTGGACCGCGCCAAACGCGATCTGCCCCCCGGCGCCGCTGCTGCAGGTGGAGAACGGTCAAAGCGCGGGCTCCTCCTTGGCGTGGTGGCCGCAGTGGGCTGCGCTGTCGCAGCGATGGGTGTCGTCCTGGTTGGAACCAGCAAGTCGAGCAGGAGTGCGCCTGCCCCTGCTGCCAGCGCGACCGCCGTACCGATCAGTCCAAAACCACGAGCCACGACCATTCCGGCCAACACCACCGACTCTTCATCCCATTTCGGTCTGTTGTTGGTGCGCTTCAAAGGTCCTGCCGGCGCGCGCGTGTACGCCTCAGGAAAAGACGTCGGTCCTGTCAACAGCAAGATCAGCTTGCCTTGCCACAAGCCCGCAGTCATCCGAATTGGCAAGACTCCAGGCCCGACTTGGCTGTCTGCGGCAAGGACCGTGCAGCTCGCCTGCAAAGCCCAGACGGTGCTGGACCTGAGCCCGAAGATGAAGCCCTGATTACGGCTTGGCAGGTGAGGACTGTCGTCAGCAAGGGGTGGGTCGAGACCCCATGGTCACCACTGACCGCTCCCATTTGCGGGTAGTTGGGGAGGCATAGTTGTTGCGACGCTAGCTCAGCTACGGCCGCCTCATCGGGCGAGAAAAGGAGCACGTATGCGTCTCGACCGCCGAAATGTTCTCGTGTGGGCTACTGGCCTATCGATCGGACTGCTCAGCAACACCTCGATCGCGCAACAGCTCCGGTTCTCGACAACAGCTGCCGGGGGGATCGCCACCACTGGAAACGCGCTGGGATTGAGCCACGCAGCAAACACCAACGGCCCTGGCGCAGAGGGCTCGATCGGAACGTTCATGTCCCTCAATCCGTTCGGCAAGGACGGCAATCTTTGGGGTAATGGCACCACTGGTGATTGGATGAAAAACGGCTCGAGCGCCGTGCTGGTGTTGCCCAGCGGCGTCGAAGTGCTGTACGCGGAGCTGCTCTGGGGCGGCAGCACCTTCTATGGCGCCGACGACGTCACAACCAAGCTCAACGACGACGTCACGCTCCACTTCGGCGGTGACTCCATCTCGGTCAAACCTGACGCCGGAACGGCGCTGACCATCGACGAAAACGTCAGCTGGGGGCACGCTTACTACTACCTGCGCTCTGCCGAAGTGACGCAGTTCGTCCAGCAGCACGCCGGCGGCAGCTACACCGCCGCGGGCGTGCCCGCGACGCAAGATCACAGCATCAACGGTGCCAACGCCGCCGGCTGGAGTTTGGTCGTCGCCCACCGTGGCGAGGCCCAACCGACGCTGAGAAACCTGTCGATCTTGGTGGGCGGCTCGTTCGTCGACAAGTCCGACAAGCACGACTACATGGTCACAGGATTCTGCACGCCACAGCAGGGGCCGGTCACTGGAAAGCTGTCGCTGAGCGCCATCGAAGGAGACGCCAATGGTAACAAGGACCAAGTGTCGATTGCCAAAGACGCCAACAGCGTCTTTGCCATCCTGAGCGGCCCCAACAACCCGGCAAACAACTTCTTCGCCTCACAGCTCAACGACAGCAATGGGATGGTCGACAAATCCGGCACCTTTGGCAACGCGAACCACAACGCAGCCAGCGCCCAAAACATCAACGGCGGCAGACAAGGCTGGGACCTGACCACGGTAGGCTTGAGCGCAGCCAACAACGAGCTGGCCAGCGGCCAAACCACAGCGCTAATCCGCGCGAGCACACAGGGCGATTCGTTCGTACCTGTGATGGTAGCGCTCGAAGTCGACGTCACTTCTCCCGATTTTGCCAGCTCGTCTACGAAAGCAGACAAGAGCGAGGCCCAACTAGGCGACACGATCACCGTGTCGGCAAAGCTGTCCAACAGCGGTGAGACCGCAGCCCTCAATGTTGCCCTGGTAATGTCGGTCGACAACGGGCTCGATCTAAAGAGCTTCGCCACCGGCGGCAAAGCTGGCGACATCAATGGCAATCCGGTGGTCGAAGCCGACCTGAACAATGGCGTCAGCGCTGGCACGCTCAACAGCAGCAGTAGCATCGAAGTGAAAATGTCCTTCCAGGTGGTTGCCAAGCCCGACGACGGTGTTTCGTTCTTGATGGCCCCCAGGTGGGAATACGAAGCCAAAGTTTGCCCCGGCGATCCTGTTGTCGACGCAGCGTTCAGTCCCCCGATGGCAACCGTCAAGTTCACCATGTCGAGCGGCGCTGGAGGTACTGGTGGTGCTGGAGGTACTGGTGGTACTGAAGGAGCTTCATTCGAGGGATCTGAAAAACT
>CAZRGL010000606.1:0-6573 GCA_964599485.1 uncultured Polyangiaceae bacterium
CCAACAGCGCGAGTGCCAACACCCCAATCCCCCGCGACATGGTGCTGGCACGTGCAAGCTGCGTACCGCCTCAGGATTGGGAGATATCGGGTCGGTACACTACTCGAGGCCCGCAATTTGTTTCTTCTTGGCACAACCTGCGCCAGAAACGAGCCTCGTAGGACGCTCCTCAGGCTTCGGTGCGACTCTCTAGATAGGCCGCCACATAGTTGCCGA
The DNA here is from genome assembly GCA_964599485.1 of uncultured Polyangiaceae bacterium. Taxonomy (GTDB): domain Bacteria; phylum Myxococcota_A; class Polyangia; order Polyangiales; family Polyangiaceae; genus JAPYTK01. Next base: position 217 of record CAZRGL010000606.1, read on the forward strand.
GCTTATCGGCCGCTTGGCGCAGTCGGTCGCTGCCTGAGTAGCCGCTGGTGCTGATCCCGCCGATGCTCACGCCACCTCCTTGGGACGCCTCGGCCTTGACCGTGATCTCGTCGAGAACTTCTTCATCTTTGAGAAGCTGGACAGTCATCTCGATGTGCGCTGCCGTCGAGGTGAGACCGAGCGAGATGCCGCCGTGCATGTTCGTGATCTTGCAGCGAACCGTGATGACGTCGTCGCTTCCACTGGAGGGGTATTTGAAGTCGTCGGCTTCATCGCGCAGCGCTTTGGTGAATGCTTCTACGACGCGGTTCTTGTCTTCGTCCCAGCTCTTGTTGGCATCGGCATCGCGGTCGGCTTTGAACTCCTTTTCGCTCTTGTCCTTCACCATGAGACCTTCGAAGTCCACTGGTGCAATGTAGAACTTGCTCTGACCCACAAAGGGATTGGGTGTCGCTTGTTTCACCACTGACCAGCTCGCGCAGCCTGTGGACATGAGCCCAATCAGCGACAGCAAAATGAGACGTGACCAAGCAATCTGCAAGTAACCCGAAAACAATCGATTCCTCATGAAAACCTCCAATCACCTGCATCAAGCGGAAGACGGCCCGGCATTGGTCCTCGGGAGCACGATTCCGGCAAGCGGTGTCGGCAATGGACACTCGTTGGGGACGCACCTTGACCCTGCGCGCTGCGCGTTCAACGCTCCGGCTTGACTCAACGGCTTGGAGAGAAGCGGCGATGGATTTTTCACATTCCCAACGAGCGAAGGACCACATCCGCGCCCTCGAGCGCTTCATGAAAGAGCGGGTGTTGCCGCGCGAGCAGTCGTATTTCGATGCGTTGAAGCACACCCCCGACTGGACGGGCTGGCGGGTCCCTCAGGTGATGGAGGAGCTCAAGGCCGAGGCCAAAGAGCTCGGCTTGTGGAATCTGTTCTTGCCCGATGAAGAGCTTGGCGCAGGGCTCGACAACCGCGACTACGCGCCGCTCGCCGAAATCATGGGCCGCAGCTTCATTGCGCCGGAAGTGTTCAACTGCAGCGCTCCTGACACCGGCAATGCCGAAGTGCTCTACCGCTACGGCAGCGATGAGCAGAAGCAGCAGTGGCTCACCCCGCTGCTCGCCGGCGAGATCCGCTCTGCCTTCGCCATGACCGAGCCGGGGGTGGCTTCGAGCGACGCCACCAACATGAAGGCTACCTGTGAGGTCGACGGCGAGCAGGTCGTGCTCAACGGACAGAAGTGGTGGACCAGCGGTGTGGGTGATCCGCGCTGCAAGTTCCTCATTTTCATGGGCGTGACCGATCCGAAAGCCGAGCGCCACAATCGCCACTCGATGGTGCTGGTGCCGATGGACAGCCCTGGATTCAAGATCGTGCGCATGTTGCCCGTGCTCGGCCATCTCGGCGAGCCGCACGGACATGGGGAGCTCTTGTTCGACGACGTGCGTCTGCCCAAGAGCAGTTTCATCGCTGGACCCGGTCGCGGCTTCGAGATCGCGCAGGGCCGGCTCGGGCCCGGCCGCATCCACCACTGCATGCGGGCCATCGGTGCAGCTGAGCGGGCCCTCGAGCGGCTCTGCCAGCGCGCACTGGGACGTGTCGCATTCGGCAAGCCGCTAGCCAATCTCGATGGCAACCGCGCTGTCATCGCCAATTGTCGTATGGCTATCGATCAGGCGCGCCTCTACACCCTCAAGGCGGCCTGGGCGCTCGACGAGCACGGGACCTTCGGCGCCCTGACCGACATTTCGGCGATCAAAGTGGTAGCGCCGAGCATGCTCCAAATGGTCGTCGACGCCGCCATTCAAATCCACGGCGGCGAAGGCATGGCCGACCCCGAGCTGACCCGCTTCATGGGCATGGCCCGCGCCCTGCGCCTCGCCGACGGCCCCGACGAAGTGCATCGCGGCATGGTCGCCCGGCTAGAGCTGCGCAAGTATCGCTGACGGACAGCAGGCCAGACCGGCTACTTTCGCTGGGGGAGCGTGGCGCGACGTTTGCGAATCGCGCGTCGTCGTTTCGCTTCGTAGATCATCCCCTTGGCCATCGAAGCAGGCTCCAGCCCCAAGTAGCTGCCAACGAAGGAGCGCAGCGTGAGCTTCTGGTCGCGCCATCTCTCGGCGCGGCCGGTCCGCTGCTTGTGCGCTGCGCGAAGGCGCACCGCTTCGTCATAGCTCTGCGCATGCAGCATTCGTCCGTCAGAGCCGGCCACAACGTAACCACCACGGAGCAACAACTTGTAGCGCTTGGCGCGCTCTTTCAGAGTAGGCCCGCATACCAACGAGCACTGGCCGCAGGTAAGCACGTTGATGTTGCGCAGCTCGGGAATACCAATCGCTTTTGCGAATTTGGCCTCGATGCGCTTGCGTTCGTTTGCGTGCCTGTCCTGGTAGTCGACGTCGTCGCGCGGCCGCGGAACGATGTCGAGGATGTCTTCGCCAATGGGCTGCCGGGTGCTCTGCTGAATGAGATAGGTGCGCCGGCCCGAGTCACCAGCGGCTGCGGCTTTGCGCAAGAACTCACGGCGTACGGCCAGCTTGTTGCGGGGATCGGGCACGCCGTCCACCCAGCTCCGGATCCAGTGGGGGCTCCAGGTGGTCCATTTCTTGTCGCGTGATAGGGCATGCATTCCGAAGCACGACGCGGTGCACAGATCGATGTTCACGCGCTCACCGCGCGGATACAGCTCGCCGTTGAGCAGCACCCACTCCTCGCGCTCGCGTTCGAACATCCCAACCGGGCAAGTCTTCTCGCACATTTTGCACTGCGAGCACCGGTCATCGTAGAGCTCGAGCGATCCGGGCTTCGGGTCGCTGCGTAGCGCAGCATCGGTCACCACGGTGCCGAGATAAACAGCGCCGCCATACTCCTGAGTCACCACGTTTCCCGACCAACCCTGGCCGCCCAGCCCCGAGGCGATGGCGCCCAAACGGTGCGAAAACGCAGGGTGAAACGAGAGCAGATCGGGAGAGCGGCGATAGTCCATGTTGACCGGTGCCGCCTTGGCGCCGTGTCCACGTCTCAAGAGGTAATCAGCGATGCGCGTGGCGATGCGAAACACCTCTTGGTTGCCATGGAGCTGATCGGCGTTGTGCGGATCGGCGCTCTTCTTGGAGAGGAAGTCGTAGATGGCGGGAACGTCCATTGGCAGCGCGAGCGAGATGATGCTTCTGGCGCCCGGCAGGGTATAGGTCGGGTCCAACGACGGTGGTCCGCTCAGCCGATCGGAACCAGCGATGCCCACGAGCAAGTCACGTCGTTGCGCCTTAGCCAGCTGCTTGATGTCTGCTTCGATGCCAACCACGAAATCAACTGGTGCCGCAGCGCGATGCGTCCTCGACCGCCGAGTGGATCACCGTGGTGTTACCGCCCCGCGAGTGGGCCGCGCGCAAGCAAGCTTGTGCTGCTGTTATGAGAAGCATCGGCGTGTTGCGCTGGGGACTCGCGGCCACCACCCCGGTGCTGACCTTGACCTCGATCGGGCTCGTGTCGACCGATAGCGGTGTTTCTTCGATGGCCGTACGGATGCGATTTCCGAGCGCAAACGCGGCAGGTTCGTCTAGTCCGCGACAGAGAGTCATCAGCTCACTGGGACCCGACCGAGCCAGCACCTTGTTGCTGTCGAGCAGTACTTCGATCCGGCGACACATCGCGGCGAGGAGCAGTTCTGCGTCCGCAGATCCGAGCCGTTCGCTCAGCTCCTGAAAACCGTCGACGCTGAGCAAAATGATCGAGAGCGCCCCTGGTTTGACGGATCGTAGCTCACGCCACAGCTCCTCCTCGAGGTAGCGCAAGTTGAACACACCGATGGCGGGGTCCCGCAAAGCAGCGCGCTGCATCGTTCTGGCGTATTGGAGCTCGGGGTCGCCCGCCATGCTCACACGCAGCACCGTGTAGCCGACTTTCACCTTGTCACCGGGTTTGAGCTCGTACTTCCCTTCGATGGGCGCGCCGTTGACGCTCGTGCCGTTGGCGCTGCCGAGATCGGTGAGGGAAAACGTGCCAGTGGCTACGTTGTGGTTCAGTAGGGCATGGCGACGCGAGACGTCGTCGTCGATGATCTGCACGTGGCAGTCGTCGTTGCGGCCCACGACGATGGTGGGACGGGAGAGGCTATAAATCTCGCCGACGTTGGAGCCGGAAAGAGCAATCAGCGCCACAGGACGATTGTGGCTTCCTGATGCGGGCGCTACTTCCTCTGGCCCACGCCGGACCGTGTCACGTTTGCTGAGCTTCTTGAACGACACCTGTCCTCTTCGCCAACACCACCCTTGTAGGCACTCTACCTATCTCGAAGCTGGCAGACCACGGGTTTCGTTGGTCCCGCCGCGACGATTTTGCGATCCCCAACATGAGCGCAACGCTCAGCGCGAGATTCAGTGACCCGACCGAGCGGCTCCCATCAAGGTGTGGTCTCCGCCGAACGGCTGCGTTAGCAAGATGTGTGGTCAACTCGAGTTCTCGCCTGGCGTTCTTTTCGCTGCAGCAACGCTGCTGGCTTGCCCGAACGACCATGCAAAGAGTGGTCCACCTGGGAGGGCGAGCGAAGTGAAGAATTCGCCGCGCTGTCCAGCTGAGGCGCCAGGTGCGTATGCGGAATGCAAGGCCAGAGCGACCGACAAGTGCAGCTACGAGGTCAGCTGTCAGAGCGGCAAGGTTGCGATCAGCTTCGTCTGCGAGTCCGGTTATTGGCGCGTGGCTCCGGAGAGCAGTTGTGCCCATCCCTACGACTCATGCCCAAACGGCCTGTACTGCGTCAGCAAGTGGAGCTTACCGTTGCCCCGCGTCAGCGATCCCCCCGCCTCTTGCCTGGATACCAAGCCAACGCCTGGGACCGAGTGCAATTATGGCGGCTTGGGAAGCACTGTCGAGAAGTGTGGCTACCGTTGCAGCAAGGCGGCCGGTGCGAAGTGGACCGTGGCCACGTGTGTGATCCCGCACCCGCCCAAAAACGAGCGCGGCGTGCGCGGAAAATGGACCTTCGACGGGGCCTGCGGCAACGGCAGCCCCGATGCAAAACCTTGACGCGTGCTCCTCGCCGCGTCGGCCTGGCGCTACTCGGCGGCGCGCCGTTTCAGCTCGGCGATCGCGTCTTGTATCGTGGGGCTGCCGTCCTTGTAGCTGCCGAATTGCATCCACACGATGGTCATCGTCGACAGATCGATGACATAGGTCCACTCGCGGCCACCAAGCGCGTCGACCGTACTGTCGTCCAGGGGTCTGACCGTGGTGACGTGTAGGTTGAAGGTCTCCACCCAGGGTGCGAGATCGCCCGACAACAAGATCTCGACCACGGTGCCACCGACCGCAAACACTTCGCTGCTGTGTTCCCCCAAAGCCTTGGCGGATCCTTGGCAGCCGGGTCAGAACGACTCTGCCAGGTGAACCAAGGCGTAATTGCGGCCGCTCTTCTCGAGCTCGCCCGTCGAGTACTGCGCTACGGGCTTGTCGGTCGACAGGCCGTCGCCCGTTTCGTTCACGTGACCTTCCCAGCTCAACGAAGGCAACCTGTCGCCCTCTGCCACCGTGGGCTCGGGCTCTGAGCTGCAGCCCACAGCAACGAACAACAACACCAAGATAGCGGCCCCAAACGCGCGTCGATTCATCTACCGGCGTATACGCTACCAGCGCTCGAAAAGTTACGCAGATGTTGGTTGGATGCCCGTCTTCCCTGGCTCGGCCGTTTTGTTCGCGACAGCTCGGAGCGGGTTGTGTCCAAAGAACGCAGCATCCGATTCGGCCAATCGGACTGAGGCGCGTTTGGCTAGCTGTGTTGGTGCAGCTCCGCCAAATCGTTGGCGTATTGGCGCATGAGGACAGGGACTCGGTGCTGCACGTAGTCGTGGTCCGAGAAGTCGACCGCTTCGGGTGCCTCGATTCGCACGTTGCCAACACGCTGTCGATAGCGCTCGGCCACTGTGCCCGTGGCGCTGAGCGCCAACGCACACCTCAACTGTGCGTCAATCCACAGCTCACAGGCCATTTGCGCATCTTCTTGCGTCTCGCAAGCGCCGAGCACGACCGCGGTCCGTCCAGGGCTGCACCACCGAAGGACGAACTGGCCGCGGGCCATCAGCCGGCTTGCCCTGCTGGCGTCATCGGTGGCATCGATCACCATGCGGGTTCGTCGCTCGTCGAGGTGCGGAGAAGATCTGACGCCCATGCAGCACATCGCTGCAATGGCCATGCCACCTGTAAGCTACCGAAACCGCGCAGCCGAGAGGTGTCCTGCGACACTCACATGGCGTACCGCACGCCTATTCGGCCGGCGTCGGTGAGCGCGGTGAGCTACGGCACTATTTGCTGGCCGTCAGCGCTCCGAGCGCTTTGCGAATCACCTCCTCGAGCGACCCGCC
>CAZRGL010000607.1:0-6568 GCA_964599485.1 uncultured Polyangiaceae bacterium
AGCCGGCTGAGCCAGACTCCGACCAAGCAAGCGGACGTAGCAGCTACCAGATTGCTTTCACCAAGTGTCCTTGCTGTGAGCAAGGCTTCCAGCTCGGCGGGACCGAGCCGCTAGCCGTGGGCCCCGAGGTCATCGAGAAGGCCGAGTGCGACTGCAATCACCTGGGCGAGGTCCCATCCGAGGCAGGCGCGCATGCCCACGTGGGCAAGCGCACCCGGGCCACACAGAACATCCCCCCGGCCATGCGCCGAGAGCTGATGGTTCAGTTCGGCGGCTGCTGCGCCGTAGAGGGCTTTATGTGGCGGGGAGCATTATGTGGCGGCGGCGTTGTAACTTCCGGTACCTCATGGCGTTTTCCTTAGCCGGCGCCACATAACGCGAGCGAGCTTCTCCGTGTGTCGGGCGTCGTGCCCGGCCAATCGCCAAGGAGAAGCAAAGATGCTGGATGTCTACTTTCATTCGCAGAGCCGCATTCGCCGGCTCCGTCGTGGGCCCCTCGCGGAGCACGTTGATGGCTTAGCGGCACAGTTCCAACCGGACTCGTACGCCAAGAACACGGCGCGACGAATCCTGTCTATTGCCGGTCAGTTCAGTTGCTACGCGGGGCTCGTCGGCATCGCCGTCGAGGAGATCGACGAGGCTTTCGTGGCGCAATTCCTGGCAGGTGAGTGCGTAGCCGAGGGACTGTTTCAAGATGGCCCTATGGCGATGCGGCACATGCTTCGCTACTTGCGCAAGCACGAGATCATCGCCCCTGTGGCGCCGCCCCCTTCTCGTCCGTTCGCCTCGACGCTTGAGAGGTTTAATGACTACTTGTTCAATGCCCGCGGCCTTGCTGCGAGTACTCGCCAAACCTACCTGGGTCGCGCGCGAGTGTTCGTCGATTGGCTTCAAAAGCGGTACGGCGACGAAGCACTCACACGAGTTGCCGGACCCGATGTGCTCGAGTTCATCACCGAAGAGCTCGGTCGCCTTCAAAGTCGTTCGTCACGAGGTCATGTCCGCAGCAACCTGCGAGGGTTCCTCCGCTATCTGCACGCTTCGGGTGCGGTGGCGGAGGATCTCGCTCCTACAGTCCCTTCGGTGTCTACTCCGCGCCTCGCTTCGCTGCCACAACGGCTGGAGTGGGAGCAAGTTCGTGCACTGATCGACAGCGTAGACACCAGCCACCCCGACGGCATGCGGGACAAGGCCATCTTGTTGCTTCTCGCAACGCTGGGCCTCCGCAGCTGCGAAGTGCGTACACTTCGACTCGGCGACGTCGCCTGGCGAGCTGGTGAAATCCGACTTCCACGCACGAAGTCGCGACATGAGCGCATCGTACCGCTGCTTCTCGAAGTTGGTGCCGCTCTTGCCGACTACGTTCTACACGGGCGACCGGGCCTAGAGGTGCCGGAGGTATTCCTGCGGCACGGTCCAAGACCTGGAACGATAATGACGCCCAACACGATCATCTGGATCGTGCGTAGGCACCTTCACCGTGCCGGGATCTACGTCCCGCGCGGTGGCGCACACATGCTGCGTCACAGCTTGGCAACGCGGATGGTCAATGCGGGCGTTCCGATCAAGTCGGTGGCTGATGTGCTTGGGCACGCGAGCATCAACACGACAGCCATCTACACGAAAGTGGATGAGAGAACTTTGGCTGCCGTAGCGCTGCCTTTTCCTGGAGGTGGGCAATGAGCGAGTTCCAGAGCGTCTTCGCTCAGCATCTTGCGGGATACGTCAAACTGCGTCGCCAACTGGGCCTTTGCTTCGAATACCAACGGAGGATGCTCCGTGGCTTCGATCGATACGTCCACGACCGCGCCTACCAAGGCCCGCTGACCGAAGAGCTCGCCCGCTCCTTCGCTACCGCGGTCCCCGATACAACCACCACCATCCCGGCACGGCGCTACGTCGTAGTCCGTCACTTCGCAGAGTATCTAGCCACCTTCGATCCGCGCACACCAAGGCTTGATCCGAAAGCCATCTGCCGCGCTCGTCGGCAACCCGTACCTTATATTTTCACCGAGGAGGAGCTCGAACAACTGGTGTGCCGGGCACTCGAGTTTGCTCGGAGACATCCTGTGTCTAACCGTGCCCTCCAGGCAATGATCGGTTTGGCCGCGAGTAGCGGCTTGCGTCTCCGTGAAGTCCGAGGACTCGACCTGTCGGATGTGAATCTAGAAACAGGAACGATGACGATCCGCTCCAGCAAGTTCGACAAGGATCGGCTGGTGCTCGTCCATGCCACGACGCTCGATGTGCTGCGTGCATATGCCGTGATTCGCAAGCAGATACCCGGTTCAACTGCCGAGGTGGCGTTCTTCCTCAACACGCGAGGGCACCGCTTCAAACGCACAAACATCGAGTGGCTTTTTCGGCAATTGGTGAGAAGAATTCAGCTGCATCCTGCGCGAGGAAAGCCGCCCTCCTTCTACTCGCTTCGGCACACATTCGCTGTGCGCCGACTGGTCGCCTGGTATCGAGCAGGAGCGAACGTGCAAGCGTTATTGCCAGCGCTCGCGACCTATATGGGGCACGTCCATTACACGAGCACCTCGTACTATCTGACCGCTACATCTGAACTGCTTGGTGTTGCGGCCGAGCGCCTCGGGCAGGTGGCGGAGGGCGCGCTTCATGGCGAAGAAGAGTAGCCCTTTTCTTGGTACCCTCGTGGAGTCCTTCTTCAGCGAACGACTCACGCGTCAGCGGCAGGCGAGTCCGGCAACGCTGCGCGCATACAAGGATGCTCTACGACTCCTGCTACGCTTCGCTTCGTCACAACTCGGCAAACCGATCGATCGTCTCGACATCCAAGAACTCAGCTACGAGATGGTGCTTGCTTTCCTCGACTTCCTGGAGCGCGAGCGAGGTAACAGCGCGCGCACGCGCAATGCGCGCCTGGCGGTGATCCACTCCTTCTTCCGCCACGTCGCCTTCTGCGATCCGGCTGCGGTGGGGCTTGCTCAGCGCGTCCTGGCTATTGGTCCCAAGCGCACCGTGAAGCGCGTGATCAGTTTCCTGCAGCCAGCTGATTGTGATGCACTACTCGCGGCCCCTCCTCGTCGTATCGCCCGCGGCCGACGCGACCATGCGTTACTTCTCTTTCTTCTGCGTACAGGGGCACGCGATTCCGAGGCGGTCGACGTCAATGCAGCCGATCTATCACTTACGGCTCCTCGCCAAGTGCTTATCAGGGGCAAAGGTTTGAAGGAACGCGTCGTGCCGCTCGCCAAGGACTTGGCGGCGATTCTTGGTGACTTGCTTGAAGAGCACGGGCTTACCACTCACGCTGAGATGCCAGTTTTCGTCAACGCGCAGGGGAGGCGTTTGACGCGTTTCGGGCTGACGCACGTGGTGCGTCGGGCGGTGAACGAAGCGTCGAAGCACGTCCCGCTCGACTGTCAGAAGATCTCGCCGCACACGTTCCGACACACCACTGCGATGCGATTGCTTCAGGCGGGAGTAGACCTTGCCGTGATCCGTGCCTGGCTCGGCCACGTCGACATCCAGACCACACATCAGTACCTCGAGGCAGACGTCGAGATGAAGCGCCAAGCGCTCGAACTCGCAGGCGTCGCGCCAGAAGCTCAGACCCGTTATGAGCCGCCTAGCGAGCTTCTCACCCTCCTTGAAAACTAAGCGTTATGTGGCGGCTCGAAGACAGATCGCGTGTCACCTCGCGTCACTGCAAGCCGGCCGCCACATAATGCTCCCCGCCACATAAAACCTTTTATGTGGCGCGCCACATAAAGGGCTGCCACAACCAGACCTACTTGGACTTGCATCACCTGTCCTATCCGCAGCCTGGAAGGCGTCCCGAGCCTGGGTCAATCATCGTCCTGTGCGGAGCACACCATGACCATGCACACCGGGGCAGCTTGGTCATCGACCGGGACGCGGATGGCAAGCTGCGCTTTCATCACGCCGACGGCCGGCGCTACGGAGCTTTGCAGGCGTCGCTCAAGCCTGCAGCACTCAATCCCGCACGGCAGACCGCCGAGGATGCACTCTGCAAAATGGGCTTCGGCAGAGCCGCGGTCCGGGCGGTCCTCGTCGGGGCAGAGGGCACGGTCGAGGAGATGATTCGCAAAGCGCTCGGAGCGCTGACGGCCAGCAAATAGCGCCGCAGCTCACGACGCTGGCCCATCGCACGCGTTCTGGGACTTGTCGTCGATGCACGGGCAAGCTGCGCTAGCTGCGCTTGCCCGTGCCGCGCGCGGGGTGAAAGGCATTGTGGCCAGCGACACAGTCTTTACGCTCCAATCGAAGCGTGACAACAAGGCGCTCATGGCTCCTGCGATTCGCTTCCTCAGCTTGTTCGTTGCCGACTTGGCCGCTACTGCCAAACGATACGAAGCCATTTTCGGCGTCGAACCCTCCGAGCCCGACGAGGGCGGCGTCGCGCCTCGCCCTCACCCTTTTGCGGGCGCGGGCCCGGTCGTATTCCAGCTCGGCGACGTAGAGCTGTCGATTTACCAAGCCGACGGGCGTGTCACCCACCCTGGCGACGTGGGTATCGGCGTGTCAACTGACGATCCCAAGACAATCGCTTCGAGCGCCAAAAGCAATGGCGCGCAGGTCTTCTTCGGCCCTTCGGCCATCGCCGACGAGAACCGACAGATGGCCGTCTTCATGCAACCCGATCGGCACTTTTTCGAGCTGCTCACCCCCCGACAACCTTCCACTTGAGGTCCCCAATGCCATTTTCGTTGCACCCTCTTTCCATGATCGCCCTGCTGATTGCCCCATTGAGCCTCGGCGCCTGCACGAAACAGGGCGCAACCGGTAGTGAAACCGTCAAGTCGACGGCCGCAACCGCAACTGCTGCCGCACCTGCAACTGCTGCCGAGCCTGCAACTGCCGCAACTGCGACTGCTGCCGCACCTGCAACTGTTGCCGCCCCTGCTACTGGCACCGGCCCTGCTACTGGCGCCGCAAGGGCCCCGGCTCCCGACAAGACCGCTGCACCGGTGACCGGCAGGGTACGCAAGGACACGGCCCGGCAGTCGTGCACGAAGAGCTGTGTGCGCGCCAACCAGATGCAAGCTCGAGCGCCGCAGGACATCGAAGCCAACTGCAAGAGCGACTGCGACAAGGATCCACGGTCCTGGCCCAAGTAGGGGCCAATGACAGCACACCTACCCGAGAGTAGTTTTGCCCGAGCACACCTGCCCGAGAGTAGTTTCCTGAACCGCGCCAAGTGTCGTGAGCACACCTGCCCGAGAGTAGTTTCCTGAACCGCGCCAAGTGTCGTCGGCGACCACCTTGGCGAGGGGTCCAATGGGGCGTCGAGCGGCCAATTTGCACTCGTCCGAGGTCGTTTCAGGACCGTTTTGGGCCGCCGGAGCGATGGTGGACGCAGCTGTGCGGCGATACGGCACCTGGGTGTCGCCTCTGGACCAGAAAGGGCGCGCAGTCACTCGAGCGCGGGGGGCGGCTCACAACGAGCCTGCGACAAACCCTGCAAACGCAGCTTGTACGTGCCGTAGGGGAACACCACGCCCGACTCACCCGAACTACGGCGGATGAACGCATCTCGGTAGCGCTCTTGAAAACGCTTCCTGGCGGCCAACAGCGCGACGCGGCGTTTCTTGTTCTTGCTCGCCACACGAGGAACCATGCCGCGGCGCTTGGCGCGGGTCTTCGGGGATGAGTGCGGCGATTGGCGCAGGATGGCTTTGCGACCGACGATGCGACGGCCGGTTTCCTTCCGCGCCTCAGCGGCGATTCGCTCCTGCTCAGCCACGGCGGCGCGGATTTTGTCCGTCCACTCTTGCTGACTCAGGTGGGCAAACTCGGGCGGCCGCACGAACTTCAGCTCCACCTGCTCGGGCATGTCGCCGTCCTCGTCGAAGAACCACTTAGGTCGCTCTACCACGACGGGCTTGCCCGACAGCTGGTAGCGCAGCGAGTTGAAGCCGGGCCAATTCAGCACCCGGTCGACCAGATGGTCTTTTACCGGGTTGGTTAGGGCGTAGATCATCTTGTCGAAGATGGCTTCGCCGTCACCGAGCAGCAGCACTCCGCTCTGCTCGTTTGACCAGAAGCTCTCATAACGGCCATGGTGGGCGTTGAGGCATCTTGCCAACAAGCTGTGGAAGTAGCCCAGGAACTCCGGGTAGTTGGCTAGCTTGTCCTTCACCCCAGGGTGATGGTGGTTGGAAAGCACACTGAGCCAGTAGACATCAATCTGATACTTCTGGGCTGCCACAGCGAAGCAGTAGACGAAAGCCTGGTTGACCTGCTTGCTCGGCCGCAGAAAGAAACGCCGCTCCGAACAGCGGCGCGTCAGCATGTAGGCGCGGTTTTTTAGGACTTGACGTGGTTTTGTCATCTCCTTTGTACATCGTCCCCAGCTCGGGCTCAGTTTCAGGAAATCAACCTCGTTGCAGCATTTGCTCACCCAGTGGACAACGGCAATCGATTGCGCCCCCCGCTGGGGCACCTCACCCCTTCCTTTGTCTATCGCCACCAGCTCGGGCTCGGTTTCGCAGAATCGACCTTGCACGCCCATTTGCTCGCCCGCGCCCCGGCACAATCGTTGTACCGCTTTGACGCACCACGGTTACCCTCGGACGGG
>CAZRGL010000608.1:0-6541 GCA_964599485.1 uncultured Polyangiaceae bacterium
GGACGCGGCCCCAGACTCGGACGCGGCCCCAGACTCGGACGCGGCCCCAGACTCGGACGCGGCCCCGGACGCGGCCCCGGCTCCGGACGCGAAACTCGAAGCTGACGCTGATTCCTCCCCCCCCATCTCGGCGCCACCCTCAGCGCGGGACCGCCGCACCAGCGAGCAGCCACCAAGCTCGCGCGAACATCCCAGCCAAGCAACCGTGCTGCCGGGTGAGCAGGGTGGGGGACGAATACTGCTCTGGGCCGTGGTCTTCGCGGCGATGCTAGGCGGCGGCTACTGGATCAAGTCGAACATGAGCAAGAGCGCGCCCGCGCCGCCCGCACCGACGAGCACCGTGGTGGCAACTGCGTCTACGATCACCGCCGTCGTTACGACGAAGGCGGAGCCAACGACGGCTACCGAGCCGCCAGAATCCGGCAACCTCGAGGAGGACGACGATCAGCCGTCATCGATCACCGACATCAAGGTGGTCACGGCCAAGACCCTCGATTTGCTCAACGAAAAGGACTACGAGCAAGCCGAGAAATGGGCTCGCCGGCTCATCGAGCTCAACCCAGAGAGCGCTTTTGGCTACCGTTGTCTCGGTTCGGCCCTGCAGGATCAGGGAAAAATCGTCGAGGCGCGCGGCGTCTACAGCATGTGTGTGGCCAACGCGACGAAGGGCGCCGTGCAGGAATGCTCACAGCTGGGCGGTCGCTGAAGAGCCACCACCCGATAGCTGGAACCACGCCGCCCAACCGTTGTCGGTGTCAGCATGTTGCGTTGTTGGTTGCTGTTGGGGATCGTTGCTTCGGTTGCAATCGTGGGCTCCGCTAGCGGGAACGCGTCGTCGCCGACCCTCTCGTTGTCGAGCGTGGGCGAGGGGTCCGAAGCGAGCGCACGTGGATACGAGGGCTTGGGCATCAAGTCGATCGAGCAATATCGGGCCGCGCTTCGCGCTGAGGCCAAAGCGCAACAGAAACCCGCCAGCCGGGCACCCAAGCGCTTCAAGCTTCGCTGAGCACGCCCCCGGGTCAGCGGTCAGCTGCCAGCGAGCTCCATCCGGCGCGTGATGCGCTTGAACAGCGGTCGTTTTCGCGCCTGCTATCAGAAAGCGCTGATGCGCAGTCCGGCGCTCGAAGGGCGGCTGATGTTGCAGTTCTCGATAGGCCCCGACGGCCGCGTTTTGACCGCGCAGGTTTCGACCAAGCTGAAGGACCAAGCTCTGGCGTCTTGTTTCGCCCGAGCGATGTACCGCATCACCTTTGCCGCTGTCCGCCGCCCCGCTCCTCGTCGCGAGGTCGTCAAGGTGTCCTATCCCTGGTTGCTGCTGGCCAACTGAGCAGTCCTCGCCGGCCGCAAGCGCATGGTCAGCAGCAATGGCCAACCGAGGTACTTCTCAGCGCGTGGCCGCCGGTTGGCGAGGCGCTCGTCGACCCGGTGCTCGCTCATGAGGTCGATCGACAGGCCGGCTCGCGCGCTGGCCATCACGAAATCACAGATCTGGTGGTCGTGGCTCTTGGGGTGGATCTTCTGTCCGGTCATCGGGTCGTCGAAGCCCGCCTGCGTACCGAGCAGCATCATCGCCGGGTGCATCGCCGTGACGACCACCGAACCGTGGGGCCGGCAGATACGCCCGAGCTCGCCAAACAACAAATCGAGATCGACGATGTGCTCGACGACCAGACAGCACAAGACCCGGTCGAAGCTCGCGTCAGCCAGAGGCAGCGGCTGATGTAGGTCGTGCGTGATGAACTTCACTCGTTGCGCGCCTTTCTTCTTCCGCGCCTCGAGCAACATGCCGTCGGAAAAGTCGAGCGCTGTCACAGCTGCGCCCCGTTCCGCTAGGGCAATGGCGTGCCTGCCCGTGCCGCAACCGATGTCTGCCACGTCGAGCCCAGCTACCTCGCCGAGCAGCTCCGCAACCAGCGGCTCTTCGAGATAGGTAAGCGGATTGCCATCCGTCTCGTAAACCTCGGCCCACCGATCGTATCCCTCGGCTGTCGGCAGCACGTGGTCACCGCTGGGTAGCGCTTTCGCCTTCATGGCGCGATTTCTAGTCGGATTCTCTGCCGGTGTCCTGCTTCGAGCTCAGGTCCAGCCAGGTCCAAGTTTCGCAGCATTTGCGCCACGGTTGGCTCACAGCAGGCTCGCAGCTGGCGGCCGGGGGGCCGCAGCGTTTGCCTTCTCCATCCTCGCTGCAGTACAGCTCGGACGATGAGCCAGCCTGTGTTCTCGAACCGCCCCAATCCTCGTCGTGAGCTGGCCGATGGACGTACGATCTGGGAAAGCCGCTCGGCCGCTGCGGTGGCCGCAGTCGTTGCGACGGTCGATGGCACTGATTACGTGGCCCTGGTCGAGCGCGGTCCCGCGCTGCCGGACGAGGTGGGCAAACTGTGTCTCCCGTGTGGTTACCTCGATTGGGACGAAACGGCTTTCGAGGCAGCCCGTCGCGAAGCCTATGAAGAGACAGGCCTGGATCTGAGCAGCTCCACGTGGCGCGGTAGCGAGCAGCCCTGGCAGGTGGACTCCACGCCCAGCGGCAAGCAGAACATCACGCTCCACTTCGTGTTCCGCTGTACCTTGGCGGAGTTGCCGAAGCTGTCGATGCAGCACGCCGAGCCGGGCGAGGTGAGCTCTGTGAAGTGGCTTGCGATGGACGAGGCCACCGAGCTCGATCTCGCCTTTGGTCACCACGACGTGTTGCGGCGGCTTCGCAGCCAAAACCTGTGACTGGCTACGTGTGGGAAACCGAATGGCCGTAGGGGTCCGCGTCCGCGTTCGGGTTCGGGTCGGCGTCCCGTCCGCGTCCGTGTCTGGGTCCGCGTCCGGGTCCGGGTCCGCGTCCGCGTCCGCGTCCGGGTCCGGGTCCGCGTCCGCGTCCGCGTCCGTGTCCGCGTCCGTGTCCGCCTTCACGTCCGTGTCCGGGGCTGGGGTTCGGGCCGCTCACGCAGTCGCCAAGTGATCGAGTGCTCGGTGGATGATGCTCTTGATCAGAATCCGTTGCTCGGGAAGAAGCGTCAGCCAGGCTACGCCAGCTCCCGGTTTCAGGCCGCTGGCGGCGGAAGGTGAAGCGTTCACCCAAACGACTTCGACTGGCAATTCGAGCGAAGCGCCCGGATCTTCGACCAAGATGTTGAGCTCGAAGCGGTCGCCGATCTCGAAGACGTGACTGGTCTCTATGTAGACCCCTCCCTCCGAGATGTTCCTCAAATAAGCCTTCTCGAAACCCGCAGCGTCCGCGAATGTCACGTCGAGCTCCGTCGGCACCCGCAGCATTTGCCGTCGGCTCGAGGGGGGCCTGTCGGTATTAGCCGTCCCCAACAGCTCGATCTGCTCCTTGGCATCGAACCAGCGCTCTTGCTCCTCGGGCGAGAGCGCCCGTTCTGACCTCGTCTCGTCGAGTCGTTTGAAGTTCGCGATCGCGCGTTCGAGCTCCGTGCTCATGGCATCCGATGCAAGCGCGAGTGCGCGCCCCGCGTCAACCCCATCACCGCTAGCGGGCCTCGCTGCCGTCGCGCATTTGCCGCTATCGTGCATTTGTGAGCGCAGCATGCTTAGGTTGGTGGCGGAGCGCCCGTCATGACCATCGAGACTCTCGCAGCTTGGATTCTGAGCGTCATGATGGCGACTGTTCCCCCGGGCAGGTCGACGCGCCCGAAAGAGGCGCGTGAGACTGCTGCCCAGGGCAAGATCCGCTACGAGGCGATCGCCAACGCCATCGCCAAGGTGAGCCTCGATCCGAAAGAACGTCCGCTCTACTCAGGGCCCCAGGGCCGCGAAAAGACTGCAGCACTGATGCTGACCATTTCGCTGCACGAGTCACACTGGCGACGTGATGTCGACTTGGGCCTCGGCCCCAAAGCTCACGGCGGTGGTCGCTACTGGTGCATGATGCAGATCGCGGTCGACAGCGGCAAGACCCCTGAAGGCTGGACGCGAAAGCAATTGGTGCAAAGTCGTGAGCGCTGCTTTCGCCGCGGCTTGCACATCCTGCAGCGGGGGCGGAAGTACTGTGCGAAAGTGAAAGCGAAAGACGAGCACGCCTTCGTGAATCACTACGCTTCTGGCTACTGCGACCGTGGACGAAAAGCAGTCGCCAAGCGCATCCGCACGCTGCGTCGCCTGCTCAAGAAGCATCCGCTTCCGGCTCAGAAGCCCTGAGCTTGGATTTCAGCGTCGCGCACCGCCGTCGTCAGAACTTCGTCGACGTAGTGATAAAGCATCCACAACGAAGCGCCGCGCCGTGGGCTGGGCTGCTCGACTCGGCTCTCAGCCTCGATCACCTCGTCCTCTTCGTGCCGCTGCAACGGCCACGCGCTCGAAGCATCGTCCGACCTGTCGTTCAGGCGGAGCAATGGCCGCGGTACTGGTGCGAGGGCGTTTTCCATGACGAGCGCTCACTCTACTGAACGGCCGTGAGGCACATTTCTTGAGTTTGAGCTTTGGGCAGAGCCCCTAGTTGCCTGAAATTACAGGGTGTCGTCGGCTGATTTGGGGTTGGGTTGACGCTTCTTTCGGCGACCTTCCCGGTCGATTGCTGCCATCAGGGCAGCGGTAGCGATGTAGCCGATCAACCCGCCGGTGAGCAGGCGCGACCAGTGCCAAAGAGGATGAAGCCCGAAGTCCTGCGCGATGACGTCGGCCAGCAACACCAGGCCAGCGAGCAGCAGAGCGACGCGCGCTTGTTTCAAGCTCATGATGGGCCATCGGACTAGGGCGCCGAGTCCCAGGCCCGCGAAGATCCCCGCGCAGCGGCTGCACACTGGCATTGCTACGCCGGCGATGTCGAGCGTGCGGGCTGGCAGCCGATGGCAGACCAACACGAACACATAGTCGAGCAGATCACCAACTGGCTCAATCGGCAATGTGGCGCGTGCCAGAGGGAGTAAAAAGGGCAGCAGTCCGAGCAGCAAGAAACTGAACGTGGCGGCAAGCTTCAGTTGACGAGTGGCGCGCCGGCGGGCTTCGAGTTGGAGCTCGAGCGCGCCAGCTCGAATACGGGGGGTGGACGCCGGCTCCGCAGGCATCGTCATCGGACTCAACCTTTGTTGCGGGGCGCTGGAAGCGGTTTGCCGAGCCTTTGCATGACCTGCTTGAGGTCTTCCCAGACCTCGCGCTTCTTCTCCGGTGAACGCAGCAAATAGGCAGGGTGGAACGTGGGCATCAGTGGATAGCGCCCTTGGTAGAGCTTCCAGCGACCGCGAAGGCGGGTGATGCCGATGGTCGTGCCGAGCAAGCCCTGCACGCCTGTCGCGCCGAGCGCCACCATGGCCCTGGGACCGATCAGATCGAGTTGCTCACGCAAGTAGGGCGTGCAGGCCGCGATCTCTGCCGGCTCAGGCTTGCGGTTCTTTGGCGGGCGGCACTTGACGATGTTGCAGATGTAAACCTCGTCTCGGTCGTAACCCATCGCCTTGATCATTCGATCGAGGAGCTGGCCCGCTTTGCCGACGAACGGCAAGCCCAGCCGATCCTCCTCGGCGCCGGGCCCCTCACCCACGAACACCAGCTCGGCATCGGGCGAGCCTCGTGAAAAGGCGGTGTTGGTACGAGTCCGGTGCAGATCGCAGCGCGTGCAGCTTTTGACCTGCTCGGCCAGCTGCTCCAAGCGCTTGCGTTTTTCCTGCGATGATAGCGTCGGCGTTGCCGGCGCAGCAGCTGGTCGAGCCGCCGGTTGAGCGGCGGGTTGAGGTTGAGCAGCCGGTTGAGCGGCGGGTTGAGGTTGAGCAGCCGGTTGAGGTTGGGCAGCCGGTTGAGCTCGAGCAGCGGTTTGAGCTCGAGCAGCGGTTTGCTCCTGCGGCGCACGCGCCTCGGGCGCGGGTTGGGCGCGCGCCCCGCGCTGCGTCACGTTCAGGCCTGATTCGAGGCGGTCGAGCAGCTCGCGTGGGTCGCCTTGTGATGGCAGCTCCTCTACGCCGCTGTCGGCAACCCACTCTACCCAAGCACGTGCTTGTCGCGCCAGTTCGGCGAGCTGCTTGCGCTCTTCGTTCATGCTCGAGGTGCTTTGTCAGTCGTCTTGCGTGGCCAGCCAGCGTTCAGCTTCGATGGCCGCCATGCAGCCCGTGCCAGCGGCGGTGACGGCTTGTCGGTAGACCCAGTCCATCACATCACCAGCTGCGAACACCCCTTCGACACTGGTTCGCGGGGTGCCCGGTTCGACCTTCAAGTACTTGTTGTCCTCGAGCTCGAGCTGCCCTTCGAATAGCTCGGTCATGGGCGTGTGGCCGATGGCCACGAACAGCGCGCTGGTGGGGTATTCGCTGACCTCGTCCGTCTTGAGGTTCTTGACCTTGAGCGCCGTGACTTCATCTTTTTCGACGTCGAGCACGTCGACCACGGTGTGGCTCAGCAGCAAACGGATCTTGGGATTGTTGCGCACCCGCTCGCCCATCACCTGCGAAGCGCGGAACTCGTCGCGGCGATGGATCAAGGTCACGTCGCAACCGAGGCCGGCGAGGTAGCTCGCCTCTTCCATGGCCGTATCGCCCCCACCGACCACGCACACGGGCTTGCCTCGATACAGCCCGCCGTCACACACCGCGCATGCGCTCAC
>CAZRGL010000609.1:0-6533 GCA_964599485.1 uncultured Polyangiaceae bacterium
CATTGGCTGCGCGGCGAAGAGCATGGGCACTGAGGCAGAGACGGCGGCCGCTGAAACCGGGGGAGAGCCGTCATGAGCCCCATGCCGCGTTTTTCCTACCACCAGCCGACGACAGTAGACGAGGCGCTGGCGCTTCTCACGCAGTACGGTGCGGCCGCCAAGCTCATCGCCGGAGGAACCGAGGTCCTACCCAAGCTGCGTAGCGGCGCGCTTGCGCCCGAGCAGCTGATCAGCACACGACGCATCGTTGGACTAGAAGCGCTCGACTTCGACCCAGCCAGCGGCCTGCGCATCGGCGGCGGAGCGCGTCTGAGCGACGTTGCGGCATGCCCCGAGGTTCAGCTCCACTATCCGGCACTGGCGTCGGCTTGCCAGCAGATGTGCACCACGCAGATCCGCAACATGGCTACGGTGTCGGGCAACCTCGTCAACGGTTCGCCCTGCGCTGACACGGCGCCACCGCTGCTCGTCTACGGAGCCAGCGTGCACCTCGTGCGCCAAGGGCCCGACGGCTCGAAGCTGACGGAGCGAAGGGTAGATTTGGAAGCGATGTTCCAGGGACCTGGTCAGGTTTGCGTCGAGCCCGAGGAGCTGCTGCTTGCCATCGAGGTGCCGCCGCCGGCCGGTCGATGCGCCAGTGCATATGTGCGCCATTCGGCTCGCAGCCGTGTCGATTTGGTGTCGTCTAGCGCCGCCGCTTGGTTGTCACTCGATGCCTCCGGTCCCGTTGCCCAAGCCCGGATTGCGCTTGGCTCGGTGGCGCCTACGCCGTTGCGTTGTCCGGATGGCGAAGCCGTCTTGGTGGGCAAACAGCCCGACCATGCGCTGCTGGTTCAGGCGGCTCAGCAAGCCGCGGCCATGGCCAAGCCAATCAGTGATGTGCGCGCTTCGCAGGCGTATCGCCGTGCCGTATTGCCTGTGCTCACACGACGCGCCTTGGAGGCTTGCGTGGCTCGCTTGCAAGCCGGCGGATCACAACAGCAAGGGGCGTCGCAATGAGTAAGCCAAACCCGCTGATCGGTGCCAACCTGCCCCGGCTCGACGGTCCCGCCAAGGTGACCGGCCAAACAGTGTACACCGACGATCTGAAGCTGCCCGGCATGCTGCACGGCGTGCTGCTTCGAAGCCCTCATGCGCACGCGCGCATCAAGCGCATCGACACGTCGCGGGCCAAAGCCCTTCCGGGTGTCAAAGACGTGGTGGTGGGCGAGGACACCCCCAAGATCAACTTTGGCAACTGGCGACTCGTTGCCAATACACAAGATGAGCTGGCGCTTGCGGTCGACAAGGTGCGCTTCGTTGGCGATGAGGTCGCCGCCGTCTGTGCCCTCGATCGAGATACCGCCGAGCGTGCATGTGCGCTGATCGACGTGGAGTACGAGTTGCTCGAGCCAATCTATGACGTCAGCGAATCCTGTAGCGGCAATGCGCCCATCATTCATGAGCCCTTTCCAGACAACGTGAGCCTCAAGCGAGAAATCAGCTACGGCGACGTCGACGGCGGGTTCGACCGCGCTCACTACGTGCGCGAGGATCGTTTCACCGTGCAAGCGGTCAACCATGCTTACCTCGAGCCCTGCTCTTCGCTGGCTGCACCCGACGAAGGCGGAAGAGTCACCTTGTGGACCAGCACCCAGGTGCCCTACATCGTGCAGTGTCTGTTGGCGCGCACCTTGGGCCTGCCCGAGAACCACGTGCGGGTCATCAAGCCGGCTGTCGGTGGCGGGTTCGGCGGCAAGATGGAGCTGCGACCTTGGGACTTCTGTGCGGCCTTCATGGCGCTACGTCTGGGCCGCCCAGTCAAGTTCACTTTGTCACGTTCAGACGAGCTTGCTTATGGTCGTCGTCGTCATCCGATGACGATGCGCTCCAAGATTGGGTTCAACAAAGAGGGCATCATCACGGCCAAGGAGTTCGACGTATTGCTCGATGGTGGCGGCTACAACGCCATGGGGCCCACCGCGGCGTTTTTGTGCGGCAATTTCGGCGCGATGCTGTACCGCTATCCCGCCTATCGTTATCTGGGACGGCACATCTACACCAACAAGCCGCCCGCCGCCGCCATGCGCGGCTTTGGGGCACCGCAGGCGCTCTGGGTGAGCGAGAACCAGATGAACTACGCTGCCGAAGAGTTGGGAATCGATCCCATCGAGCTGCGGTTGCGCAACGCCATGGAGAGCGGTGATGTCATTCCGCAAGTAGCCAAGGTCAGCTCCTGCGGTTTCAAGGAGAGCCTGCAAAAAGCTCGCGAAATGAGCAATTGGGACGCCCAGCGCGCCAGCAAACGGCCCGGCTACGGAGTGGGTATCGGTTGCTTCAGCTTCATCACCGGTGGCGTATTCAATTGGTTCAACACCAAGTACAATTTCTCCGCTTGTGAGGTGCGCTTGTTCGAGGACGGCACAGCGCATCTGCTCACCATGGCCGCCGACATCGGCCAGGGCTCCGATTCGGTGCTGCGCCAGATCCTCGCTGCCGAGCTGGGCATTGGTGTCGACAAGATCCGCCTGACTGCGGGCGATACGGCCATCACGCCCAAGGCCGATCTCGGTACCTGGGGCAGTCGCGTGACCTTCATGATGGGCAACGCGGTGATCGACGCCGTGCGCAAGCTCAAGGAAATGCTCATTCCGGTACTATTCGGTCAATTCGATCTGAACCAGATCCACGATATTGGCTTCGCCGACGATCGCGTATTTGTCAAAGCACGCCCCAGCCGCGGCATGCCGCTGGCCGAGTGTGCTTACAAGGCGCTGCGGGCACGCCGCGGCGAGCCGCTGACGGCTTTTGGAAGCTACACGCCGCGCAACAAGGGGCTGGTCACGCCAGCGTTTTCTTTTGGCGCCCAGGTGGCCGAGGTGGAGGTGGACGAAGAGACCGGGTTGGTCGACGTCAAGAAGCTCTACACCGCTCACGATTGCGGCGTCCCCATCAACCCGATGTCCGTCGAGGGACAGCTCGAGGGCTCGATCCAAATGGCGCTCGGCTACACCCTATGCGAGCAGCTGCACATGGATTCGGATGGCAAGACGCTCAACACGAGCTTCCTCGACTACAAGATCCCCGCCGCCCAGGACATGCCCAAGAGCGAATCCGCACACGTGCTGACCTATGAGCCTGACGGTCCGTTCGGCGCCAAGGAAGCAGGCGAGGGAATGGTCAGCCCGACCGCTCCTGCCGTCGCCCACGCCGTTCGCGATGCGGTAGGCGTGTGCTGCAAGGACTTGCCGATCACACCCGAGAAGGTCCTGGCAGGACTTGGCAAGCTCGACTTTGAAGACACGCCCTAGGAGCTTGTCGGCAAACACGAGACACGCTCCAAGAGGTCCGCGAGCAGCACGTGCTCGTACTCGTGCACGTGCTCGTGCTCGTCGTTGCGCTCGTGCTCGTGCTCGTGCTCGTTTTTGGGTCGGGCACGAGCAGCTTCGGGCGCTGCGCACGCGCTCGCTGCATCTTCAACGCTTCACTGCGGGCCCGCGCTGTCGGGTGGTATGACTATTTCGTGGGCGACAACGAGGAAGCGCATGACGTGGCTCGCTGAGGGTCGAAACAGGGTCGTCGTCGCCATGCTCGCGATCTCGACCGTGCTCGTTTTGGTGCCGACCGCACGCGCTGACGGCCAGCCGTCCGCAGCGGCTCGGCCAACCGCAGCGGCTCGGCCAACCGCAGCGGCTCGGCCAACCGCAGCCACGTCCGCCACCAAAGCTGACCTCGAGGACGCCAAGCGGCTCTTCAAGGAGGGCAACCGCTTGCTCGATGCCGGTGCATACGCGCAAGCGCTCGAGCGCTTCTTGGCATCACGGCAGAAGGTCGCCTCGGTGGCCAACACCAAGAACGCAGCAATCTGTCTCGACAAGCTGAAGCGCTACGACGAAGCCTATGAGCTCTATCTCGAGCTGATCGGTACCTACGCCGACAAGCTCAGGACAGCTGAGCGGTCGGCGCTGCAGCGGGAAATCAAGCGGCTCAAAGCCAAGCTCGGACAAGTGCATGTCGTGGCCAACGTGGCCGGTCTGTTGCTCATCGATGGGCGCCCCCGCGGCAAGCTTCCGCGATCGGCTGTGCAAGTCTTGCCGGGCCGGCGCGCAGTGCATGTCATCCAGCGAGGCTACGAGAGCTTCAAGGCTGAGTTGGACGTCAAAGCGGGGCAGACCGTAGCGCTGGAGGCAAAGCTCGAGGCGCTCGATGCGGCTGGCAAGCTGCGTATCGACGAGCCAGAAGGTGCCTCAGTTTTCGTCGACGGTGTGTTCGTAGGGCAGGTGCCCTTCAGCGGGGTGCTCTCGGCAGGTCGGCATTTCTACAGCGTTCGCAAGGGCGATGAAGGCTCTGCTCCACAGTCGGTGGCTGTCGTCAGTGGCCAGACGGCGTTGGCGGAGCCCAAGCTCAAGCCGCTCGGGCCAAAGGTGGTGCTGTCGGCTCAACCGGCCAGCGCCGAGTTGTTGGTTGGCCAAGTGCCTGTTGGCAAGGGCCGTTGGGAGGGGCGTTTGCCGCTTGGCAGTTGGCAGCTGAGCGCACGCGAAGAGGGATACGGAACTGCCCGTCGGAGCCTTCGAATAAGCACTGAGCCAGCGGCGGAGGTGGTGTTTGTCTTGGAGCCGGACCGCAGCCATTCACGGTGGGGCAAGGCGGGCCGCTTTTGGCTCGAGGCGTTCGGGGGGCTTGCCATCGCTCCTACATTTGCGAGCAGTGTCGAGCAGAGCTGTGAGGCGAGCGGCGCGCCATGCTCCGCCGCTGGCGTTGCCCTCGGCGGCTTGGTTGGGGCGCGCGGCGGCTACGAGTTTCCGGCTCGCGTTTCGATTTCCCTGGCGGGTGGTTATCTGCTGGCAGGCAAGAGCACCGAGCGCAACATCGACTCGCCATATGAAGTTGCCAACACCCCGGTTCCGAGGACTTTTCAGCTGCTCGAGGAGCAGCGTGTGGCTGGGCCTCTTGCGGCCGCAGGGCTCGGATATCGACTGCTGTTGACGCAGATCCTCGAGCTACGCGGCTCGCTCTTGGTTGGTGCGTTGTTCGTCCGTTCGCGTGACGTCGTTACCGGGACGGCCTCGATTCCTGGCTCCTCGGGCGATGTCGTGGTGCAAGGCTCGGCCGTGAACATCAGCTCACCCAACTTGTTGTTGATGCCGAAAGTGCAACTCGGAATGCGCTTTGGCGGCTTCAGCCTCAGCCTAGATTTCGCCGCCCTCGTCGTCACCTTGCCCGGACCAGAGACTGCTGTCGGGGCGACTTCCACGAGCCATCACGGTTGCGATCAAGACCCCACCATCGGGTGCGGGCCGGCTGCGTATCTGCATCGCGACGAGCGTGGCGCGTCGTATCGTGACTATGGAACCTTCGTGACCTTGCTACCTGGTATGAGCGCCAGCTATTGGTTCTGAGCGCGTCGAAACCTTGGCAACCAACTGGGGCTCGAGCGAGCGGCATTGGGGCTAGCGCCAGCCGGTTTCGGGGGTCAGGGCGGTGCTTGGTCGCTTGGTCCGGATTTGGGTCGGAGTGGTCCGCGTAGCCGAGGCGCGCGCTGCCGCAGCGGCGGACGCGGACGCTGCGGCGGCTACTGCAGCTACATCGATGGTGTCGATTGAGGGTCGGCCGTCCTTGCCGATGATCACTGCTTGCTCGACCTTGTGCTCGCCGAGCGTTGCGACGACCTCGAAGCGGTCGCCTGCGACGCCGCGCAGCACCAAAAAGCCCTTGCTCAGCACTTGCGCCGTCCCAGCGACGGTTACTGTGGCGTTAGCCGGACGGATCGCGACACGAACCCGATACGGCTTGGCTCGCTGGGTGGTGCTTGGCGGGTCGGAGGCAGCGCGGATTGGGTTGGAGGTCCCTCTGGCCCCCTCGCGCAGACCGAAGAACAAGCCGCCACCTGCGAGCAGGGCGATCGTGGCCACTGTCGCCGCGAGAGGCAGGGTGAAACGTCCCCTCGCTGACTCATGCGGATGGGACACTGTAGTGGCGTTGAAGGTGCCTGCTTGAACGACGGCGCGCGCCGCTGTTTGGCTGCGCGTGTGTGGGTCGACGATGCCGAGTTCACGAGGCAGCAGTCGCGCGTCAACCCCCACGACCGCCTCGAGCGCGGCGGCCATGTCCGTCATGGTCTGGTAGCGCTGGGCGGCATCGCGCTGCATTGCTTTGTGCACAATCTCGGCCAGCGCAGGGGGGACCCAAGGCGCGCGATCCTGCAAGTGGACCACGGGCCGGGTACAGATGCTCAGGATGAGCTCGCCGACTGTTTCGCAATCAGGAAAAGGCAACGAGCCGCTCAATGCTTGGTAGAGCGAAGCACCGAGGCTCCAGATGTCGGAGCGGGCATCGACGAGCTTGGCGTTGGTGGCTTGCTCTGGGGACATGTAGGTGGGGGAGCCGATCAACCCACCGGTGCTGGTGAGCTTGGTGCTGTTGTGCTCGGTTCCCAGCTGCTTGACGATTCCGAAGTCGCATACCTTGACCACCAGCTCCCCATTGGGTTGTTGATGCAAGAACAGGTTCCCAGGCTTGACGTCCCGATGCAGCAGGTTGCAAGCGTGGGACGC
>CAZRGL010000610.1:0-6485 GCA_964599485.1 uncultured Polyangiaceae bacterium
GCTCGTGTGGCGGGGTGCTGTGGACAGCTGACCAAGCCGTGGACAAGCCGGTGGCGGAATGGCGAGACTGGCGACGTCTCGTAGGGCTTGCCCACCGCTTGCTCACCTGCCCGCTTTGCGGGTTGCATCGCATGCAACTCGGGGCAATTAGGACGGGTCGGCGCGCTCGATCATTTGGGCTACGCGGTGCCACAGTGCCAGTCCGACGATTACCTCGACGATGACCAGCACGACCGCGGTGGAGGTGGTGGCGGCGGCCACTGCGGCTAGGCGCTCCTGCTCGCTACCGGCGGTGACGTAGCCTGCGAAGAAACTGGCGGCCAGGGCGTCGCGGGTGCCTACACCCTGTGGTGTGATGGGGATTGTGACCGCCACCATCAAGATAGGCACCAGGCCCAAAGCGGCTTGCAGCGGGACCTCGACCTCGAAGAAAAGGAAGGGCACCCAAGTGCCGACGAACAAGACCACCATGTGGGGCAAGCGCACCAACATGGCCAACAAATGCCCGCTGACGCCAGCCTCGAACAGCGGCGCGAGCAAGCGGATCTTGCTCAGGCGTGCGGGCTTGACGGCGAGTAGGATCAGATAAGCCAGACCTGCCCCTAGCGCCCCGAAAAGCCAGCCCAAGGGCCAGTTCGCAGCGACCAATGCTACGCACGCGAGCGACAGCATGCAGCCGCCCCAGGTCGCGTAGACCAGCAGCGTGCCGCCGACCATCCGCTGGGCGTCCACTTTGAAGGTCTTGGCCATGGCGTAGGTCAGCCAGGCTTGACCGACGTGATGATTGAGCAGCGAGGGCAAATAGGATGCCCCGCGAATCATGAACAACTCGACTACGCGCAGGCGGGGCGCGCAGCGGCGGTAGACGTGGGCCGTGGCAAATGCATCGGCTGCCAGCAGCACCACGATGAAGACGAGCATGAACAGCGCGAAACCAAGGTAGTTGGCGCGCCGTACGTAGTGCAGAAACGCGTCCCAATCGATCCTCAGCAGCACGTAGGCCACCAACCCTGCAGCCAGCAGCAAGGGCAACAGCTTGCGGTACCAGCGCGGCTCGCTCGGCTTGGATGAGCTCGGGGTCGAGCCCGTCGGTGGGTCCTCATCCGTCGTGGCTTCGAGCTTGCTCACGCGCTGTCTCGCTCCCCGACTGCGAAGCGTCGCTGGAAGAGCACGGCTGCGATGATGATGGCGCCGGTCAGCATCAGTCGCGTCTCGGTGCTGTAGGCATTGAGGCTGAGCACCTTCTGCAGGTAGCCCAAAGTCAAGGCGCCCACCATGGTCAATCCGATCGATCCGCGTCCGCCCATCAAGCTGGTGCCGCCGAGCACCACCATGGCGATGGCGTCGAGCTCGTAGCCCATGCCGGTTTCGGGATCACCATGGGTCTCCTGGGCGGCCTGGCAAATGCCAGCGATGGCCGCCGTGAGGCCGCAAAACGCATACGCGAGCACCAAGGTGCGCTTGACCGGCACGCCGCTGAGGCGAGCGGCCGGAAGGTTGCCGCCCACTGCGTAGAGGTAGCGCCCGAACCGCAACCTCGACAGCAATACCCAGCTCAGGGCCGCGCAGGCGAAGAACACGATGGTCACGATGGACAGATTGCCGCCGAGCACTTTGGTGTCGATGGCCGAGAAGATGGCAGGCAGATCGATGCTGTGGCTCACCCCCGCGGCGTCGACAAAGTATGTGGTCACCTTCTTGCCGCCCGATAGCTGCTTGGCGAGACCCCGGGCGAAGACCATCATGGCCAGCGTCACCACAAAGGGCTGGATCTGATAGCGGGCAGTGAGCAAACCAGAGCACGCGCCCGCCGCTGCGCCCACGGCCAGGACGGTTACGATTGCCAAGAGCGCTGGCCAGCCGAGCGGCATGGTCAGCAGCGAAAAGCACACCGCGCACAGCGCCAACAAACTGCCGACGGACAAATCGATTCCTGCGGCGATGATCACCACCGTCATGCCGCAGGCGAGAATGCCGTGCACGGAGATCTCCCGCAGCATGGCCCGGTGCGTGTCCCAATTGAAGAAGGCGCCCTGTTGGTGAAAGACGCAGCCCAGCAGCAGCACCACGCCCAGAGGAATGAACGACCGCACCAGTGGCGAAGCCATTGCCGACGTCAGCCGCTCTTGCCACCTGCGATCGCTCACGAGGCCTCCAGGTGCGAACCCATCGCAGCTTCGAGCAGCCGTCGACGCGAAAGCTCAGCGCCGCTCAGCTCGGCGACCACCCGGCCAGCGACCAGCACCAGCACGCGCTGACACAGCTGCACCAGCTCATCCATCTCCGAGCTTGCCACCAAGACACCGACGCCACTGCGGGCCAGCTCACCGACGCGCTCGTGTACGTCCCGTCGGGCCGCAACATCGACTCCGCGTGTCGGGTCATCGAGCAGCAGGACTTGCGGCTGCGCCAACAAGCAGCGTGCCATGGCGACCTTCTGCTGATTGCCGCCCGAGAGCTGCCAGGCTGGTGCGTCGAGTCCAGGGGCCTGCAATCGCAGCGAGCTGGTGACTTCGTCTGCCGCCTCGTGTTGTCGGCGCGTGTCAACCCAGCCCAGCCAAGACAGAGGCGGACCCGGCCGGTAGCGCTGCAGACTCGACAGGCCACAGTTGTCCGTCACCCCGAGTCCTTCCAGCACGCTCAGCCCGCGGTCGCCGGCGAGTAACACCACCCCGCGTCGGACTGCCTCGGCGGGGTCGGCCGGTAGGGTCGCCTCCCCTCCGAGGCGAACGCGTCCTTGCACCTCGCGGCGTGCGCCGAACAGGGCATAGAGCAAATCGCGGTCGCCGCTGCCTTCGAGGCCGGCCACACCCACAATCTCCCGCTGCTGGAGCGTCAGCGAGACGTCATCGACCACCCAACGATCCGCGCCGGCCCCGCTGGGTACCCTCAGCGCTTCGATCCGCAGCAGCTCGTCAGCCGAAGTAGTCGCTGTGGGGGCGAGCGCCTCGTCGGGGCTCGGGTCGGTTTGCGGGCGCTCACCCAACATCGCCGTCAGCAGAGCGGGCTCGTCGAGTGATTCAGGCGAGCCGCTGGCGACGAGCTGACCGTCGCGCAGAACGCTGATGCGATCAGCAAGCCGATAGATCTCCTCCATTCGATGGGTAATGAACACGATGGCCTTGCCCTGCTCGCGTAGCGCCGCAACTTGGGCAAAGAGCCGCTCGACCTCCGCTTCGTTCAGAGCGCTGGTCGGCTCGTCCATGACCAACAGCCGCGCGTCACCGGCCAGTGCGCGCGCGATTTCCAGCAATTGCCGCGTGCCGAGGGGGAGCGCTTCGACCGGCGTATCGACGTCGATGTCCAGCTCCAGCCGCTCGAGCAGCTCTCGAGCTTTGTGGCGATGCTCCGCCCGGCGCGCCCGCGAAAACAGGCCCAGCTGCTCGCCCAAAAAGAGATTGTCCGCCACGCTCATGGGGCCCACCAGCGACAGCTCTTGGTGGATGGTGGCAATTCCCGCTCGGGTCGCGTCAGCTGGGCCGGCAAAGCGGCGCCGCTCGCCGTCGAGCAGCAAGCTCCCACCGTAGTCAGTGATGGCGCCGGCCAAAATGCGGATCAGGGTGCTCTTGCCTGCCCCGTTGCCTCCGGCCAAGACGTGAACCTGCCCAGCCTCGAGCTGCAAGTCCACCCCGCGTAGCGCCTGGGTTTGCCCAAAGCGTTTGGAGATCTTGACGAGTGAAGCGACGGGGCCGGCCATGGCGCAATCGGGCATGACGAATCGAGCGAGGTGGTCTAGTACAAGATCCTCACCTAGGCGGGATGGGCAGGAAAGTCACATGCTTCTCAAAGACAAAGTCACACTCATTACAGGCGCAAGCCGTGGTATCGGACATGCCAGCGCGCTGGCGCTCAGCCGGCAAGGCGCCACGATCGTGGGCTGCGCCCGCACCCAGTCCGATTTGGACAACCTGTGCGAAGAAATCAACGGCGCAGGTGGCAAAGCGAGCGCCCAAGTGGTGGACGTGACCAAGTCTGCGCAGGTTGCTGCTTGCGTCGCCAACACCATCGAGCAGCACGGCCGCATCGACATCCTGGTCAACAACGTCGGCATGGGCGGCTACCGGCCCTTCTTGGAGTGGAGCGAGGAGGACTACGACCGCATCATGGCCACCAACACCAAGAGCACGTGGTTGTTCTGCAGAGAAGTCATCCCCCACATGCTCGAGCAGAAGCAGGGGCAGATCATCAATGTCGGGAGCGTCGCGGGACTGCAGGGTTATCCCAACGAGGCCATCTACTGTGCGTCCAAGTTTGCACAGCTCGGTCTTACCCAAGCGCTCGACCGTGAATTCTTCGAGCGCGGCATCAAGGTTAGCGCGGTCTGCCCGGGCGGCGTGGAGACGCACTTTGCGCTCGGCGATGGTCGTACTGCTGGTAGCGATCACATGTCGGGCTTCTCGACGGCCGAGGACGTAGCCGAAGCAGTGGTCATGGCGGCTACACCGCGGCCGCGCAGCCGCATCGTCAACATCATCATGCGACCCATGAACGAGGCAACATGAGCAACCGCAACGAGCTCATCGCCGATCTGTTGATGGGGGCCGCTCTGGCGGACAAGCACCTCGATGGTCGTGAGCTGCAAGCGGTCAAGCGCTTGCTGACCGAAGCCATGGGGGTCGACAAGCTTCCGACCTCCCTCGAGCAACGACTCAAGCGTTTCAAAGCCAACAAGCTCGACATGTTCGGCACCGTTGCTCAGCTCGGTTTGCGGACCAAAAAGGAAAAGCGCACCTTGCTCGAGCTCGTCGTCGCAGTGCACGAGTCCGACGAGCTTTGGGACTTTGACGAGGACGCCTATTTGCGCAAGCTCGCAGCGGCGTTGCGCGTGCCCGAAAAGGACTACGAGGATCTCACCGTCGAGGTGCTCAGCGTGGAGACCATCGGCAAGGTCCTGATGCCCCCGCCATTGCCCAAGTAGCTGAGCTGGGCGCTCAACGCTCGGCCAGCCGGGTGCCTGTTTGCGCTTGCTTCTTTGCGCGCGCTTTGGCCCGCGCCTGCGCTCGTTGGCTCGCCCGTGCTCTTGCTTGGCGTTTGTCCTGGGCGCAGACGCCGACCGCCTGCAAATCGACCTCGCTCACCTCGAGCGTTTCACCCACCTGCTGGTACCAAGCATCGAGCTGCTCGTTGCCTGTCGAGATCGTGGCCAGCTCGCGGTGGGACTTGACGAGCGTCTTGCACTGTTTGCCATAAGGACCTTGCGCCCGATCGACGAAATGACTCGGATTGGGCCGGCCGCACATCTCGAGCGCGAATCCGAGGGCTCGCCGCGTGGGCGGTACCGGGGAAGCGACGTGCTCGGTCCGCTCCCTGAGCGCCTCGCTCATCCAGCGGCACTCGGCCGGTGTGGTCAGCTCACCATCCAACACCAACCGAGCAGGCTCGAGCACCTGATGCGCCCTGATCTGGTCACGTCGCAATGTCGGATCGTCGACTGACTTGGCAATGCCGCTGCTGTCGCATGCCGTGTCGCCAGCTGACGAAGGTTGTGTGGCGAGCTGCCAAGTCGTGAAAACCAGCACGAGCTCCAGCAGTGCACAGCGGTCAGCCTCGGTCAGCTGTCGCCAGCGCTGTAAAGGGGGCGAAGCTGCTGCCGAGCCGCTGCCTGGATGCAAGTACGCCTCTCGAAGCGCTTCTCTCAAGGGAGCAACGACGCGATCCATCAGCGCGCGCATCCTGTGGGTTCGGGCGACCGTGATCGCTTGGGCACGCGCTTGCGCCCAGTCCGCGTCCGAGGATCCGGCAGACCAGGGTTCGCTCAGTGTTATTTGCTCGAGCCGCTCGAGCTTGTGACGCGCTTCGGTGATGTCGGGGCGAAGTTGGGCCAGACGCCCAGAAGCATCGACCGCTTGCTTGGGTCTCTTCGCAGCGGCCGCTTTTTTGGCGATGCGTTGACTCGATCCGCCAGCGCTCGTGCAGCCTGCAATCACCCAGACCAGGACCCAAACGAGAGGCTTGTTGGCGCCATGGACCAAAGGCTGGGCAGCATCGAGCTGAGCAAGCTCGCTGTGGCGGGGTTCTTGCGCTGGCGTTGGCGTCGAAGCGGGGACGAGCGCAACGGCTTCGGATGGTCGCGCCTCGGCGGTATCCGCCTCGATCGAGCGACGCGATGATCGATGGACCAGCCGCGGTCGCTGTCGTGCTGGGCCTTCTGCTCGTCCACGTCGGAGCCAATGAGCTCGGCGCTCGCGCAGCCTCGAGTCCGGCGCCCACCGAGCGCGCCCTTGCGCGTCGTGGCCCACTCGATGCCCCGTGCAAGGTTGCTGGCCCTTCCGTCTCGGTCTGTGCCGATTGCGAGCGGGGCCCGTCGCCCGCTGAGCTGTTACCGACGCCGGCCTGCTGTGCCCGCCTTGCATCAAATCGCTCCGCCCAAATCGGTGCGTCGCCGAGAGCGTTGCTCTCAGCCTTACCTCCGCCTCACATTCACCCACATGAGCTACGCGCACCCGACAGGTGAGTTTCGCACTGACTGCAAAAATCCTGGCACG
>CAZRGL010000611.1:0-6440 GCA_964599485.1 uncultured Polyangiaceae bacterium
GCGGTGGACCAGTCCCTGCGCGTGCGCCGCGGACAGTCCATTGCAAGCCTGCAAGAACAACCGCAGAACCGGCTCGGGCCGGAGCGCACCGTGGCGCTCGATGAGCTTGCCCAGATCAATGCCGTGAAGCATCTCCATGACGAGGAAGGGCAGCTCGCTTTGCGGATCAGTGTCGGCCTCCACGACGCGAACGACGTGCTCGCTCTGCACGCTCGCTACCGCGCTCGCCTCACGGACGAAGCGCTGGCGAGCCGCAACGTTCTTGCCCGCCAGCTCCGGCTTGATGATCTTGACGGCGTAGTGGGTACCGTCGGCCGCTTGCGCTTGATAAACGGCCCCCATACCCCCCTCGCCCAAACGCCGTACGAGCCGGTAGCGGCTGGCCAGCGCTCGGCCCAAAAGTGGATCGGCGGGCCCTTCATCGACAAGTGGCACCTGCTGCTGTGGTCGCATCCGCCGCCAAGTCTGGAGCAGCTCGAGGCGCGGAGCTTCATACTCGAGCAACTCGGGCCCGACGCTTTGAAACATGCTGACATGCAGCTGGTCGTTGCCAGCGGCAAAAGGCGCCAGCGCCTCCGCGAGCTCGGAAGCACTAGGGCAGCGCCCCGCCATGTCGCGCAGCAAACAGGCGTGAACGATTGCGGCCAAGCCTGGATCGATCCATGGCGCGAGGCTCTGCAACATTCGCGGGTTTTCCATGGTGATGGCGATGCACAGCGCGGTGAGCTGGCTCGCCTCGAACGGATGCTGGGCCGATAGCGCCTTGAAGAGGGCAACCCCGAGGCTCCAGACGTCCGTGCGGCAATCGACGCTTCGCACGTCCTTGATCTGCTCCGGCGACATGTAATAGGGCGTGCCGAGCATGTTGCCGGTCTGGGTGAGCTTCGCAGTGTCCTCGGGCGCCATAGCGACGCCAAAATCGAGCACCCGTACGGTGACGTTTCCGTGCTCGTCCTGATCGAGAAACAGGTTGCCGGGCTTGATGTCACGGTGGATGACGCCAGCGTCGTGGGCAGATTGCAGCCCCACGCAAGCCTGGCGGACGATGCGGGCTGCAACCGTGGGATGCACCACACCGTACTGCTTGATGAGCCCGCTCAGATCGCAACCCACCATCAGCGGCATCACCAAAAACGCCAGGCCCAAGGCGTCGTCAATGCCCGTGTCCAGTGTCTGCACGATGTGCGGACAGTCGAGCGACGCCGAGATCTTCGCCTCGCGGCTGAATCGCGCTAGCTGCTTTTGTGACGCACTGCCGAACAGGGTCTTGACCGCAACGCGGTGTCCCTCGGGGGTGAGGGCCTCGTAAACTGCCCCCATGCCTCCTGCACCGAGAAAGCGCGCCAGGTGGTAGCGACCCGCGAGGGTGGTCCCAAGCGGCGGGGCGTTCAACTTGTTGGGCGTGTCAGACAGAACGGGCATTATAACCAGCATCTGCCGAAGCGAGGTGTTGCCATGTGAACTAGGACGGTCCGCGGTCGTTCGGCCATCAACTCCGCAAGGTAGCCCAGCTTCATCGATTCAGACCAGGTGCTGGCCAGTTGCGCCTTGCCCTCAGCCTCTCGACTTGTTGGAGTAGTGGACGATGGCGAGGACGCGGCGGCTTGGTGCTGGCGAGACGCTCACTGCGGATGAGTCCGTACTCACGCTCACCCGAGAGAAGGCATCGGACGGGGCCGAGCGAGAGCCCTTAGCTCCAGGGACGATGCTCGACCACTTCGAGATTGCTCGTCCCCTTGGTTTCGGCGGCATGGGCGAGGTCTACCTGGCGCACGACACGGAGCTGGGGCGCAGAGTCGCGATCAAGGTGGTGCGCCCTGATCTTCTCGGCTCCGACGAAGCCATCGAGCGCTTTCTGTTCGAGGTGCGCACCACGGCCAGCTTCAATCATCAGCACATCGTCACCGTCTACGCCGCCGGAAAGCACGAGGGCCGCCCCTACGTCGCGCTCGAGTTTTTAGAAGGCACCAATCTGCGGGAGCGCATCAGCGAACGACGCCTTGGGGTTGCCGAAACGCTACGGGTGACGCAAGCGGTAGCCAGCGCACTGGTCGAGGCCCACGGCGGCGGGGTCTTGCATCGCGACTTGAAGCCAGAGAACGTCGTGATCGGTCACGACGGACGCATCCGGGTGGTTGATTTCGGCCTGGCCAAGCGTATCGGCTCAGATGATGAGACGCTCATCGAGCCTGGCGAGGAACTGAGCTGTCCAGAAATCAGCGCGTCATTTGCGAGCGCAGCGGGAGCAAAAGGCACGCCGGAGTACATGGCGCCTGAACAATGGCTGGACCTCGAATGCACTGAGGCTACCGACGTCTGGGCCTTGGGGGTGATGCTGTTCGAGCTCATTTGCGGCCGACTGCCCTACGACAAGTCGAGCCTCGTGCACCAAGCCGCCGCGGTGTGTGGCCGTAAACCAGCGCCCGCCGTCGACGAGTCCCCCGACATACCGAACCCCATACGCGAGCTGGTTGCGGGTTGTTTGGAAAAGGACCCGGCGCTGCGGCCTCGCGCCAAGGAAGTGGTCGACACAGTCGGTCGGTTGTTGCTAGGCGTCGGCAAGTCAGCAGCAAAGGAACAAAGCCCGTTCCGCGGCTTGTTACCGTTCGCCGAGCAACACGCGCGCCAGTTCTTCGGCCGGGAGCCCGAGATTGCCGCCTTTGTCGAGCGCGTCCGCGTGCAATCAGTGTTGGGGGTGGTGGGTCCCTCCGGCGCAGGCAAGAGCTCTTTCGTCTGTGCCGGCGTCATCCCCAGGTTGCGTGAGCAACAACGCTGGGTCGTGCTGAGGCTGCGCCCGGGCAACCAACCGTTCACGAGTCTCGCGCGCCAGCTGCTGCGTCACGGATGCTCCTTTCCCACACCAGAGGCCAAGCTGCGAAAAGAACAGCCGCCGGCTAGTACCGAGCAACTTCGTGAGCTGAGCAAGGAGCTCTTCGATGCGCCCCAACGGTTCTCGCTGAAGTTACGCGAGATAGCCAAACGCAGCGGCGCCAGCGTGCTGCTGTTTGTCGATCAACTCGAAGAGCTGTTTGCGCTCGAGCATAGTGACGCTGCGCGCCGCAAGTTCATGCACGGCTTGTGTACAGCAGCTGAGGACGCCGCCGGCGAAGTGCGGGTCGTGTTTGCTGTGCGCGATGACTTCTTGGGACGTATTGTCACCGGACCCGAGGTCAGCGCCGCCCTTCGCGGGGTCACGGTACTTCGCGCCCTCGGACCCAAAGCGCTCGAAGAGGTGATGCGCCGTCCCGTCGAGCTGCTCGGCTACCGCTACGAGGAGGAATCACTTCCTGAGCAGATGGTCCAAGCCGTTCAATCCGAGCCAACCTGTCTGCCCTTGTTGCAGTTCGCGGCTCAGGTGTTGTGGGAAGGACGCGACACCAAAGCTCGGTTGCTACTCAACTCGGTATACGAGCAAATGGGAGGTGTCGAGGGGGCGCTCGCCCAGCACGCTGACGGTATCCTCGACGGCTTCTCACCCTTGGAGTTGACGGTGGCCCGCGAGCTATTGCTGCGCTTGGTCTCGGCTGAGCACACGCGGCGTGCAATCCCCAGAACGAACGCGCTCGAGGGGCTCGATGAGGCGGCCGAGGGGATTCTGGACCGGCTGATCGAAGCGCGGCTGGTGTCGATTACGCGCCAGCGCGATGACTTCGGAAGCGACGCCCTGCTCGAGCTCGCCCACGAATCGCTCATCGTACGTTGGGACACGCTTGCGCGCTGGACCGACGAGAGCGAGGAGGAGCTGAAGCTACTAGCCGAAGTCAGCCAGGCCGCCGAGCTGTGGGACAAGCGGGGTCGGCGACCTGATGAGCTCTGGCAGGGGGATGCCCCGGCCGAAGCACTGCGGAGCCTCGGCGCCTCAGGCACGCGCGTGCCCGGGTTGGTGACGGAGTTTCTCCAAGGGAGCCGAAAGCATGTGGTGCGCTGGCGCAGGCTGAGACGGCGCGCCTTGGCAGCGTTGGTGGTTGCGCTGACCACCATCGCCGTCGGCTCGGTGGTGGTCGCTGTGGGCATTCGACGGCAACGAGACAAGGCGCGCAATCGGCAAGCTACTGCGCTGCTGGACGATGCGCGTAATGCTTTCAAGCAGCGCAGCCTGCTGGAAGCCCGCGCCAAGGTCGTCGAGGCGCTCGCACTACAGGACAGCACGGCAGCGCGTGCCTTGTGGCAACAGCTCGCTGCAGAGCCGCTGCATTGGTCGCGCACCTTCGGCCGCATCCCCTACGCCGTAGCCCATTCGCCTGACGGCAAGTTCTTGGCCGTGGCGGCCAAGGATGGCGCCATCCATTTGCTCGACACCGAGACACGCGCCGGCAAGGTGTTGCGTGTACTCGATGATCAAGCGGTCGGTGTCGCCTACTCGCCGGACGGGAAGCTGCTAGCGGTCACGAGTTGGAACGGCAAGGTCAAGCTGATCGAGACCGCAAATAGCAACACGCGCACACTCGAGGGTCACCGAACATGGGCGAGCCTTCCGCGCTTCACTCCGGACGGGCTACGGCTGGTGACGGTGGGCGCCAACCGAAGACTGATCGTTTGGAATGTTGCAACAGGCGCCATCGAGAAGGACCTGCAGCGCGACATCAACATCTTCAACATGGCTTTGAGCCCAGATGGCAAGTTGATCGCAACAGCCCACAGCGATGGCGTGCAGCTTTGGGAACTGGCCACTGGGCGCAAGACGAGCAGGCTGGTCGTTGGTATTGACACCCGGGCCGTTGCATTCGCACCGGACGGCAAACGGGTTGCCCTCGGACTAGCGAGTGGCGAAGGCAAGCTGGTCACCCTCGCCACAGGCAACACCGTAGCCTCCATCATCGGCCACAGCGCTCCGTTGCGTTGCTTGCGCTTCAGCCCAGGCGGTCGCCTCGTCGCCAGCGCCGCAGCAGACCAGACGATAAGAGTGTGGGACGCGGGCACTGGACAGCCACGGGCAGCGTTCAAGGTAGAGGTGGGCGTGACCAAGCTGAGCTTCAGCCCAGATTCGACCCGCTTGGCGGCGGGAACCTATGGCCACCGCGTCTTAGTCTGGAAGCTCGACAGCAAGCTGCCTTCGTTGGCTCGACGCGGCGGCAAAGGGGCGGCAGCAACAGTGGCCTTCGCGCGCGATGGAAGCTTGTTGGCGTCCGGCAGCGGGAGCGGGCACGTCGTGCTCTGGGACGTGGCGAGCGGACGGGAGCTCGCGGCACTCGGAGACCACAGAGGCTGGGTCACCGACGTCGACTTCTCACCGAACGGGAAGTTCCTGCTATCAGCGGGCGCTGACCGTACAGCGCGGCTGTGGAACGTGTCGGCAAGGCGACTGGTTCGAGTGTTCGGAACCCATGACGCATCAGTGTTAGCGGCGAAATTCGGCCCGGATGGTTCCCTGATTGCCACCGCTTCCAAGGACCGGCAGATACGGATTTGGAACACGAGTACCGGAGCACATATCAGACGTCTCGAAGGCCACGTTGGCTCGGTGAACGACATCGCGTTCAGCCCCGACGGGGCCCTACTCGTCTCAGTCGGCGGCGATCAAAGCACGCGCGTGTGGGACTTGAAGTCGGGCGCACAGATCTCCCGACTCGCCGCCAACCGGGCAGGCTTGTGGGGGGTTGCGTTCGGCCCCAAGGGTAAGACGCTGGCGACCACGAGC
Organism: uncultured Polyangiaceae bacterium; assembly: GCA_964599485.1. Taxonomy (GTDB): domain Bacteria; phylum Myxococcota_A; class Polyangia; order Polyangiales; family Polyangiaceae; genus JAPYTK01. Next base: position 5,639 of record CAZRGL010000611.1, read on the forward strand.
ACCGACGGCGTCTTGCGCCTATTTTCATGGGATGGCAAGGCGGGGCACTTGTCGCACCGAACCGAGCACGGTGGCCGACTCTACCGCGTCGCCTTCCATCCACAGGGTGACATGCTGGCCACATCGAGCGCCGGCGGCACCGCGCAACTTTGGAGCACGACGGGCAAGAAACTCGTCAGCTATCGGGGTCATCGCAACGAGGTCAACGACATCGCCTTCAGCGCCGACGGTGAGCTCCTCGCAACGGGCAGCGACGATCGTACCGTCAGGTTGTGGCACACACGAACCGGTAAGCCGTTTTGGCGTGCTCCCGCTCTGCTCGGTGACCCGCCCCTACTGTTGAGCCATCGGGGCTGGACCAATGTGATTACCGGCGTGGTGCAGAAGGTTCAGCCGCAAGCCTGGCGCCGCGCACTCGAGGACCGCGCCCGCCACGCCGTAGCCTACCGCGGCGATGGCCAGGGGCACCTGTGTATGCTCACCTTTGCCGGGAGCGTAGGAATGTTCGACCTCGGGTCTGACAAGCCGATCGCCGTCACCGGTCCAACCTTGACGAACATCGAGCAGGTCATCGCGCTGCCGACGGGTTGCGCGGCCCGGGGCGCGACGAAGGTGTCGCTGCATTCGCTCACCGGAAAGCGTTTCCAGCTATCTTTCGAGGCCAAGGCGAGTTGGATCGGTTTCACTGGTGGGGAGCTCCTCGTGTCCGCGAACAATCAGCTGCTTCGCTTCGACGAATCGGGCCGCCCCTTGCATCCATCTCATGACGTCGAACGCCGCCCCACCCCCCCCCCCCTAGTCC
>CAZRGL010000612.1:0-6439 GCA_964599485.1 uncultured Polyangiaceae bacterium
CGCGACGCTGGGGGCGAATACGAATCCGAAGCTCGGCGCCATGAGCATCATTTCGAGCTCGATCGGTGGTGTTGGCGGGGCAGCGTGCGCTGGTGTTGGTTGACAGTGCGCTGCCGCTCGCGTCGACCGTGTCGCAAACCGAGATGGACTTACCCGCGTTGACTTGCGCCAGCCCGCCTGCCGTGCCGCTGCCAACTAGCCGAAGCTGTGTCGACTCCAGCCCGAGTTTTCACACGACCTGCAACCGCACAGTGTGACGGTTACAAGTCATGATGGGCACGCGACTCCTCTTACCGACGACGGGCTCGTTCTGTTCGAGCAGGAAGGTCGTACACGCCTGAGCCGACCGCGGATGCCACAGCACCGTGGCCCAAAAGCACCGCCGCGAAGAGTCCGCAAAAACGATGGAACCGAGTCGACATGAACATCTATTCCAGGGCGCTGGCTTCGAGCCGCGCCCCCGGCGTAGCGTCTGCTGGGTGCAACCTCACTCGACCGTTGGAGCAACGCCCTGGCGCTAGGGTTGGCGAGGCCGGCACTGAGCGCCCGAGCACGTCCAAGGCGTCGGCGTGCCCGCATGGGACTCGCCGCGCCGAGCCTTGGTCGCGATTGTAACGCTAGCCACAAGTTATGATGCAGGTGTCGATGGGCGAACCTCCGGACAACATGTCGACGAGGATGCTCTTGCCAGCAATGATCTTGACGGCTGCTGTCATCAGCGAGCCGAGAAGGCTCTTGCTCATCTGTGTGCCAGGCGTAGACTTGAATTCGCACCCCGGGCTCTTCGAGCAAGCTATGGCCATCTCCTTGATGCACACCGAGTTCTTGCACTCGCAGGCGCCGAGCAGCCCTGGGCAGCTGCCACCCGTTCCTTCAGGCGATTCGACCCTCTCTTTGTCCCACGTGTCGGAGCCATAATAGCCCCAGTCCTCGTAGGGGCACTCCTTATCCTCGTTGCGATTGCACTCCCAGCGACCTTTTGCGGTGACCGAACCCGAGGCGATCCATGTCTTTGTGGTTTTGTCGTAAACCGACGTTATCTTGTCTGTCAGGTATCCGCACAGGTCCGTGTACTCCTCGCACACCACTGGCTCGCCAATGTTCTTCATTGTGCAGGGCTCACAGTCATTATTGGCGGCAAACACGGCCCGCTGTGCGTCAATGTCCGCGCAGAGCTTTTTCCCCAACTCGTACAACTTGTTCTTGAGGTTCTTTTCAGCCCAGTCCTGATACCACCAGCCCGTAGCGGAGGTCGACTGAGTGATGCTGAACTCCTTGGTGAATGGACACTCATGATAACTCGTCGCCGCTTGTTCGGCCGCGCCCACGGCTTCATCGAGGTCGGTTTCTTCCCGGTCAGTGGTAATACACGCCGAAGCAGCGAGCAGCAGGAGCGCTGCGATGAGAGGGATGCGAGTGTTCCAGGTTGTCATAGAGTTCTTTCTCCTTAGCCGGCAGCCGGTGCAATGAGCGCGCCGGCCCAAAGGTTCGTAATCTCGAAGCGGCGGGAGTGTGCGGTTACACCACTGGGTGCGCCGCACACAGCTAGGCGCCCAGTCAGGCAGCGCGCCGCCGAATGCTCGCGTTTCGGACAACCTACGCGGGCGATGGTCGGAACAGCCCGATGCGGTGGCCCTACTGAATCACCGAGCCGGTCGGCGTTTCATGGGGTCGTGACCTGGGTCTTGAGTGGACCCTCTTTCTCCGGCTCTGCTTCCTTTTTTGGCATCTCATCTTGGTCGGCTAGTGCCTGTGTCGCCGCAGACTCCAAAGCTATCGGACTCGCTCAGGCAGCGGCTCGTTCATGCCAGATCGCACATGGTACGCGCACTTCCACGGTGGGTGGGCGGTTCACTGCTTGACTGTGCGTCGAGGGGTGGGCGGTGCACCAGAAGCGGGCGGCTGCATCGAGAATCCGTCCACCTATGGGGTGGCATGGGGCGTGCATTAGCGACGACCAGGCTCGAGCAAAGAGCTGGACACACTGGAGGGAATGACATGATTCGACGCATCGCTGCCATCGCAACTTTCGCTGGCGTCTCCGCCCTTTTGGGGGCTTGCTTCGTCGACGCTGACGCTCCCATTGGAGACGAGGAAGTGGGAAGCGTGGAGCAGGCGGGATCGACCGGAAAGGTGCCGTCGTGTCCTGGGGTGTCTCGGTACTACCACATCGGCAGTTTCATGGTCCCCAAGGGACAGTCAGCTGACGCGATGTTGAAAGACACCTGCTTGGCGCGAGTGAAGAAGATGAAGGAAGACGCCAAGGCCACCCCTTGTGAATGCACTCATCAGAACGACAAGGTACCTGCGAAAGAGAAGCTTGAGTGCTTCGCCGATTTCCCCAACTGCGATGGCCTCGTCGCTGAGCTCCTGGACAAGAAGCACAACCTGTATGGAGTCCAAGGCGGCAAGGGACTCCGGTGGTCTTGCAAGCCCAAGCCCGAAAAGATCTACTGCGATCCGGAGCAGGTAGAAAAGGAAGCGAAGGCAGCGAAGAAGAAGGCAGAAGAAGACGCGGAGGCAGCGAAGAAGAAGGCAAAAGAGGACAAGAAGGCCGAAGAGGAGCAGAAGAAGAAGGACAAGAAGGCCGAAGAGGAGCAGAAGAAGAAGGACAAAGAGGATGCCGAGAAAGTGCCTGAAGAGGTCCAAGAGCAGCTAGATCGGGGATTGTGCTGCTACTACAAGAAGAGCTGGTCAATAGGCACGACCTACCATACCGAAAAAGCTGGTCCGAACGGCTGCTACGCGGAAGTGCAATGCCTTGGTGACGTTTGGACATGGCACTCGCTGTGCGCCACGCTGACAGCCAACGAAGATGGTTCCTGTCCGGACAACCCGTGTTGAAGTAGCTGACCGTCGTAGTCACCGCGGAAGCACGACACGTCCAACTTGAGGAGCACGAAGGCCCGTTTTACGCGGGTCTTTTTGCATTTCAAAGACAAGCACGGCCTATGCGAGGGGAAGTTCGATTGACCGAAGCTCGAGACTTCCTCTCCCGCGGCACTCAACATTAGCGGCAAAGAGAGTCTGTAAGCGTTCGGGCAATCGCGTTGCAGGTCTCGCGCTCGCAGCGCGTGAGCGTCTTGGACAGGTGCCGGACAGCGGCGGCTTGTTCGTGTTTATCAACAAACGCGCCAACCGGCTCGACAAGAACGGCTAATGCATACTCTTCAAGCACCTTCATCAGGCGATATTCGGCCGCCCAATCGACCGAGCGCGATCTCCCGGTCGCGCGTAATGATTCGCGAGAGCTGGCCAAGCTGTTTGCGGCGTGGAGAAACCGAAGCGCAGTCGCATCAAGTGGCACGACAGCCCTTGACGCGAGATCGGTCGTGCTTAGTGTGTCGGCGTGCCCGATGTCGTACAACTCGTGCAGCGGCTCGACGAGAGAACTTCGAGCTGAAACGAGCGAACGAGATTCTCCGGAAATCCCGGGGCGATTCAGTCTGCGAAGAATCGGGGTCTCCGTTACTAGGGAGGCCGCGATGGTCCGCACGCCATCGGTCGACGGTCTGCGGATGCAGACCCGCGCACCCACCAGGTGTGGAGTGGCTGTCCGGATAGGGTGCGCCGCACACCCGTTATCCACGACGGTTCATTCACTTGCGAACGGCACGCTCTTTGCGACGAGGCACGGCATGTTCAACCGCATTGCCACCAAAAGGAACGTCTCGCTCGCTGCCTTCACCTTTGCCGTCGCCATTGGCACGGGCTGCATCACTCCCGACTCACAGACCGAAGTGACTGGAGAGTTGAGCGTCGCACTCGAAGCGGAGGGGTGGACGACCCACATCTTCGACCGATGGGACAACCAGGGCCTCGAGATCCTCGTGCTTGCTCCAAACACGAACGAGTACTCTTCGAAGAATTGGAAGGTCACCTTCTCGTTGGGTGAGGACAACTATTTGCTCGGCTACAAGTGGAGTCCGCTGTTTGAACGCCCGGCTTATCGCGCAACGATCCCTGCGGCCGACGTTCCGCTGGCTGCCAAGTACTTGATGCTGGCAACCCCGTCGTCGCCCAAGCTTGGCGAACCGTTTATGGAGGAAGGAGTCCACAAGCCGGGCTCGGGCACTCCGATCAACTGCCAGTTGCCGCCAGGGGACGACGAGAAAAAGGAAGAAGCGCAAGAGACTCCTGCTGCCAACAAGTCCGTCGTCCCGTGGCCTCCCAAGAAAGCCTACAGGCCGTTCACCGATTGGGAGGAGAAGAAATACCCCGGGATCATGAAGGGGGGTTGCGGTCGTTACTCCGCTGCTGTGTGCCTGGCCTTGCTCGGAGAGAGAGATATGGACGAGAAAATGGATGAAGAGGAGTGGAAGAAATACGGTGACTATGCCAACCCCGACAAGCCAAGCGGTTCGGATATGGAGAAGATGAGCGAATGGTTCAAGAAGAACTACAAGCTGTGTGAAGAGAAGTTCAGTTGGCCCCGCTTCTCGATGTCCAGTCCGGCCGCCTCGAGCGAACGTATGAAGAAGACGGCCAAGAAGCTGGCCGACGCACTATCGCAAAAAACGAAGGATGGTCACCAGAAGTGCGATTGCAAGATGGTCTTCGAGCGCTGGGACCCCAACAAGGAAGGCGGACCGGGCGTCAGCGCGCACATCGAGACCATCACAGGCGTCGAGGGCACAGAGGTCGAGCTAGCTTCCTGGGGCAAGTCCGTGAAGATGACTCCAGGGCTGAGTACCCACCCGAAATTCAAGCTGTACGACGAGCACACCGATATCGAGGTGTATTGTTGGTGCCCCTGCGACTGACGCTCTTCCGTGAGGTTCTTGTTGCCAGCTTTGAGCCCTGCGGCCGAATGCTCAACGACTATCGACGACGCCGGGTGTGACGGCGACGGCTCAAGGCTGTCGCCGCCAGGAGGAGCGCACTGCTGAACGTTGCCGAGCCGAGACTCTAGCCATGACGCTGTTGTAGTTCGTTCCATTGGCTCAAGCATCTTGTCGCAACGGTGGCGCCTCATCCAGCTCTTGTTTCGCTGCGGGGCAATCCCGCACCGGCAACCATCGTGATAGCGTTGGCGGCTGCCAGGGCCAAAGCTCAGTGCAGTTGATCCGCAGTTACGCCAGACGCAACACCCACCAGGTGTGCCCTCGTGTTGTGGGCCACCGAGCTAGAACATGACAACCGGCGCGACGCTGGGGGCGAATACGAATCCGAAGCTCGGCGCCATGAGCATCATCTCGAGCTCGATCGGTGGTGTTGGCGGGGCAGCATGCGCTGGCGTTAGCCGGGATCATTTGGCCCTAGGGGCAAATGGAACCGAGAAGAACGTTCCAACTTCGAAGGATGACGGGAGCCTGCTGGACGTTTCGGAAAACGACCAATGTGCTCGGCCCGACAGGCCGAGTCCTGCGCCGGGTGACGACTTGCTTCGCCAGGGATGAAGCTCGACGGCGCTTTGCACGCTCAGCTCATGTCGCCAGACGGAGTGCGAAACGCTGTACAGCGGACGATAGAGTGCTTCGACTTGGGCCTGGACCAGGGAACGATCCCCCAACCGAGGACCGAACCGGACGCCTGCAGCCGGACCGAACAAGAAGTCAGCAGATCCAACATCAGCGTATTGGTAATCCACTTGCGCGATCTGGGCCGCAGTACCAGCAAGCAACTCCAGTGAGCCCCAACCCGTGGTGGGTGTGGGCCACAAGACAACCAACGGCTCGATGTCCAAGCTCAATCGGTCGTCCGTCAACAACAGGTGCGTGCGCCCTTCCCAACCCCATCCTACTCAGACCATACGCTCCGATGTTGCTGCTCGGGGCCCAGCCCAACGGATCCGCCCGGATCGCCAATGGAGCCACGACTATTTCGGAGGAGGTCGGCCTAGGCGTGAGCTCGTCAAAGAACAACAGTGGCAGCGAGGCGATGCCCGCACCGGCAAGCCAGACGACCGCCGTCCCGACTCCCATCATTGTCTCCGGAGCCTCGGCTCGCGTCTCACGGCCCGACAGCAGTACAAACGTCAGGCAGGCCGTGGCCGCGACCCGCCGCACGATCTGACGACACGATCCAAACGCATTGTGTTCGAGGCCCACCCTTCGAACGAGCTGCAAGGGCCGTGCCCGCCGTCTGACTGTCAAGGGGCGGCCAAACTGATCGGTCTCGGGGCGGCCAAACTGATCCACCGTTTTGCGCGATCGCATAGGATGTCCCGCTCGCCGATGTGCTGAGGCGTTCGGGGCGGCCAAAGTGATCGCGGCTGATGTGGTTGTTGATGCCGCTTGGTCCTTTCGCTGGTTTCTCCGTTTTGCTTTTCGCTTATTGGGAGGTGGGTTGCGGTAGGAGTCGCCCTCCATGACGATCACGTGAGCGTCGTCGAGTAGGCGGTCCATCGCCGCGCTGGCCAGAAGAGGGTCGCCGAAGATGACTGGCAGCTCCTCCAAGTCGCGGTTGGCGGCCCAGTCGAGCACCCCCGCCCGGGAGT
>CAZRGL010000613.1:0-4559 GCA_964599485.1 uncultured Polyangiaceae bacterium
CTGGCCAATTCGGCGCCTACCGGCGCAAGCGCTTCGCCCACATCGCCATTCCCCGTTGCGTCCTGCTTCTTCGTCAGTAACCTCTGAAAACGCCGTGGTGTGTTAGCCGCAGCGTCCTTGACCATGCGGACAAGCTCTTTGGCCAACTTGTCCTTGATATTCACCGGGAGCGATGGGAAGGCGACTGCAGGAGCTCCTACCGACCCGAGCTGAGCGGGACTGGGAAAGCCGTCCCGCTCGCACCGTGAGCCCAGGGCTGCATCGAAGTTGGTCGCGGCGGCTTCAACCCGCCGCGACCATTCGGGACTCCAACTGGTCTCGTACGGGGCAGCGAGCCCCCCGGTACGCTCAGCGCAGTGCGCCCTGACCTTCCGTAGGAGGTCGTCATTAGCAAGTTGTAGGGCGCTGCGAAACTCAGCAAGTAGTGCATGTAGTTCTTTGTCCGCGTTCATCCGAGCTCGTATCGAGTCGAGTTCTCCGCGCTCCTGGTCCCGCGTGACCTCGCTCTCGATCTCCATAGCCAACTCGGTCGCCACTTGCGACGCCTCCTGTATCTGCGCATTCAAATGGCGTAGGTGGCGGGCCTCGTCTAGTTCGGGACGGCTCGCGTCCCGAATGATGGCGTCCATCAAGCCGTCGATACCCGACTCGGAGACGTCCCCATGCCGATGCTCATAAGAGCTCACGAAGTGCACGCGACCGGCGGGCGGAATCAGGTTCCACCGCGCCAGGGAGAGAAGCCGCGCCTGTCTCGGTTCGTCGTCTTCCTCATCGGGATCAACCTCGTCAAAACGGGTAAAAGCTACAAGCCAAGGCACTCCGGCAGCTGTGAGAGCGGCCAGCCGACGCGCGTCCTGCTGTGAGATGAGGACGGTGCCTGCAATGCAATAGACCACACACGTTGCGTTGGCAGCGCGTTCATCGAAATCCTGTGGTACGCCGCCCTCTGCCGCTCCAACGTCGTCCACGCCGGGCGCGTCTTCAAGCTCTACCGCCCGTGTAAGCGGGTGGTCCAGTCCGATCTCGACACGGTCGATGAAGTCCTGCAATGGATCCCGGCCGGCGCCCTTGGCAAGCAGTAGACGCGCGCGTTCCATCGAGATTGGCTCTCGAGTGCCGTCGTTCAGAACCGCCTCCGCGGTCGGCGTCGACCGGTGCACCAGTCGCCCGTACGCTCGTGTAAGTGTCACCGATTTGTCATCGGGAAGGACCCGAGTGGATACCAGCTCGTTCAAGAGTGTGGATTTCCCCGCCTTGATGGTCCCGGCGAACAACACCAGCGGCGGCTTGGAACTCACGGGTTCGAGCGACGCGTCGAATCGGTCGTCGACCTCCTTCAACGACTTCAGTACGGTTTCGAATTCGGCAGCCACGTGTTGCAGATGGTTCATTCGGCCCCGCTCTCCTCATACCAATCGGCCATACGGGTGTCCTCGTTTGAGCACGGCACGTCGGGCCCCACCTCGGCAACACGCCCAATCGAGTCGGCGTCTCTCCAGATGCGCTTTAGCTCGTCGCGAAGCACGGTGATGGCGCTCTCCCGTGCCTGGTCGGCGTCGGCTTCTCCCCCTTCAGCAGCCAGTTGCTCGTCCAAGGCCCGGATGAGCGGACCGCAGATTTCGGCGTGAACCTTGTGAAGCTGGAGGCACAGCTCCTCGGAGAGTCTCATGCGCTGCCCGCCGATTTCGAGCCGCACTTCCGCTCTCGCCTGAGCGAGCGTATCGGCCATCTCCTGTCGCATCTTGTTGGCGTCTCCGATCACAGAAAGCCACAGGACAGGATTGAGTCGTTTGGCCAACTGGCGGAGGAAGGCCAGCGTGAACTTCTTTTGCAGAATTTTGGCAAGAGCCTTCACCGCGGCTCGGACGGCCGTCTGGATTACACGCTTGAGCCCGTTGCGAGCCAGTCGCTGACCTCCGACTTTCAAGGCCTGGCGCAACGCCGCCTTCAAGAGCGCGGCAATTGCGCGGCCCAGTCCACGCGGGCCCGCAACGACGACATCACCGCCCAGTCTCGTCAATGCGCCGTCGATATCGACCTCGACGCTCATCTCTTGGTCCCAACGGTCTGAGTAATCGAGCCAGCCCTGCAGAATGGTCTGTTCCACCGCGTGTGCCACGCCTTCGAGAAAGAGCGTGTGTGGGTAACGTCGCTCCATTTCTTTGTCTAGTTCGGCTTGGAACTTCTTGCTGATCGCGCTGCTCCGTCGGAACAACGCCGTCGGCCCAATTACCTCATTCGCGACCTTCTCGGCGGCCGCCAACTGCTCTTCCATCAGCTTCTCGATCCACTGTTCGGCAACGTCGTCCAGCGCGAGATTCACCCGCAACTGCGTTTGCTTGGCGTCGCGACGGGCTCGCGAAAGAGCATTGTCGTCTTCGGCCCGTTTCGCCGCCCGCTCGGCGAGTTCCAATTCGTGCTGCACCAGCCGGACGTCGGCTACTTGGAGGAGGCTGCGGGCTCGCACCTCGCTGTTGCGGCGCTTTTCCTGCCGTTTGTCTTGCCCGAAGTAATTCGCGTCAAAATGAAGCATCAACTCTGCGAGTCCGGAATCACGTCGGAGTTCACACAGTCGCCTCTCGTCGCGTCGGTGGGCTGCCGGGTGTATCCCCAGGCCAAGGGCCGCGCCCTTGGCGTTGAATCGTACGACCGTCTCGTAGCACCCCGAAAATAGCTGCCGAAATCGGTCTTCGACATCGGTCATCGCGTCGGCGCCACCCATCCGCTCCACTTCGTCGGCGCGATTCAGTACCGCGATCAGCTTGTGTCCGTTCGTCCTACAGAGCTCCAGTACCGCGTTCGTGATTGTGAGTTCTTCCACCCTTCTGGAATCGAACACCCATAGGATAGCGTCGGCGCGCGCGAAAAAATCCTCCGTGCGCTTTGAGACTTCCTGGCGGTCGTTCAGACCTGGCGTGTTCACAAAGGTGAAGGTACGGAGATTTTCGTCCTCGAGTTCAAATCGAACGTAGTCGATCAGTGCCTGTTCTTGATGGTGGCGTTCAAGCCCGTTGGGGTCGTCAGCCAAACTCGGGGGCTGCTGATCTACAAGGCTCTGCGCCTGCGCTAGTGTAAGTGGTCTTGTGGTGCCATCGCGGTAGACGGCCGTTGCGCCTTCTTCAGAAGCGTGGGTCAGTTGCGACAACACGGCATCCACGTTGCGCGACTTCGACGGCATGAGCCAGCGCCCAACGAGGACGTTGACTACGGTAGACTTACCCGCGTTTTGTACGCCCGCGACCACCAGCTTGTATGGGCGGCACAAACTCTGGTGAATCGTCCGCAGTTCGGCGGCCACGTCCCCGAGCGGCCTGGTTTCGCCGGACTCCAGCAGACTGTCTTCGAACGTCGTCTGCTCCAGGCGCTCGATCGACACTTCAAGACGCGAAGCCAGGCCTCCGTGACCGTGCTCGTAACGCTCCGCAAAGGCGTTTTGAAATTCATCCACGCGTACATGCTCCCGGTTGCAACGGTGGGCAGATCATCGCAGATCCTAGTCTGCTTACCAACCGGAGTGAGGAGGGGGCGGCACTGCACTCGGAGCCATGATGAAGCAGTCGGCAGGGGAACTTTCGATATCGAGTGCGGTCACAGTCTGACGAGAGAGGTGTCATGCAGCCCTTCGTAATTTCGTCCTTGCTGGTCATCTTCGTATTCATGCCCGCCCGTTCCGGCGTTCATAACAGGGGTTCGAGCCACCGAACGTCGGGTCTTTCGAGCCGGCCCGGACTTGCCTGGGTCCGGCCAAGACAAGCGCACTCCGAAGTCCATTCAGCTCCCGCGAACGCGGATTGGCGTTCGTTCCACAAGACGGGACGAATGCGCATCCGAATCGAGCAACCCAACGTGACGCCACTCGTAAACGATTGGACTGGGCAGGGGCTAGCCTGATTCCGCGCTGCGCGTCTTGAGCCTACTCTCTGGCCGAATCCTGCGGAGCTACGCACGAACGGATCGGGCCCACAGTAAAGTCGATCGATGTGGATTGCACTCACAAGTGGCCGATTCTCAGCTCGTAGCAGCGCATCGGTGGGCGACTCGGCTCGTGTACCCGTTCCCGGCGCGATGAGCGACGAAGCTGGACTGCTCGCATCGTCTTAGCGCCGTCACGCGACGGGGGAATTGCCAGCCAACAGGTGGACTTGGTTGGACCTCGCCTGGTTGTTCACTGCCAAGAAGAACGGCGAACGTTCTTGGCCTTGTTAAGACGCGAGGTGGCGGAGCTGTGGCTGGTCCGGTACCGCCCGGTCTGCGCCGCTTCGTCCCTCGTCACGTCGGAGAGTGTGCGGCAGCCCTGGGACGGCTTGTGTCGCAAGGTGTCAAACCCGGACCGGCGGACCCCAGCGGGCTCATGGCCTGCCCAGCCAGGCGTCCATGTCGGTTTGAGTCAGATTCAGTCGGCGCTGCAGCTTGCCGCGGCAGAGCATTCGGTCTTGCAGGGACTCCACCAGGCCGTAGATCGGTGCGACCTGCAGCATCACCCGCGCCATGCTCGGATAGGACCCGTCGTAATTGGTCAGGTCGGGGCTGATTTTCTTCCAGTTAGCTCCCGCGTCATG
>CAZRGL010000613.1:4569-6435 GCA_964599485.1 uncultured Polyangiaceae bacterium
ATAGGACCCGTCGTATTTGGTCATCGCGTCCTCGACGAAGTTATCCAACAGCGTCATGCCAGCCTCGATCAGCGCCTCCAAAGCAGCACATCCCTGCGTTCTGACGAGGGTGTCCGGATCCTCACCCTCTGGGAGCAGAGCCATACGGCCTGTCAAACCCGCGCCAAGCAGCAACACGATGGCTTTGATCGCCGCCGCACGCCCGGCGGAATCGCCGTCGTACGCTAAGTGGACAGTGTTGGTACACTGTTTTAGCAACAAACACTGAACTTCGGTCAGCGACGTCCCCATGGGCGCGACGGCTCCAAACCCTGCCTGCGCCAGTGTCAGCACGTCGATCTGGCCCTCGACCAAGACCGCAAATCCGGTGTCCCGTATTTGCTTCTTGGCGTGGAACAAGCCGTACAGGCAGCGCCCCTTGCCGAACAACTCGGACTCGCTGGAGTTGAGGTATTTCGCCTCCTCCTTGTCGGTCGACAGTGTACGGCCGGCAAACCCGATGACCTCGCCACGCAAAGCGCCAAAGACAGGGAAGATGACCCGGTGGCGGAACTTGTCATATTGCTCGGTCTGGTCCCGCGCATCAGGTGATTTGCGCTGCCCCAACAGCCCGACCGCCAATGCAGCGCGCACGGCTGAAGAGCCCTTTCGCACCATCGCGCGCGCCAGGAGATCCCATCCCTCGGGGGCAAACCCCACTTGAAACTGCTGAACGACGTCTTCACCCAGTCCACGCTTCGTCAGATACGCGCGCGCCTCCGGATCGTTGACTCGGCTACGGAAGTGCTCCAACGCCGCGCCATTGATCTCGGCATAACGCTCGCGCGCCTCTCGGCGTTTGCGACGACGCGCGCGGATGTGCGGCTCCTCTTCTTCCAGCTCCAGGTCGACGCCACAGCGCTCCGCGAGCTGCGTGAATGCTTCTATGAAGGAATAGCCGACGTGCTCCGTCAGAAAGCGGATCGCGTCGCCCTTGGCGTGGCAGCCGAAACAATAGTAGTGGCCATCGGCCTCGTGCACCACGAGGCTGGGCGACTTCTCCCCATGGAACGGACACAGACCTCTATAGACGCGACCCTGCTGCTGAAGCGTGACGTACTCACCGATCACCGAAGCCAGGCTCGAACGCCGCTCGATTTCTTCTCTGACCTGCTCAGATACTCGACCGGCCATCCTCGCGTCCGGCCTTAGACTGAGCGGAAACTTCCCGGTGCCGTCCCTGGTGTCGACCACTCCTTGCTGCTCGCTGTCTACCGCCCTGCCTCCGCCCCCGGAGAAGACGTCGATACTGGCCCTATCGTCCACACGGTGACGGGCTATGGGATCCCCGCACCAAACGGTCCGAGCCGGTGCAGCGTCGGACTTGCGAGCTTCACGCCATCTGGTCGCATGGGCTCGCTCCAGGTGGTGGGCCAGCAGCACCGGGCAGCGAGCCTCTTGGGCGATACCCTTCAACGCACACGCCCAGTTCTGCCCGGCAAGTGGCACATCGGAATGCGCCGGCACGACGACGAAATCGAGTTCACGGCCCGCCACTATTCGGTTCGTGAGCAAGTCTCGGTGGCCGCCCTCGACCAGCACGAACACCTCGCCACAGATCACCACACCGACCGACAAGTCGCCGACGCAGACTCTGCGGTCATCCAGTTCGGGCGCATTCGTCAGCAACTGAGAGGGGCTGTCGCCCAGTTGCCGGGCACCTCGCAGCGCCCAGCCACGATCTTGTTGCCAGACGTACGCGTAGCTCGATAGGTGCGGGTCGAAGGCATTGCGCCACGTAGCCGCGTCGTGTCTTGGGCCGGCGAGGAAGTCGGCAGCTGTCAAGATAGTTGTCTACCCCTTCGAGAACGATACTCGGCCTGTCAG
>CAZRGL010000614.1:0-6432 GCA_964599485.1 uncultured Polyangiaceae bacterium
CCGCACACGCGCGCGCAGCGGTCTTTTGAGCACGTGTCTGGTTGCCGGCTGCCTGATAAGCCTCTGCGGCGGCTGCCAGCAAGACAGCGCGGGCGGCGCCTTGCAGCCGGCGGGCCAGCTTTCGAAGTGCGTCGGCACGACCCATCGCGCTCTTCGTGCACGCGGCTGCCGCTATGCCCGTTGCCAGTGGCCGCCCCTCGTCGGCGTATGCATCGAGGGTCACGATGACCGCGGGATCTTCGAGCAGGCCAATCAGCGCAGCGTCTCGCTCGGCGTGTTTGGGCGAAGAATTGATACAACCGTCTAGCGCTGCTGCCAGCGCACAAATGTGGGAAGAGCGCGCACGCGCTTTCTCGGAGCGCCCGTAGGCGACCTGCTGGCTGCCGTCGGTCTCCAAGTGCTTGGCATGCTCTCGCCAGACTTCTTCGCCCTCGCCCTCGCGACCTTGGTGTTGGAGCGAGCCCGCGAAGGCTTCTGCGGCGCGCTCGTAGTGGGGCGCAACCTCGAAGGCTTGGGCCGGCGCTAGCGAGGGACCCGCGCTATTTGCGGCGTGGCGCGCAGCGGCTTCCAACCAAGCGTCGGCGGCCCGTTCCGGATTGACCTGCTCGGCGGCCCAGTGGCTCACGGCTGCGAGTTGTTCCAGTGGCCGTGGGTCATCTGGTGCCAACATCGCGACCTCTCGGAAGGTCGCGGCTGCCGAATGAGGCTCGCCTCCCCGAGCATAGCAACGCCCGGCACGCAGCCAGCTGTCGGTGAGGTCTTGTTGGTTGTGCGGCTGGCCGACGCGCAGCACATGTCCTGCCTCGATGTGGCGGGACATGGCCACGAGATGCTCGCCAAGCTGCAAGCGCAACCTTCGGTCATCTCTGATGTCGAGCGCCCGGTGCATTAGTCGCACCGCTTCATCGAGATCCAGCTCCTCGTCGAAATACAACTGCGCCAATTGGATGCTGCAGTCGCGTTCCGTTTCTTCGTCACCAGCGCTCTGGCACGAGCGCAACCTACCCTTGAGCGCAGCGCGCTCGGCGGTGATACCGGGCCGTTTGGGGATTGGCTCCGAGCGAAGGCGCTCCTCGGTAGTGAGGAGCACGACCTCGCTTACTGTGTCGAGGCCCACCCCGTGGGCGGATTGCGTGCTGCTCATGAGGTCTTCAGGACACCCAAGCTTAGTACAGCTGCCTGGAAGAAAGTACCCAGATCAGCGAGGGCCGGGCGGTGAGGGCAAGGCGCGATACCGACAGCGTACTGCTGTTGCGTCGAGGTATCGCAACGAAGCGGTCGTGTTTCGGAGCCGGCGAGGTGGGTGCTTTCTTCCAGGCAGCTGTATTTGGCACGATCAGCCCTAGCGAACCGCAAGGGCGTAAGGCAGGCTCGTCAGAAGGCGCTCACCGCTCAAAAGTGGAGCTATGCTGGCTGCGAATCCAGATATCTCGTGGCGGTAGGGTGCCAGAGGGGAGGTCAGCAAATCGACGGTGCGTCGGGCTACCTGCCGCCGGACCGCGGCGTCGGCCCGGGCACGCTCCTGCGGGCTCTCAGCGTTCAACAACTCGAGCAGTGGGGAGGGAGGACGCAGGATTCGAACCGGTGTTGCTGGGTCGAGCTTGGCCAGCTCTACGGCGAGCTCGATGGCTCGGGTCAGGCCACCGATCTCATCGACCAGCCCACGCTTCCTACCATCGGTGCCACCCATGATGCGGCCTTCCGCAGCTGGCTGGATTTCCTTGGCCGACAAGCCGCGGCCCGTGGCGATTCGCTGGATGAAGAGCTCATAGGTTGCTTTGATGGCCTGGTTGACTTTCGAGCGGGTGGCCTCGTCCCAAGCCGATAGCGCAGAGTCGTAAGTGGCCCTGTTGCCGTCGCCTTGTGCCGCCGAAATCGTCTCTACGTTGACGCCGATTTGCTTGAGGCTGCGCGCAAATGAGAGCTTGCCAGCGACGACCCCGATGGACCCCACGATGCTGGTTTGTGCTGCTACGATCTTGGTTGCTGCCGAAGCGATGTAGTAGCCGCCGCTGGCTGCCATGCCGCCGACGGAAATGACTACGGGCTTGGCCTCGCGCAGCTGTTTGACCTCGCGCCAAAGCAGATCGCTGGCCAAGGCAGATCCACCGGGCGAGTCGATGCGCAGCACGACTGCTTTGGTCGTTGGGTTCTTGCGCAACCTACGCAGGGTGTGTCCGAGCTCGCTACGGGTGATGCCGTCGCCGTCGCCGAACAGCCCTCCGCCCGACATGGTGATGGCGCCAGTTGCCCGCACGACAGCGATGTGTGGTATGGCGGCAGCGCCGCTACCGCCCAGCATGCGCATGAGCTCGCTGAAACCTGATGCGGATCCGGGTTGTGGTCCGAAATGGGTGAGCTTGCGTTGCACCCCGGATCGCTCGAAGGAGGCCGCTCGGGCGTCTTGCTCGAAGCCCAGCTTGTCCACGAGGCCGAGCTCTTTGGCCTTCTTTGCAGTGTGGGGACCGTCCTCGAGTGCCAGCGCGCTGGCCTTCTTGCCACGCCCCTTCTCGATCCCTTCGATCCAGGCCGTGCGCATGGCCGTCAACGTATCCTGCAGGGAGGCGCGCGCTTCGGGGCTCGAGCTGTTTCGTGTGAACGGCTCTTTGGCGCCCTTGTATTGGCCTACCTGCAGGAAGTCGACGTCCACCTCCAGCTTGGCCAGGAGTGCTTGGCCGAAGATCAGCTGGGCTGCCAAGCCCACCGTGTCGACCATCCCTGCCTCGCTCAGCCAAATCTCGTCACAGGCTTGGGCCACCAAGAGCATCGTGCTGTTGGAGTAGGCATCAGCGTGGCACACGACGGGCTTGCCCTTGGCCCGCACCATGGCCAGGAGCCGACCAATCTCCTCGGAGCGGGCGAGGGCGAGACGGGCCATGCCGAGTCGAACGAACACACCGCGCATCGCTGGTTCGCTGGGCAGCGAACGCAAGCTCATGACCAAGTCGGCGTAGCTGCTGTGGCGATTATTGCCGAGCCACGCGCTGCGTGATTGCTCCGGTGCGCCCCGACGCAAGTCGATCTCTGCGACGTGAGGCTCCGCCTTTGATTGTGCCAGTCGCTTGTCGTCGACCTGGCCAGCGCGGGGGCGTCCGTCACAACCGCTCACCCCCAAGCAAATCAGGCCTAGCGACAACAGCGCCAGCCACACAAACAGCTTTGCGGAGCGCACCGTGAGCGCTTGTCCGGCTCCGTCAAGTTGATCGCTCCTCGCCCCACCGGATTTGCGTGCCATCGTCATTCGAGCCGTCAGTGTACCTCGAAGCACGCCGCGCGATAGCTCATTGGAGGTCTGGAAGATCCGAAACGTCGACGCCAGGGGGTAGATCGTGTTTTGGGCTGCTCGTTTTGGTGGGCGCGGGCGCGGCGGTCGGCTGGCTCGTCGGCGTTGCTGTCGGCTGGCTCGTCGGCGGGCTTGACGGCGCTGCCGAGCTCGTCGTTGGCGGCGCCGTCTTTGGTGCTGCGCTGGTGGTCGCGGGCGGTGCGCTCCCCCCAGCACCCTGATCGATTCTCGCCTGGGCGTGCTGCGCATACGAGGTGCCAGGCGCGTTGACGACCACTTGACGATAGAGCGTCAGTGCTGCTGAACGTTCTCCGTTTGCCCATTTTACGTCGGCCAGCCCGATGATGCCGGGTATGTAGTCGGGGTTACCCTTGAGCATCTCTTTGTAGCGCTGCGCTGCACCACTGCTGTTACCGCGGGCCTTGGCGACATCCGCGAGCCCAGCCAGCGCTTCGATGTTGCAGGGGTTCTTGTCGAGCGCGGCCCGATAGAGCTCCTCGGCACGATCGAGGTCCCCACTCTTTCGCGCGCTGTAGGCCTTACGGAGTGCGGCGCGGAAGTCGCCAGGTACGCCATCGGTCGCGCCAGCAGCAGCTGCCGAGCCGTCTCCGACGGCGGTCGGGCTGGTCTTGGCGCTCGGCTCCTTCTTCTTCACCTGCTTGGCTGCTGCAACAAAGGCTTGCAGTGCTGGCAACAAGGAAAGGCTCGGAGCGAACGCGCGTAGACTAGCGAGCTCCTTGGTTGCCTGTTGCTTGTCGCCCGAGCTCGCCAAGGCGAATACCAACATCGCTTGTGCTCTGCCCAGCTTCTTTTCGCCTCTGGCTGCTTTGCGCAGCCTGTCGACCACCATGTCGTAGCTTGGTGATTCTTCGCTCAGATCGAGGACAGCCAGCGCCCGGCCATTGTCGGCGTGGCTCGTGTCGAGCTTCGTGACCAATTTTCGCGCGTCTGCCAGCTTGCCCTTCAAGCGCAGCACGTCGATCTTCAGCCGTGCGCCGATTGCACCGTCCGCACCGGACAGCTGCCGGGAGGCTTCGGCAACTGCGCGATCAGCGCGCTTGGTTGCCTGTCCGAGCTCCGCTTCGGTGCGACTTCGTTCAGCGGCGTTGTCCCCCACCAAACGAACGCTCAGCCAAGCGAAATCGGCGCGAACGATGGCCACGTCGGCCAATGCTCGAGACACCCTCGGGTCGGTCTCGCTCACCCCGCTTGCCTTGACGAATTGCTCTTTGGCCCCCTCGACGTCGCCTTCTAGCAGCAGCTCGTTGCCGCGCGCCAACAGCTTGGTGACCTTGGTGTTTGGCTTCTTGGCCGAGGAGGCGGTCTGAGCGGGCGCACTCGTGTATTTCTTGGCGAGTGTGAAGCCGATCAGCGCGACCATCCCCAGGGCGATGAGCCCCACGATCCAGCGCAAGAAGGTTGGCCGGCGTCCGCCGCGGCCATAGCCGCTGAAGCGGGGATCGGTGTAGGGGTCCGAGCGGCGCAAGATTGATGGGCGCGCTGCGCTCGGCGATGGCGTCAAAGGCGGCATCGAGGAGATCTCGGGCGGCTCAGATGGGGGATGGGAGAAGCCCGGGGGCATTCGCCTCTGATCCTCGTCGTCCTCGTCGTCCAGGTCCTCGTCGTCGAAGTCCTCCTGTGGATGCTCCGACTCGGCCACCCTCGGGGCGGGCGAAGAATCCTCAGCTTGGTCGACTTCTGCCATGACGTCGCTGACCCGTTGCAGCGTGTCGGAGACTGCGTTCAGGTCGTGATCGTCGTCGAAGGAGTCTTCTTCTTGATGCGCCGGCCCAACGCCAGCTTCCGTTTTGGCCAGACTTGGCGTTTTGGGCAATCGCGCTGGTCGCGGAATCGCGATCGCCGGCGCGTCGTCCGGGCGCATGCTCGGAGGCGGTTTGAGGGTGTCGCCGGTGCGGCTCGGCACCGGATTGCCATCGCGGTCGGTCGCTGGCGGCGGAGCAGATGAGGGGTTGCGGGGACGTTGTGATGCGACGATCTTCGCTCGCTTGAGCTGACCGGTTTGTGCGCGCGTAGGACGCGAAAAAAAACTTCGCAGCTCTTCGATTGATCCGAGCCGTTTCGCTTCGCCGCCATCGCCTGGGATGAGTAGATCGTCGACGTTGACGTCGCCGCTGGTGATCGCCGCTTGAAGCTCGCGCATCGCACCGAAACGCAGCTCGCGCCCGTCGGTGGTGCGCACGTCCCAGGCGTCCAAGCTCGTGGAGCCAGCAGGGCGAAAAACCCGGAACTGATGCCCGCAGCTCGTACACTTGACAGTCGTCCCGCGCGTCGAGACAAGTGCCTCGTCGAACTCGTAGCGAGTACTGCAGCGGTCGCAGGTAACGTCCATGTTCTCTAGTGCGTAGCGCCTCTGCGGCCGGTGGCCGCCACGGGCCGCACCTCAAATTAGCAGGTTTGGCGGGCTGCGGCGATTTGTGGGCAAAGCCGCGACGCGCTATGAGGGTCGGCCATGCTGGATCTGCGTTATCTCGTCGAGCACTTGGACACAGTTCGTGGTGCGCTGGCCCGTCGTTCGGAGGACCATGCGAAGATGCTGGAGCCGATTGCCGCCTTGGCAGATCGCCGTCGCGAGCTCATCGCTGCTTCGGAAAAGAAGCAAGCCGAACGCAATGCTGCCAGCAAGGAAATGGGCAAGCTCGACAAGGGCTCGAGTGCCTTCAGCGAGCGCCGCGAGCAGCTAAAAGAGCTCAGTCAGCAGGTAAAAGGTCTGGAGCGCGAGCTATCGGAGCTGCTGGCAGAGCTGAACGGGATGATGGCGGGGATTGCCAACCTGCCCGGAAAGGACACGCCGAGCGGCAAAGGTGAGCAAGACAACCAGGTGGTGGCCACCTGGGGAACGCCTCCCGAGCAGTCGTTCACCCCGAGCGCGCACGACGAGATAGGTACCGCCCTCGGTTTGCTCGATTTCGAACGAGCCGCCAAGTTGTCGGGGCCACGTTTCGCCGTGATGTTTGGAGCGGCGGCGCGCCTCGAGCGCGCCCTGATCAACTTCATGTTGGATCTGCATACGACCGAGCACGGCTACATCGAGGTGCTGCCGCCATTCATGATCAAGGATGACGCGCTATTTGGCACCGGTCAGCTGCCAAAGTTCGAAAGCGACCTGTTCAAGACGCGCAAGAGCGATC
>CAZRGL010000615.1:0-2150 GCA_964599485.1 uncultured Polyangiaceae bacterium
CGTTCCGAGCATCGCCCCGGTGCTCGTTGCGGCGCCATATTGGCCGATGCCATGTTGCTTGGCGATTCCGAAGTCTAGAACCTTGCCGACTTCATCCTCGTGAACACGCTGCAGGAAGATGTTGTCCGGCTTGATGTCGCGGTGAACGATGTTGAGCGAATGAGCGTGGTCGAGGGCCTTGGCGACCTGTCGCAACATACCGACCAAGTCCGTGCCGCCAATCCGGCCACACCGCTCTAGTCGCTCCGCGAGGCTCTCACCCTCCATCAGCTCCATGACGATGTACGGCGTGCCATCGGCCATGACGCCATGGTCGAACATCTGTACGACGTGGGGGTTCTTGATCTTGGCCGCCGCCGCAGCCTCTCGCGAGAAGCGCTCCACAATGGTCGGATGGGTTTTGATGAGTTCAGCAGAGATGAACTTGACCGCAACCTCAGTGCCCAACCCCTGGTGATGGCCCACCCAAACGCTCCCCATCCCGCCCTCTCCTAGAGGACGGACGAGGCACACATTTCCTGTCACCATCGCACCGGGTGCGAGCACTGCTCCCCCTCCTGAACAGCGCAGGTTACATCATCGGGTAGCTCGATCCCATCCCATAGCGTCCACCAACACCACGGTAGCGAAGTCGTGGCCAGCTGCCGACCCGCTCGCGCCCATCGTCGAAGTAACCGCCAACTGCGAACGCCCTCGCTGCTCGCGATGCGGCGCGGACTCTGCTCCGCTCCCGCATCGCCACCTACACCCATGTCCTGCAGCAGGCGAACTTCCTTGCAAGATGGCCATCGCGACCGCGCAGTCGCCATTCGCATCACGCAGCGTGCGCGAGATTCACCCAATCGGCGTCAACTACGTCGAGCAGTAGCAGCAGGAAGGGCACCAGCGTATTTCGACGGGTCGTCCAACGACCCGCACCACAAACCAAGCAGGAACGGAGCTGCGCCATCGGCGGTGCGTTGTCCGCGCCCCCGCTACCTCACGGTATGTCGGCGTTTTCAACGCCGGCCGAGTTCGAGCCGCTGCAATCCAAATCGCGGATCGAAAGCTCGACAAGGTCTTCAAGTGTCGATTGGACAGCGGTCAAACGTCGAGACAGTTCCAGTACGGCAGTCACGACAGCACCTAACACGCGATTTGATGGAGCGATTTCGCGCATTTGGGCGGTGACACAGGGACCGGTTGGGTCGGTCCTTTCTGTGCAGAATTCGTCGCCATTCTGTTCGTATTGGGCTGTCCTTGTATGTCTCTCGTCCCAGGACGACTTTGGTGGCCGATTTCTGCCGTCAGTCCCGGAGCTTAGCTGCGCGCGCGTCGACCGCTGCATGTGGTCAGGACGAACACATCCTGTCTGTCTGCAATTTCGACCAAGTCGGACACCGTCGAGGTCATCGCCGTGAGTCAAGAACCAGGCTACGCGGTTTGCTCCAACACGGCA
This sequence comes from uncultured Polyangiaceae bacterium, assembly GCA_964599485.1. Taxonomy (GTDB): domain Bacteria; phylum Myxococcota_A; class Polyangia; order Polyangiales; family Polyangiaceae; genus JAPYTK01. Next base: position 1,439 of record CAZRGL010000615.1, read on the forward strand.
GCCATCGACGCGAAAGAGCCCATAGCCATTGCCATCGTCCATTCCGGTCCAAAGCCAACAGCCATTTTCAGCGCCGCGATCGACGGTGGCCCAGAACTGCTCTTGACGCTCGGGGGAGATGTTCATGGGCGAGCTGGCTGCGGCTCGGCGTCTGCGCGAGCATGGGACGCTTTCAATTCGCGCACCTCTCGAAGCAAGAGCATGCGCAGCAACGCTGCTTCGGCAAGGCCGTGTTGTAGAGCCGCCCACTTGAGCGACTCGCTGTGCGACGCGGTGAGCCGGAGTGTGAAGACCTTTTTCGTCATTTCGCACGCTGCTTTGGGTCGCCGCATGGCCATAAAGTAAGTCGTCGAGCCTCCTTCGCAACAGCGTTTTGGTTTTTGCCGTCACACACAAACCGATGTCGATGTGACCAGCATATTTGCTCGTCTAGACCGGATAACGTGAACGGGAAAGGAGGGCACCATGACGCCCAATCCCGAAGACAAAGAGACCGAGACCATTGACATCGACCCGCGTGAGCGATTCGACCGATTTCTGGATATTTCGGAGCGGTTGCTCCAAGAAGAGGAGCGCGTAATCGTCGTCGAAGAGGAAGGCGAGACTGACTACGACGAGGACGAATAAGCGCCAACAAGGGTACCCCATCCTCAGTCGTCCCGGGCCGTCCCAGGACGGCTCGTCAAGCCATCCGTCCGTCCCCCCACCAAAC
>CAZRGL010000615.1:2160-6415 GCA_964599485.1 uncultured Polyangiaceae bacterium
CCCGCCCGGGCCGCCCCCTCCCCCGGGGGCGCGGACGGATGGTCGCCTCACCTGCGCAGTTGCCGAAGGCGAACGTGTCGGCTAGCGCGCTCTCAGAAACAGGTGGCTTCGATGCCGCTTGCTTGCCCAATTACTTCGACGAGTACTTCCCCACGGCAAGCAGCGATTTCAGCGCACGTGTCACGTCGTCGACCTGGGCGTCGTCGAGATCACGAACAACCGCGAGTAGGCGGCGCTCCACCGCTCGCAGCTTCCGCTTGGCCGGAGTCTTGCTGGGTTTGGCGGTACGGCTGAGCGTCGCGTCCGCCATCCCCGCGCTCTCAGCAAGTTTGGCCTGCGATCCGCAGTACTACGCCATCGACCAGACCCCTAACGACGGCATTTGCGACTGCAACGGCGCCATGAGCTACGGCAATATCGTTTGCCTTGATGCGCCGCCAGACCATGCCCTCTGCAAGATGGGGACGATCTGCACTCGAATCCCAAAATCCGCCACCGGCAAATGCAATGCGCTGCAGCCAAAGTGCAAAGGGGCCGGCGGTGACAACGTCTACTTCTACTTCTGCTGCACACCATGAGAATACTGGAAAGAAGCAACAGTCCGCTGCGCCGCATCCAGCAACGCTACGATGCGCTTCAGCCCTGTATCCGCCCTGATGCGCGCTCACTGGCGTAGCCACGCGCGCCGACGAGCTTTCGCCGACAGGGAGTGCCGGGGGGCGGCTCGCTTGCCAGGAACAGGGTGCGTCACTCCGCCAGCTCCTCCCAATTCTGGAGCGCGCCGAGTTCTCGGCCGAGCTGCTGAAGGTCGACGTCGCCCGCGACAACGAAGTTTCGGTTCACGTCGACCACATAAAACTCGCCGAGATCGCTGTTGTAGATCGGGCGCCCTTGGTCGTACACAGGTCGGCTCTTGCGGAGGACCTCATCCTCGACACGCAGCTTGCGGTTGATGCGCTGCTGCAGAGCCCGAGGGCTAACAGGTACCTTCATTCTCGTTGTTGCCATCACGGCATCATACCTTATTGAGCAGCTAAGTGAATGAGGAATTAAGCAGACGAGTAACTGAGGAGTTGAGCACGAGGACGGAAACGACTTCAATTTCTTGAGCCGGTCCTGTTTTCGACGCGCCTGTTTAGGCCGCCGGAAACCCACGAAATACCCTGGCGAGCTTCGCTGGGTCGAAGGCAACTCCGCCAGTGTCGCCACGGAACTGAATCGCGAGTTCACAGAGGCAGCGGGCACAGACGGCGTCGGAGGGCATCGCTGCGCTTGCCCAGTTGAAGTCGCCGACGGTCAATAGGTCTCGCGGACTTGTCCCGAGGTTGGTCGCAGTTCGCAGCAAGTCCACCTTTGCTTGGAGCTGTGCGGCAGCTACCTCACGTAGCTCTGCAGTTACTATGCCCTCGTGGGCGCCGTGCTGAGTGAGCGGCGCGTGACACCGTTGGACCACCTCGGTGCCCAGCTCGAATGTTCTTCCTGGTCCGCTGATCCAGCGGACCTCACCACCGTTGAGAGATCTCCGCCGGGACACTTGCACTTCTCCAAGAGTGCTCATGGCGATCCGCTGAGCCTTGTTTCCATCTTCTGAGTCGAGTGCCACCCAGCGGTCTTCGAGTGACGCTGTGTGGAAGTCTACGCTGTCGAAGTTGGATGGCCGGTCCCAATGGCGAGATCCGTTGGGCCTCGTCATCTTTCGCAGTGCCCCTTCGACTTCAAAAAGAGGAAAGTTCTGCTCCTGCGTGGGCGTGAAGCGAAAGACCACCCTGTAGCAGCCAGGCTTCGGCCCAACAGGCATTGACGGGTGGTCGTTGCACAATCTGAGAGCGTTTTTCATCTCGGCGTTGTCGCCATCATCACCGAGCAGGGCGCGTCTGTCGAACATGGCGCACAGGGCAGCCAGCTCCCGAGCGCTTCGGACCTCTGGCAGCAAGGCGGTTGCTACCGCCGTAGTGTCATCATCCAAGCTGTAAAGGCGAAGCTCGACAAGGTTAGAAACGATCGCCCAGCGGCAGTTCGCGATTTCCTGAGCGGTGCTTGCCGCTTGCTGAACGGCGGTGCGCCCTCCGTAGGCCTTATCCGTTTGGGGCTTGTCCAGGTTGGCCTTGGCACCTTTCAGCTCTGCACTCGCGAGGACTACATCTTTGGCCGGACCACCGAAGAAGCCCAAGGAGAAGTCATCGTACTTGCCGCTCGTGTTGTAGCTCTTCGGCTTCAGGTGAAACGGCAGGCGGTCGTGCGAGAGCAGGGTCTGGTAGCCCAACACCTTGCCAAAAAGCTGCTCATTCCAGGATTGCTCGGCATTGCTCTCGGTGAGCCCTGGCAGCAGTCCAGAATTCTGGTGCTGGCCCAAGCGTCTCAGCACAGCGAGCTTCCCTTGTGCGTTAGGTTCCCAGGCTCGCCTTCGAGCCTTCATCAGCGCGAATAGACTCGGGTCAAGCCTAGTATTTACGGGGCGACGCATCGGAGCCTATCCCCATGCTACCGCAAAGCCACAGAATCTCTGACGTATCACTTCTTCACAGCCAACAGCCGCATCGTGTTGACCACGACCTCGCGGGCGGGCTCAGGGAGGCGCTCAAACAGCTTCGCGGCCTCGACCCCTGCTGCCGTCAGGCCCTTGACGCCACCAAGTAGCTCAGCGGCGCTGATACCGAGGGCGCCGGCCAAAGCCTCGATCGTCGAAATGCTGGGGTCTCGCTTGCCCGTCTCAATCGACGACAGATAATGCGGCGTGATCCGCGCCTTTCGGGCGAGGCGATCTTGGCTCCAGTCGAGCGCCTTGCGCCGGCGGCGAATTTCCTTGCCAAGCATGCTGGCGAGCATGGGCTAGTTGCGTTCTTGCTCGCCATGCATCTTCGTGTAAGGCGCGCGCACTATAGTGGTACACTCCGAGATCGCCGGCAGCAGTGCTTTCGCCGCCGGCCATCGCCTTGGGGACCCTATGAGCCAATCTGCTACTTGCGCACCCACCGTTTCACGCACCACCAATGTTTGGAACAGCCTGTGTCGTCGGCTCGCCACAGTGGCGACTGTGCTGACCTTCGCGAGCTGCCTCTCGTGCTATGCGCCACGCTCCGCCCGACGAACTCCTGCGCGGCAAGCGTTCGGCAAGTCGACCCGCCTTCGCTTCGTGAGGTTGGGGGGGGCTTTCCGGCACAGGGCGCCACGCTCATATGGCAATGGCTTACAGTTGTTCGCATCAGCCCCAATGGGGCTCGGACCCCAACACCTCGGCATCCCGCTCGACGAGAACTTCCGGCCGCTCCGAGGCGCTGCTGGGCAGACGCTCTTCCCGCACGGGCAGGTAGTCTCGACTCCTGTCCACCGCGTTGAACATGACACCTTTCGAGCAACATCAAAGGCTGAGCTGAAGGCCAACCTGGCAGCGTGGGCCGTGGAAGCGCACATCGGCTACTCCGAATCGATGCGGTACGCGTCCTACCGCGCGCTCAACATCGTGAACACGGTGGAAGTCAATGATCGGACACCCATGCGCAAAGCCCCACCCGGCGCCAAGTGGTATCTGTGGCGGGTGCATATGGGTCACAGTTACGAAGGCATTTTCCAAGGGCACGCGAGCACATTCGACGCCGGAGTTGCAGTCGATATGCTCACAGTCAGTGGAGGCCTTAGCGCATTTGCTAGTGAGAACAGCCTCCAGTTCAAGGTTATCGCACGAGGGGTCCGAGCAAAAACCGGACAGGCAATTTTTGCTCGCAGCGAAGCCGAGATTCGCGGCCCAAATGGGTACACAATGGACGGTGCTATCGCTCCAATCTTCGTCGAATATCGGGCCATCCCTGGCGCGCGCCTTGCCGACGGCGAAATTGCGTGGGTGTCAGAATGCCCGCCCGAGCACTCAAACATCTGTGCGCTTCGACACCGCGAAGCCCCGGGAATGCGACGTGCGTCTAAGATCATAGCTGGCCCCGTGGGTAGCGGTCGCACAATACGATTGCCTTTCACACTCCGAGCGCGAAAGTGCTACACCGTAATCGCTGCAGGAGAGAGAGGGGTGCTTGATCTGGACGTTCAGATCATAGCAAAAGGGCTCCCGATGGCGTGGATGAATAACTCCCCCATCGCCTCTGACAATATGGATGGCGCAGTTGCAATAATTGGCGGTGGCGGCAAATGCCTCAGTACCGGCATATCCCAAAATGTTAGCGTAGACGTGATTGTCAGTGCACCCGAGGGAACTGGCAGGGCCGCCGTGCAAATCCTCGCAAAGCAGCGCCGGGTCTGTAATCCT
>CAZRGL010000616.1:0-6404 GCA_964599485.1 uncultured Polyangiaceae bacterium
CCGGGGCGCTTGGTTCCCCCCAATTGGCCTGGCGTCTCTGGTCTCCTTCTGTGTCTTGACTGCTCTTTGAGCCACCTCGCTCTTGATGAAACACGTTTGCAGAACGCGGCTGGCTGCAGCTGTCCTTTTCCTGATTTCGCCCTGGGCTGCCTGCGCAGAAGGGGCTGACGAAAAACCAGGCGATGTGGGCAGCAGCACGACCACAAAAAGCACCATCAGTGACTCAGGTGGCGCGGGCGGTGCAGGTGCCCAAGGCGGCGCGGCTGCCAATGGAGGCAGCAGCCAAGGAGGTGGTGGCGGAAGCGGCGGGGCGACGAACAACTGCGGCAATGGCAAGCTAGAGCCTGGCGAGTCCTGCGACGGTACGGATTTTGGTGGCAAGAGCTGTGAAGACTACGGCCTCGGCTCGGGCAATCTCAAGTGCAATTCGTACTGTTCCATCGTCGTGTCGGGTTGTGGTTCGACCGAAGTGCTCGTCGAAGCGATCTGCGAGGACTTTAGCGACGACGATAACGACGGTTATCTCGATTGCGACGACAGCGATTGCCAGCCGACCGCGAGCTGTGTGCCGGGAGTCAAGAAAGTAGGTGCCGATTGTTTTGCGCAGAACGAATGCGCTGCCACCAGCAAGAGCGATCCCGTCTGCTTGTTCGACTGGCCCGACGGCTATTGCTCCGAGTTCTGTGACTTAATGAACGACGACTGCCCCGCCGGCGCCGTATGCGCCAATCTGGGGCTATCGGTCAACGGCGTGTGCTTGGATAGCTGCACTGTCGATGCCGACTGCCGCAGCAATTACTCGTGTCAAAACAAGGGCCTGGTTACCGAAGTCTGTATGGCCGCCCCCGAGAGCCAGTGCAACGACGCCCTCGACAATGACGGCAACGGCTTGACGGATTGTGAAGATGCCAGCTGTCAGGCGTTGCCAGCCTGCAGCCCAGGCGTCAATGCGGTCGGTGCTGCCTGCGGCAAGCATAGCGATTGCCAAGCCAACGCCAACGACCCTGTCTGCTTTGACGCGATGAACTACTTTTGGCCCGACGGCTATTGCTCCGAGTTTTGTGACGCAATGAATCCCGATTGTCCAAGTGGCTCGGTGTGTTTCAAACACTTGCCGTCGCTTGCCGCAACATGTCTGGACAGCTGCGCGCAGGCTTCCGACTGCCGCACCGGATACCAATGCAAGAACATTGGCGCTCCCACTTTGGTCTGCGCCCTCTGACCCTTGACGCCCTGCCGAGCGAAAACAAGATGGAGTTCATTAGAGGGATAACAGTATTGATGTTCGCTACCCCGCTGACTCTTGGCGTCGCATGCGGCACCAAGAACAGCACCCTTACCGACGAACCTGAGTCTGCCAGTACCACATCTGGAGATGGTGCGGTGGATGGTGGTTTCAACCCGGGTGATGCCGGCAGCGGGGGCGGCGGCCACTGCAATCCCGCTCAAACCCAGGACTTTGATGGTGACGGATTCAGCATCAAAGATGGCGACTGCAACGATTGTGACAAGAACGTCAACCCGAACGCAGTGGAGGTGATCGCTGGATCGAACAAGACGCCGATCGACGAAAACTGCAACGATGTGGTCGACGAGCCCTTCGAGCCTTGCGACAAGGGACTGGCCATCGGCGATGAAGACCCGCTGGCCGCGGCCAAAGCCGCGGAGCTGTGCAAGTTGTCGACCGGCCCCAAAGACTGGGGGGTGGTGAGTGCTACATGGGTAATGGCCGATGGTTTGCCCCCGCCGCCGCAGGCGCTGGCCAGCTACCATCTGGGCCATGGCTTGTTGACCAAGCTCGGCGCTCACATCTCCCAGCGCAAAGGTCAGCGCATGCTGGCGCTGTCGACCGGCACAGCGCGAAATCCTGACGATCCTGCCTTTCAGCCGTTGCTCGGGTTTTCAAAAGGCTACCAATGCGGGCACCCTGCTGGATTTCCCCTCGAGTCTTCAACTTGTCCCGGTGTGACGACTGGGGTGCCAAACGACTCGGTCGGCTTGCAGATCGAGGTTCGCACCCCATCCAACGCCCACGGCATTGCCTTCGATTTCTATTTCCTGACCTACGAATGGCCGCAATACATTTGCAGTCCATACAACGATTTCTTCGTCGCTCTGTTGACGCCCCCACCACCCAACCAACCAACGGCGAACATCTCTTTCGACAGCCAAAGCAACCCGGTCAGCGTCAACAACGCCTTCCTCGAGATCTGCGGTTGCGAAGGCAATCCGCCTAACCCCTGCATCGCGGGCGGAAAGTCGTTCACCTGCGCACTCGGTAACGTGGACTTGATCGGAACCGGATTCGGCTTCGACCACGCCGGACAGGATCACGGGGCGACCGGCTGGCTCAACACCCAAGCGCCCATCGAGCCGGGCAGCACGATGAGCTTGCGCTGGGCGGTCTACGACTCCGGCGACGGCGTACTGGACTCCACGACGCTCATCGACAACTTCCGCTGGATCGCCGATGCCGGAACGCCCACCAAGACCACGCCCATCCCGAGGTAGCTACCAGCCCTACGGTTGTCTGGGGCGTGAGTGGAGCTCTCAGCAAATGCGACTATCCCCTTCTTTCCTCGGTGCATCTGTTGGCTTGGCGATACTCGGCTTGTTGTTGGCCGGTTGCAGTGATCGCGATGAGCCAGAGCCAGGCGCCAGCTTCGACATTCGCCCGGGCGTGGAGATCGTTACTGTCACCAATGCCGAGCCGGGTGCGCCGTTGACGCTGTACAACGCCATGGGTGACAAGATGGTTACCCTGTTGGCCGACGCCTATGGGCAAGCCAATTTCGCCTACATTCCGCTCGAGCACATGGTGTTCGACGCGGATGAGGGTACGATTCCCATTTCCGACGGCACGACGCTCAAGAAAGGGGATGGTTACGTCATCCGCGACGACACCAAGAAACCGCCGGACGCCACCGAGCCGTTCTCGGTGTTGGGGATCGACGATATCCCGCCCGTTGCGCTGTATGACAAGCAGGAGCTGACCGGCGTTCACTTCGGCATCTTTGGAAATGGCGGCGTCGATCCCAACGAGGGCTTCCAATACATCGAGGTACGCGACGGGGTGAAGATCGGTGTGATGGTGCGCTTTCCCGACAAGATTCTCTGGGGAGAAGGGCCCTGGCCGACCGTCATCGAGTACTCGGGCTACTCGCCTTCGCGCCCGAAGCACCCTGAACCGGGTTCGCGAATCGCTACTCTGCTCGGCTACGTCTCGGTGGGAGTCAACATGCGCGGCACCGGTTGCTCGGGGGGAGTCTTCGATGTGTTCAGCCCCGCCCAGCACGCCGACGGCTACGACATCGTCGAGGTGGTCGCACGGCAACCCTGGGTGCTGCACAACAAGGTCGGCATGGTGGGGCTCTCTTATTCGGGGATCGCGCAGCTGTTCGTGGCGCGTACGAATCCGCCGAGCTTGGCCGCGATAACGCCGCTGTCGGTGCTTGCCGATCTCTGGGAGCAGCAGTGGCCTGGCGGGATCTACAACGCCGGCTTCACTCGCCAGTGGGTGAGCAATGTCGAAGCTCAAGCGGCGTCAGGCGGGCAGACCTGGACCGACGACCGCATCGAAACGGGCGATCGCATTTGCGAGCGCCACCAAGTCCTTCGCAGTCAAAACATCGACTTCGCCTCGTTTTTCAAGAAGCTCGAGTTCTACCCCAAAGACGCAGACGATCGCAGCTTGCCGCTGCTGGTCGACGAAATCACCGCGCCGCTGTACCTCACCGGAGCCTGGCAAGACGAGCAGACCGGAGCGCAGTTTGCCGGTATGCTCGACGCCTTCACCGGTGCCGACAGCAAGAAGTTCACGCTCTTCAACGGTCGCCACCCCGACGGCTACAGCCCGTTGCCCCTCAGCCGTTGGCTGGAGTTCTTGTCGTTGTATGTTGCCAAGCGCGTGCCTCGGCTAGATGAAGGCTTGCGTAGCATCGTGGGCAAGGAGCTTTCCAAGGAGTGGGGTGTCGAGGGCCTCGGCTTCGAGCCCGATCGGTTCGCGGACTATGACGACGACGATTATGCTGGAGTGCTCGCGGCCTACGAGGCGGAGCCAGTCGTCCGCGTGTTGTTCGAGAGCGGAGCGGCCGGACCGAAGCCGGGAGCTCCCCAGGCGCGCTTCGAGAGCAGCTACGAGAGCTGGCCGCCGCCGGGCGCCAAGGGACGCAGCTTCTACTTAGCTGCCGGCGGGAGCTTGACCGAGCAAGCGCCCAGCAGCGAGGGAATCGACAGCTACTTGCACGATCCAGAGGCAGGCGCGACCACCTTCTTCGGCCCCAAGGGTTATGAGCTGATGGTGCCACTGTGGGATATCGACTGGACACAATTCCCCAAAGGGCGGAGCTTGTCCTATTTGACCGAGCCCTTCACCGAGACTGTGGTGTTCGCCGGCCCAGGCTGGGTCGAGCTCTGGCTGGCAAGCGAGCAGCAAGACGTCAACGTGCAAGTCACGCTGACGTCGGTTCGGCCGGACGACACAGAGTTTCTAATCCAGTCGGGGTGGTTGCGACTTGGCCACCGCAAGATCGACGAGGCCGCCTCGGATGAGCTCCGGATCCGCCGTAGCTACAAGCAAGAGGACTTCGAGCCGCTCGAGCCGGGCGTGTTCGTTGTCGCCAAGGTGCCCATTGCCTCCTTCGCACATGCATTCCGACCAGGCTCCCGTTTGCGCTTGATCATCAGCACCCCCGGCCGCCACCACGGCACCTGGGAGTTTGCCGATCCCGACTATGGCGGTAGCTCGCCCAAACATTCGGTCGCTCATGGTCCAGCTAGAGCTTCGCGGCTCTACCTCCCTACCGTGAACGGAGTCAGCGTTGACGGCGATTTTGCCCCCTGCCCATCGCTCCGCGGGCAACCTTGCCGACCCTACCTGGCTAGCACGAACACCAGCGAGTAGCTTTCACTCAGATAAAGCTCGCAGCGCTTCGGCGGCTTCCACTTTGCGCGAGATGGTGAACAAGGCCGCTGCCGCCAAGAGTGCGCAGGCGCCGATGATCTCGAAGCTCCAGCTCGGCAGTGCGATGGCGGCGACAAATGCGGCTCCAAACGGAACTGTCGCCCAGAGCAGCTTGGTGTTGGAGGTCAGCGCCAGATTGACGGCAACCAGCCAATAGATGAGCAGTAAACTGACCGCCGCAAAGTCGAAGGCGAAGTGTAGGTGCCAGGCCACCGTGGAAAATACCGTGGGTGCTAACACTGTCATGGTGAGGACCGCCGTGAAGTGACGGTTGGCGCGGTTTTGGGTCAGCGCGTTGCGCCAGTAGATCAGGCCAGCAAGCAACGCCAAGCCGCAGACTGCATGGACCATGAGCAGCGCCCCCCAACGCAGCTCGAGCAAGCCCAGGCGGTTGATTGTGCCAAAGCCAAAAAATACTGCGGCCAGCAGCAGACATGGCACCAAGACGATTCGGCGCCGCTCACGACGGCCGAGCCCAATGTTGGCTTCATGGCCGATTTGCTCGAGCTCTCGTAACTCGCGCTCGCGTCGCTTCAGCTGTTTGTAGAGCGTTTCCAAGCGCGCTTCGAGCTCGGGTCGGGGCTCAGGCAGCTCGGCGAGCATCGTAGCGGCAGCCTCTGCCTCGCCACGATCGAGCTCGTAGATCACCATCAATTCGGTGGCGCGCTGCAGACCGGCCAAAGCCTGGTGGTTCTCGCTCCAATCGCACAAGGCCTGCCGAAAGCCGAAGCGGCACTCGCTAAAGAGGTTGTAAACGGTGAGCTTGTCGGCGAGCTCCCACGCGAGCAGCTCTTCGAGCGCCTCGGCGCGCTCGCCGGCGCGCTGGCTCAGCCTCGCGGCGTGCCGATGCGTCAAGAACACTGCAATGGCGTCATGCAACTCTTGCACGCTCTCGTAGCGCTCGTCCGGATCGGCCGCCATGGCTCGGTGGCAGAGAGCGGCGAGCTCGGCGGGCACATCGGCGCCGTAGTGCTGCGGTTTGGATTCAGCGGCCAAGAGCAACGATTCCCGCAGCGACGCGGCTTCGTGAGGCGGTCGCATGCTGACCAGCTCGTGCAAACAGGCGCCGGCCAGGTACACGTCGGTGCGCTCGCTGAGCTCAGAGCCGCAACCGAGGGCGATCTCCGGCGCCATGTATTCAGGGGTGCCGGCGATGCCGCGCAGCTGCGAAACATGCGGCAAGTGCCCTGGCCCTTCGCTCGACAAGCTGGCGGCGATACCCCAGTCCATCAGGTAGACCTCGCCGAATTCGCCGATCATGACGTTGTCTGGCTTGATGTCCAGATGCAATATGCCCTTGCTGTGGGCATAGCTCAGCGCGTTGCACACCTGCATCAACACCCGGAGATTCCAGCTGAGCGGATCCTCGAGCACGCTCTCTGGAGTCTCGAGCTGACCACCTTCGGTCACGAATTTGCGCCATGCTTTGCCCTTGACGCAG
>CAZRGL010000617.1:0-6389 GCA_964599485.1 uncultured Polyangiaceae bacterium
CGCTACTCGCGTCGCGCTCTGGCGTCACGACGGGCTACGGCGAGCATTTACGATTGAGGCCAGAATGAGTCAGGCTACCAGGGGGACCCTGTTGCTTGTCAATGGTGGCCAACGTCGGCCTGGTAGTTTTGGGGGTGCATGTCTCACCCAAACTCCAATTCACCATTAAGGTAGGGTCGAGTAGTGTCGGATTCCATGCGCGCAGTATCATCCTGCTCAGCAGCGTGCCGCCTAACATCCAAGTCAATATAAGCGTGGCTATGCACAGTCGTCCTGGCACCCTCCCAGGAGCTCATTCTCACATGAGAACGACATAGTGCTGCGGCAACGTCTCGCTCCAGGTAAATTCGCGCGCTTACAGTCACTGTGGCTGCGTTTTGTCTTTCGGAGGAGACCGGCCGGCCAGGTTGTGGCTGCTCCGTTGGAGCTCGATTGCCCGCTCGGTTTTCAATGCCAGCGTGGGTCCACTTTGGAAGCGATACGACGGCGTCTTCGAGACTCGAGAGGAAAAGGTCTGGGCGCCCAAAAGTAGTCGAGCGTGTTGGCAACAGGTGTGACGAGGTGCGACCTTTCCTTATCACCCCTGAGGGTGATTGACAGGAGCGCGATATGCCATTTGGTCGACGGCACACCTATAACCTTGGCGGCTCAGCTTCCAAAGTCTGGTGGTGACTAGTGACGAGCAGACAAACTACCGCGGGTAGCTGAGGTCGTACGCAGACAGGTAGCTGCAACCCTCCTTGACCCTGACAATGCGGTATGGATCCGTGGAAACGGGATGACCGGTTTTGGTGAAGTCGTCGCTCAAGTCCCAGAAGCCAAACCAGAGCTGTTGCTGCCATCTTGCCGCCGACAAGTATTCTACCTTCATTAGCTGGCAGTCGTCGGGACAGGTGATGTATTTGACTAGCGGCGTTCGTGACAACAACTCGGTATCGCTGAGCCGCATCGACTCGATGCCCACGCCCGGCTGGTTGATCCCCATCCACCAACTGTCGCTGTCGCGAGCGAGCACTTTTTTCTGGCCTGCGGGGATGTCGCCCTCGTCGATGGTGAAGCCTGCCGCGCTAGGCGTCGCAGAGGCAACCGACTGGACGCAGGTCTTTCTCCAAAGACCGGTATCGTCCATCCAGGCGACGAGCGCGCTGTCGCCATGCGGCGCGATGCCGACATACAACCCAGTGGCAGAACAAGGCTCAGACAGAGCTACGCCGCCGTTCTGCTCCGTTCCCGGCAGTGGCGTACCGTCGCGCAGGTGGCCGGTCAGCCAGACGCTCGGCTTGTAGATCGACACCATCCAAGTCGTGCCGGTGAGCGGATCGGTCCGTAGGGAGATGTCGTTGGACCAAATCGAGAAGATCTTGCCTACGTAGGTCTCGGGCGTCAGCACCGAGCCGTCAGGTGCGAGGCGGACCAGGCGCAGGTCGGCCGATTGTTGGGCTATTGCGTGTGCAGCAAATGCCTCGCCATCCCAGCCGACGTGCACCCAGCTGGCTTCTTGTGGTGACCATGGCGGCAGCCAAACAGTCGTCAGAGTAGGTGAGTCCAAGTGGCCAATGGCTATGGGCTCAAATCCCCAATCGTTGTTCTCGAGATTGTAGTGCAGCGTCACAACAAACGAACCATCCGGCGCTCCGGCCGCATCCCAGGTTGACGTGGCGTTGTGGTCGACTGGAAACGGATCGTACACACGGCTTGCCCACTGCTCAGCCGTGTCGGCGTCGAATGAGCTGACTACGAGGTGCACGCGGTCGGTCGCGACGGACCTGGCCAAGGAGGCAAAATGCACACCGCGGTCATCGACCCAGAACGGGTTGCGCGGCGTGCCGCCGGACACTTCACTGTACCCGCCGGGCAGGCGCGCAGCGCCCGCGTGAATGTCGAGGCAGCCCTCGACCGCAGCGCCGCCCGCACCGCCGGCCCCTCCTGCCCCGGCAGCGCCGCCGTTTTGCAGGTGAGCGCTGTTGCCGCAACCGAAGAGCGCAACGGCAACGGCGAACAACACTGCAAGCAACAAGCGAGACATCGGGCAAGGCGAAGCAATCGATCGGGACTTCGCCAGTAGAAGTAGAGCAAACCCCTGCGAGCCGGGCAAGGTCGGCTGGTGTTTGCCGGTATCAGATGAACCTTCACAAGCCCCCTGGTTAACAATTCGACGCTCGCGACTTGTGTCGATGATGTTCGGCCAGCCACGCGCCGGCTTGATCAGAACCCCATGTCGCGCGCGCACGCGCCTTTTGTCAACGGCGCCCGCGAAGGCTGAACGGGCTATTTCATCTGACAACATGAATGATCTCGCGCTCTTCAACTATCGCCCTGTCGTGCGCAAAGCCGCCCGCCATGCCGCCCAGCGCTGTCGCATGGCCGCGGCAATGCGGCGCCTACCTGCCGCTGTCCGAGGCCCGGTGCTCAGCCCACCGTGCATTCTGCAGCGGCCGTTGTGAGGCCGGTCATGATGATGATCCCAGACCGCAGGAGCACGACAAGGACCGCCTGCACGCGTTCGAGCCCCACACCGCGGACGCAGTGACTTCGGCGTGATGCGGCCCGACTCGTCGTCGGATCGATCAACAGGTGCCCCAGACTCCTTCATCGCCCCCTCCGCTTTCGCTGCTCGCTCAAGTCGGTCACCTCGGCGCCACCCGGCTCCAGCTCGTCGAGCAGCTCGCCAAGCCACGCGTGGGCCATGCGCGCGAGGGCGAGGTCACCGCTCTGCCGGCCTGAGCGGATAGCGTCCTCGAGCGCGCTGGCGAGCTGATCACGGGGTGAGCGCTGAGTAGCACCCAACTGGCACGCACCGTCGTCAGTCAGACGGGGTTCCGGGCACTTCGGCGCGCTTGTCGGGCCCCGACTGGCCCGCAACTCTGCGGGACTCCGTGCCCGCTGTGCATTCGACTCCCACTCTCTCCGCTGAGATTCCGTAGGGTTGCGCGATTTGCGTGCCAATTGCGTGCCAGTGGGTGCGTGCCGATGGCGGCGTTGGTGCACGAATGCTCCCTCCTCCGCCCGTGACGCCAGCTCAGGCTCCCAGGCGGCCATGTTGCTGTGTGATATTCGGCTGAATGTGTGCTCGTGAATTGCATACCCGCAGCCTACCTTCCATGGATAGACCTTCCCGACAGGGAGCTCGTAGGAGCGAAGGCGATATTTGGTGAAGTTAAGCACGTCGGCATCGACGCTGAACGGGGTGCCGCCCGTATTGCCTACTGACGCGAGCGCCCCTGCCCCGTCGACCGGCGACGCATTTTCCTCCCTCCGGACGCTACCGCTCCGCACCGCCAAGGAGCAGCTCATCGAGCGTCACGTTCGTGGCAACTCTCACTCGGTGAACAGATCCTCGAGACAGATCTCGTTGGCGACCAGCTCGCGCGAGTGCTTGTTGGGGCGAATGCCGCGCCGCGTGACCAGCGTGAGCAACAACGCCTTGTTGGTACCGGTCACTTCACGGAAGACTCGTAGCTTGCGTCGTAAATCGGTGGCGTAGCGCTTGTCGATGGTGAAGACGTCGTCGGTCAGCTTCATCTCACACACGTTGATGCAGTCGTCGCGGCGATCGATGAGCAAGTCGATCTGCGCGCCGTCTTCACCCTCGTTGCGTGCACGATGAAGCCAACTCGATTCGGTCGTCTCAACCGCGGCGATCCCCAATGCGCGCTTCAACTGACGGATGTGCTTGTGGCAAATTCCCTCGAATGCCAGACCGCTCCACGCTCGCCACACGGGTGTGCCGCGGCGGGCTAGCCACGAGGTACCGCGTTTCTTCTCGATCCAGCGCAGGTAGAACAAGGAGTACTCGTCGACGAGGCGGTAGTGGGCGTCGCGCACGTTACGTCCGAAGTTGCTGGTGCGCAGGATGAAGCCAGATTGTTCCAGCTCGTCGAGGAGAGTTGTGGTGCCACCACCAGTCGAGATTCCGACCCGTTCGATGAGCTCGTTTCTTCCCATGCCGCTATGGTGCTTGGCGAGGGTGCGTACGATGAGCTCGTGCCGTTCGGCGTGTTCGAACAGCGAGCCGTACAGCTGGCCAAACTCGTGGCGGAGCAGCCCGCTGCGGGCGAAACACACCCGTTCGATAGCTTGCGCCGCGGACTCGCCGCGGTCGATCTCGCGCAGGTAGAAAGGGATGCCGCCGATGGCCAAATACGACTCGAGCGTCTGATGAATGCCGAAATCGTAGCCGCCCCGCGAGAGGTAGCGATGCGCCTCGGCCAAGCTGAAAGGCTCGAGTCGCACCGACGCCGTGACGCGGTTGTGCAGTCCGCCTCGGGCCTTCAACAATTTGCGGATCATCCACGACGCGGCCGAGCCACACACTACGACGACGAGCCAGCGCTGTTTGCTCGCCCATCCGTTCCAGAAGTGCTCGAACGCACGTAGAAAGCCAGACCGTCTCGATGCGAGCCAAGGCAGCTCGTCCAGGAACACGACATGACGCCGGTTCGTTCCGAGGCCTTCCAGCAGCTTTCGCAACATCGATAGCGCATCGGGCCAACTCGTCGGCGGCTCGCAGCTGCTAACGCCCGAGCTCACCAGGCTGTCGCGGAAGTTGGCGAGCTGTTCTCGAAGAGGCGCCTGAAAGCTGCCCGTGTGCTCGAAGCAGATTTGCTCGCCGAAGAACTCCCGTATCAAGTAGGTCTTTCCGACGCGACGTCGACCATAGACTGCTACCAGCTCGGCCTCGTCCGAGTCGAGGACCCGCGTCAGGCGCCGCTGCTCGATGTTCCGCCCGATGAGCCGCGTCATGGACCCACTATATCTCGCCACATCGCCAATCACTAGCGAGATATGGCTGAATAAGATTCTTATTCAGCCATATCGGTCGTATTCATGGTGATATGGCGACAGATGTGCGCGTACCGTCGACGACAAGGCACGCACCTGCTCATGCCAAACCCTAGCCCGAGGCAGGACTCGTTCGCTCGTATTCGCAAACAGATGGAACTACATCCGAGCTTCGAGCGTCTATGCCTTCATGGCGACGCAGCCAGCTCGGACACAGGATCTCGGTCGAACAGAAGACTGGGACGACAGCGAGAGCTACCGCGTGCCCAATCTGACACTGCCGTTCGCATTGGTAGGATTGGTGGCCGGATGGTTGTCGGGACGCGCTATCGGCGGACCCATGTTCGACCGCGCCTTGGTGGGTGCCCTGCCTGAGTGGGCGGCCCTATGCGGAACGCTGCTGGGTGGTGTGGCTGGGACATTTCTGTGGCTGCGTTGCAAGGACGAGCTCGGCCCCTCGATGAAGCGCCGGCCGCTGCCCAAAATTCCGCTGCCGGCCGTGGTGCTCATCGCCGGTGCGCTTTGCGGCGAAGCGGTGGGTTTGCTCCTTCCGTACGGAGACGTGTTCAGGTCGCCCTTCCTCGGCTTGCTCTGCGCGGTCCCACTCATCCCAGTGGCGGCCTATGTGGTGGCGGCGGCGCGGCGCGCAGCACGTGCCCGGCATGGCTCGCTGGTGGCAGGCTCAGACCGGCGCGCCGTCTGGAGCGCCCTCGCCGTCACCCTAGCCATCACCACGCTGGCATCACTGCCGGAGTGGTCGAGCGCGCTGTTCCTGCAGCACAGCGGGCCACCTCGAGAGGCCGTGCTCACCGCACTCTTCGCATCCGCCTTGATAGTGGGCGTGCTGCTGCTGGATCTACTGAGTGTGCTGCGCTTGCGGCGTTTGGTGCGCATCGGCGCCACGATGGAACAGCGCGAGCCGGGCCAGATCCGTGATCGAACAGTCCTGCCCTGCGTGGACCTCGGGCTCGGCGAGGACCTGCTTGCCGAGGTAGCCTACCGCTCCGCCTACCGCCATGCCGGCCGCATCACTTCGCTGCTCGTTGGCGACCCCGACGAGGCGCGTCAGGCGCTTCGTAGCGCCATAATCCGGAGCCTTGTCAGCACGCTCATTGCCACTTCTGTGGTGGCGATCCACGCCCTGGCCGCACCCTGAGCCGGCCAAACTCGGGTTGGTCGAGCTCTACTCGAGCCAATGGAAGCTATCGGTTGCATCCAGATCTGAGTAACGATGGCAACCATGAAGCGCTACTCCCGTCTTCTGCTCGCGGCGCTCGTCTTGGTGGCTTGCGACGCTGACAAAGCGCCGGAAGGAAAGACGAGCACCGCCAGCGCGAGCGAGAAGGGCAGCGAGGCCAATCCGCCCCTCGTCGCCAAAGCCAAGCTGAAGATCGGTGATCCGGTGCTGGTGTGCTGGCGATACCGACCGGCGGGCAACCCATTTGCCAAGAACGATGCCTCCTTCCAGTGCTTGGAGCCGGTTGCTGCGGTCAAAGCGCCCTGGGCCGAGGGCGAAGGCGCTGTTAACGGCAAGCTGCTGTCAGATGCGCTGAGAAAGTCCGTGCCCAAGCTGATCCCTACCAAGGCTTGGCTTCGCGCCATCGAGC
>CAZRGL010000618.1:0-6382 GCA_964599485.1 uncultured Polyangiaceae bacterium
TGAGTCCGGGTCCGGGTTCGGGTCCGCGTCCGCGTCCGCGTCCGGGTCCGGGTCCGCGTCCGGGTCCGCGTCTGGGTCCGCGTCCGGGTCCGCGTCCGGGTACTCCGCCCCACTGTGGAGGCTGTGTCAATTTGCCCCCATGAGACATTGGTCGTGGGACGCTGGGCAAATCACCGAATTCGTTGAACGTGAGCTTCCAGTCGTTGCTGGCACGATGGCTGCAAACTCAAGGGGCCAACCAACATCTACATAGGGAGGCACCATGGCATTTACCCCACAAATCAAAGACGTCCCGCTGCAGGCCTGCTGTCGGGAGACCCTGTTGAACATCCACAGCGACCAGAAGCTCTTCCGCTTGCTTCAGGCGGTCTTGGCTGCCAGTCCTTGGTTGAGCATTTTGGGTGCCAATCCACCCACAGCGATTGCCTCGCTGTTGACGACGGATTGGGACGCGTTGCGCCATGCAGTGCAAGCCGTGGGCGAGTGGGAGAAAGAGCGTGTGAGGCAGTACTGCTATTTCGAGCTCACCCAGAATCACCCCGGCAAGCTCGCCGCCTTCTGGCAAGCGCTCCACGACTCGTTTCGTTGACGTCGTACTATCCGGCTCGAAGGCACATTCGTCTTGTTCTTGTCGTTCTGAGACCGGGGGCGCAAAGGGCGGCTTGACGCGTTGGCAGGGCTTGGTCAGGGCCCCGGCGCCATGATCCCACGCTACACCCCCGAAGAGTTCGCGGCGCTCTGGTCGAGCGCTAGCCGATACGATGCCTGGCTCACCGTCGAGCTGGCTGCCTGCGAAGCCATGGAGAACGCCGAGCTGGTGCCGCGCGGAACCGCGGCGCGGATTCGGGACAAGGGTATCGAGCTGGATGTGGCGCGCATCGACGAGATCGAGCGAACCGTCAAGCACGACGTCATCGCTTTTCTCACTCACGTCGAAGAGCTGGCCGGCGCGGATGCTCGCTGGCTTCACTACGGCATGACCTCGAGCGACATGCTCGATACCAGCTTCGCGCTGTTGCTGGTTCAGGCAACCGACTTGATCGCCACCCGTCTCGACGCGCTGATCGACGCGCTTGCAGCACGCACACAGGAGCACCGCGATACCCCGTTGATGGGGCGCAGCCATGGGATCCATGCCGAGCCGACTACCTTTGGTGTCGCTCTGGCGGGGCACTTGGTCGAGATGAAGCGCGGCCGGGCGCGGCTGCGGGCAGCGCGCGAAGAGATCGCTGTAGGCAAGATTGCCGGCGCCGTGGGCACCTACGCACACCTGTCGTGCGAAATCGAAGCGGAGGCTTTGGGCAAGCTCGGCCTGCGACCAGAGACGGTAGCCACTCAGATTGTGGCCCGCGATCGGCACGCCAGCTACTTCGCTACCCTGGCGGTCATCGCCGCGAGCATCGATCGGTTGGCCACCAACGTTCGGCACTGGCAGCGCACCGAGGTCGGCGAGGCCGAAGAGGCGTTCACGGTCGGGCAAAAAGGCTCGAGCGCGATGCCCCACAAACGCAATCCGATTCTCAGCGAGAACCTCTGCGGCTTGGCACGCGTCGTTCGCGGGGCCGTCGTGCCGGCGCTCGAGAACGTGGCGCTGTGGCACGAGCGGGACATTTCCCACTCCTCGGTCGAGCGGATGATCGCGCCCGACGCGACCACCACCCTGGGCTTCATGCTGGGCCGGGCAACGCGCTTGGTCTCGGGTTTGGTGGTTTACCCAGAGGCGCTGGCGCGCAACATCGAGCTGAGCGGGGGGCGCTGCTTCAGCGAGGCGGTGTTGCTCGAGCTCGTGCAAGCAGGCCAGCCGCGTCAGCAGGCCTATGGGATCGTGCAGCGCAGCGCCATGAAGGCCTTCCGCGGAGAGGGTAGCTTTCAAGAGAACCTGGCGGCCGATCCGGAGGTTTTGGCCCTGCTCAGCAAAGAGCAGCTTGGTCGTTGTTTCGACATGTCGCACGCGCTGCGCCACCTGCCGGCCATCATCGATCGGGCACTGGAGGCGCCATGAGCCGCTTGTTCTGGGTCATGCTCTTGGCCATCACGGCCGCCGCGCAATGGGGATGCTGTCCGCCCAAGCCCGCTGCTTCGAGCAACACGAGCAGCGATTTTGCTACCGTCCGTGACGGCCTGGTCGACGCCTGGCTCGAGCAAACACCCGCTTGGGGACGGCAAGTGGGCTTGCATCAGTACGACGGCAAAGTCGCCGACTACAGTCCGGCGGGAATCGCCCGCCGCGTCGCTTGGCTCGAGACAGCGCGGGACAAGCTCACGGCGATCTCTGAAGATGGGCTGAGCGCTGACGAGGCGCTCGATCGGGCCGCGCTCATCGGCAAGATCACGCTCGACCATTTTGACCTCACCGAGCGTCAGCTGCATCGCAGCAACCCACGCCACTACGGCGAGCTGTTCGACGTCAGCAGCTACATCGTTTTCGACTACGCGCCCTTCGCGCAGCGGGCTCTGGCCTTGGTCGCGCACGAGGAAGCGGCCCTAAAACAGGTTGGCAACATCTTCGCCAATCTCCACCCCACCATGAGCCGGCCGGTGGTCGAGACTGCCATCAAGAGCTTCAAAGGATATGCCGAGTACCTGCGGGGCGACGTCAGCAAGCTGCTGACCGGCAAGCTCGACAGTCCGCAGAACGAAAAGCGCTTTGCGACGGCCAACGAGGCGCTCGCCAAGGCAGCGGACGATGTCGCCAGCCGGCTCGAAAAGGAATACTTGCCGCGCGCCGACATGACCAGCCACGTGCTCGGCCGTGAGCGCTACCTGCGTTTTGTCGCGGCACAAGAAGGCCGGCCCATCGAGCTGGCCGAGTTCAAGCGCATGGCCGACGAGGATCTGGCGCGCAACAAGGCAGCCTATGAGCAGCTGAAGCCCAAGGTGACCGTCACCCGCCCGAGCGCCGACAAGCTGCTCAGCGAAGCGACGCGCTTGGTCGAGAGCTCGCGCGCATTCGTCGTCGCCAAGAACCTCGTGACCATTCCTTCCGACGACCGGGCGGTGCTCAAAGAGACGCCCCCCTACATGCGCTGGAACGCAGCTTTTCTCAACATGCCGGGGGCCTTCGACACTGCCAAGCAGGGCTACTACTACATCACCTTGCCTGATCCGAGCTGGCCTGAAAAAGAGCAGATCGAATACATCTTCCCCTATGGCACGCTGATGGCGACCACGGTGCACGAGGTCTACCCAGGGCACTTCTTGCACGGCCTGTTCATTCGTCTTGCGCCCACCCGCGTGCAGAAGATGGTCGATAGCTACTCCTTCACCGAAGGTTGGGCCCACTACACCGAGCAGCTGATGGTGGAGCAGGGCTACCTGAGCGAGGATCCGCAAAACCACCTGGGGCAGCTGTCCGATGCGCTGCTTCGCAACTGCCGCTTCGTGGTGTCCATTGGCGTGCACGCCGAGGGCATGAGCCTCGAGCAAGCCGCTCAGCGCTTTGTAGACGACTGCTTTCAAGATCAGGCTACAGCCCGCGAGCAAGCGGTGCGGGCCACGTTCGATCCGGGATTCTTCGCTTATACCGTCGGTAAGCTGCAGATTCTGGCGCTGCGCAAAGAGGCAAAGCAAAAGCTGGGCGCGCGCTTCAACCTGAAAGCCTTCCATGATGCGGTGCTCTCGCACGGCTCGCCGCCCGTAGCGCTCATTCACGAGCGCGTGCTGAAGGATCTCGGGGCGCAGTAGCTTGGGTTGGGGCAATGCACATCGGACCGCCGCCGCCGTGTGGGTGGTGCTGGTTCTGATTTGCTGCGCCGCCAGCTGCAAGCCTGACGGGCCAGCGGCGACGACCAACACCGCTGCTGCCGGCACTTCTGCCAGCGAAGATCAGACTTCAGCGAGCGTTGCGACAGCCTCCTCGAGCTCGATGACGGCAGCGGTCGGCCCCTGCGGCGCCGACATGGTTCTGGTCGAGGGTCGCTATTGCCCCTTGGTCAAGCATCGCTGTCTGCAGCACAGCCAAGACTACGAAGAGGACATCAAGTACCGAGCGCGGCTGCGGGCGCGCGGCCTCAAGCCCCCACCCAGCAGTGTTCCCGAGCGCTGCCTGCGTTACCAGGAGCCGGGCAAGTGCTTGTCACCCAGCCGGCGTCCAATGCGCTTCTGCATGGATCGCTACGAGTGGCCCAACGAGAAAGGACAGCTGCCGGCGTTGCTGGTGACCTGGGTCGAAGCCGACAAAGCTTGCCGGGCCGCAGGCAAGCGTTTGTGCACTGCCGACGAGTTCAACTTCGCTTGCGAAGGCGAGGCGCTGCGGCCGTACTCTTATGGCTACCGGCGGGACGCGGCGCGCTGCAACATCGACAAGCGCTACGTGCAGCCACGCCGTAGGTTGATGCCTTACGAAGCTTGTGCGGCTTCAACCAGCTGCAAGGCCCACCTCGACGAGCTCGATCAGCGCGTGCCGATCGGCGCTTCGCCCAATTGCACTTCGGTTTTCGGTGTGGTCGACCTGAACGGCAACGTCAACGAGTGGGTCTCGCGGCCTGGACAGCAACCCCCCTGGCGTAGCGGACTCAAAGGCGGTTGGTGGGGACCGGCGCGAAGCCGCTGTCGTCCCATGGTGATCGTCCACGACGAGAACTACGCCGGCTACGAGGTAGGCTTTCGCTGCTGCAGCAACGTCCCGGCGGCCAAGTCGCGCTGACCACCCGGCTCGACACTAGCCGCCCAGCTTGACAGGGGCTGGCTCCCGGTCTCTGGAAGCCCGTGGCAAATCTAGAGCATCTCTATCTGCTGCATCGGATCCGCTTGCAAGCGGGTGCAGTCACCACCCATTTGTTCTACGCAGCGCAGATCGGCTTCGCGCTGTGCTTGCTGGTTGTCTATGCCCGGCGCTACGTGCGGCTGCGTCGCCGTGTCTCCCTGTTGGGCTCACAAGTCTTAGCAGCTCACGAGCGCGAGCGGATGCGCTTGTCGCGCGAGCTGCACGACGGGGTGCTGCAGTCCATGCAGGCGATAAGGTTGTCTTTGCAAACACCGCCAGGGAAAGAGGCGGCGCTCGACGGCGGAGTAATCGCTCACCTTCAGGAGTGCATCGACTATGTGCGCTCGGTGGCCCGCGATCTCCGACCCGCTGTCGCCTCAGCCACACTGGCGAGCATGTTAAAGAGCTACGGCGAAACCGTTAGCCAGCGCAGCGACGTCAAGATCAGCGCCGGCAACACCGCCGATTTGGTTCGTTATGCGTGCCGAGCTGGCCTCGTCGAACCCTAGTCTACTGTCAGGTGTTTACCTGACTGGTGGGGCATGGCCCGTGTCGTTAATCTCGTGGCAGCGCTTTGCCGCATGGAGCAGGCGGCGGAGCGTCGCCGAGACCCTGTTGTGTCGGAAGTTGCCAGAACATAGTCAACCAGTTCTTGTGCGTGCCGCCGAACGGCTCGTCGAGCACCTCCAGCTCGGGTGTTGGCGGTGCGATGAGCAGTTCGGGCGTAGGCGGCGTCGTTTTCCCGCCGCCAGTCGGTGGCAGCGGGGGTGCCGGAGGCTTTACCGTGACGAGCTCCGAAGTGGGTGACGGTGGACTCTACGCGCCGCCGTGACGACGGACGGTCCCGCTTTGACCGAGTGCTGGTGATACGCTCGTTCGGCGTGAACCCAAGACTGTTATCGATTTCGGCTTTGCTCGTCGCGGTGACCGCCGGCTGCGCCAGCCCGACTTTCCGGGCCGCCTCGGGCCAGCAGGTTTCGTGCGTGGGCGTTTCTTGCGCCCATTCGCTGTATCGTTGCGCCGCCGGATTCGAGGTGTGCAGCGGCCCTGAGTTGGGTTTCGCGGTCCTCGCCCTGGACAAGCACGGGTTTTGGGATCTCGCCAAGGCCTACGACGCTGGGCCGGATGCCATCATCATGGATGGTGGCTCGACCAGCGTGTACGCAGTTCTCGCTGATGGGACGAAGCGACGTGTGTCGACAACGCAGTGCGCCCAGCGGAACATCTGCGCGATCGTCTTCGACTTGCATGCTGGCGGCTTGATTACCGAGGAGCTGCCCAACTGCATCCCCGCCAGGCCAGAAGCGGTCCAGGATTGTGTGGTTGTCGGCCCACCGAAGGCGATTGAGTTACCGGACTGAGAACCCACGACCACACCCGTTACGACTCCAGGATCATGGCTGCTCAATCCGTGTTGCCAAAGCCCAGGGATGCGAGAGGACAGCGAGCCTACGAAGCGGCCAAGCGAATGGGCTACTGCAACGTGGGCAGTACGATCGGTGCGCCGTTGCGATAGTATCGGCCGCATGAAGCGCTTCCTTGCCCTGTTGGTCGTCACTGCCTGTGGATCGAGCCAAGTGATCGATGAGAGCTCTGCCGGGGGCGGGGGCAGCGGCGGCAGTGCAACGGGGGGAACAGGTGGAGTGACCTCGTCGACAGGCGGCTCGTCGGTGGGCG
>CAZRGL010000619.1:0-6375 GCA_964599485.1 uncultured Polyangiaceae bacterium
GACCCGGTTGCCGGACTGGTGCAGATCCCGTGCATCGAGCGAAACGCGCACGCCCGCGCTGCGGAGCATCGCGACCGTCAATCTCAGCAGTCCCTCGGTGGAGCCTTCACTCGCCGCAGACGTCTTGGTCCGGCGACGCATCGCACGGACCAGCTTGTTGGCCGCTTGTGTTGCGGTCGTGGCATCACCGAGCGCCTCCTCGGCGTCTTCGTCAGAAAGCGTGTTCGCTTGGCTGACGTTGGTCAGGATGACCGCGAAGAGGTTCTGCAAGTCATGAGAGATCGCCCCGACCTCACGCCCCAGGTCTGCCAGGCTGGCGTCGGTCTTCGCTTGCTTTTGGGCCATCTGTCCGTGACGCCACGTCCACCAGGCGATGGCCCCTACGAAGAGACCAAAGAACACGAAGAGCAACCACTCTGCCAGCATCAGTCGGGCGAGTGTAGCGCAGCCTCTTGGGTCGCATCTGGCTTGTTGTGCTTAACGAACCACCATAGGTGCGCCACGATGCAGGCGAGACGCAGCGTCAGGTTGCCATAGCGTACCAGTGGCCAATTGCCGATGAAGTCGCGGGCCAGCGGTATCAAGGCGAAGGCCATATCCACAGAAGCGAAGAGCATCAGACCAAGTGCGCCAAGCCAGGCTCGAGGTCGCGCCGCCTGGTCATGCCCCATAGGATGTAGACCCAAGCCGCGGCGAGCGCCCAGACTGCTACTGCTTTGTACACCCAGACGAGTGGTTGTCCGGAAAGCAGGGGGTAATTGAGGCAGACGAGAAATGCGAACGTCCAGGCGGCGTAAGGGACTAAGTCACGGCGCCGCACGAAGTGGTGGGCACACAGCGCCACGAACAAGAAAGACCAGGAAAGGACGATGAGCTGATCAAAGTGAAACACGGCGCGCGCCAGCCCAACATAGGGCTTGGCGGTTCCGCGTAGCTGGCGGAGCAGTGGGCGCAGGTGATCTGCGGCGGCCATCCAGGTGAGGTAGGCCGCCAGCCAACGGTGCTCGCGGTCGCGACGGGCAACGAGCCACGCCGCGACCACGAGGAGGAGCCAGCTCAGAGCTACGACGGCCAGCCAAAGGGGCGTCATGCCCTCACGCTAGTCGGCGCGTCTTCAGACTGCGACAGCCAAAGCGATGTGATTGCCGCTGCCGTCGCGGCCGAGCCGGAAGATGTAGTCAGTCCCTCGGTGGGTGACCACCCCGGAGCTGTAGGTACCGTCAGAGATGATGGTGTAGGTCAGCTGTGGGATCTGGCCACGCGGGTGGTCAGATCCCGCTCTTCTTTTGGACGAACATGTAGTTGTTCACGCCCGAGTCGTCGAAGGCCATCGCTCCGCTGTCGTAGTCCATCGCTGTGAGGGCGTTGAAAACGCTCTGGGGCAAACCTGGATCAGGAGGATCTTCGCCGAGTGGCATAGGGAGTCCTTTCGTAACAGTTGTGACTATCCGGCGTCGCGACACCATGTGCGCGCCGGTTCGATCCGGCGCGCGGGGCGCCGGGCCGTCTGGTCAGTGCAGCTGTTTGTCAGCGCACCGGGTCTTGCTCGGGCGGGACGAGTGCAACGATGCTCTGCACGAGACGGGCCACTCCCTCAGACTTGGAGATGAATACGCCGCCTTGCTCGGCCCGGACCCACATGCGCTCATCGGTGGTGCAGCTGAAGAACAGCGCTTTGAGCACCCGCCCTTCGGCGATGAGCTGCTCGGCTACGTCGAGGCCGCTACCGTCGGGCAGTAGGATGTCGAAAATGCCGGCATCGAAGACCCCAGTCGACGCCATTGCCGATGTGCAGGACGGCACCGTCGTGATGCGGTAACGCGCATGAAGCGCACGAATTATCGCGCGCACCACCAGCTCGTCGTCCTCGACGACGAGCAGGCGACTCATGTCAGCGTCCTCAGCATAGGCATGTGGTAAGCAGCTTCCGCGCCAACATTTGGCCCGAAACTTGGCTGGAGGGAAAGGGTGTATTCACGACGCGGTGGGCGACATGGCCTCTAGCGCCCTTGCTGGCGGCCCCCAGGTGGGCCTCGTCGCTCAGTGTCCCGAGCTGCAGGATTCAGTGCGCCGTGAGGTCGAGTCGTGGGGGCGCCTGGTGGTCGCCGATGACGCTGCCGCTGCCCACGAGCTGGCCAGCGATCCTACGATTGCCGCGACAGTCATCGATTGCGCCGTGCTGACCAGTCTCGGCCTCGACTACTCGGCCCTTGGCGTAACGGGAAAGGGCGATGAGCTGCTCGTGGTCGTTGGCTGCTCGTCCACCGCCCGATCCAGCGGACAGCCGCTTGGGGTCTACGTTCGCCGCCGTGACGAGCTGCAGGCTCTGATGCGCAAGCTCGCGCGCCAGCTGGCGCCTCCCCAAGGCGGGCTCGAACGTTTGCTCGGGGACGATCCGGCGATGCAGCTCGTCAAACAGCAGATCCGGCAGGTGGCCCGCTTCCCCGAGATTCCCGTGCTGATCCTCGGAGAGACCGGGACAGGAAAGGAGTTGGCGGCCGAGGCCATCCACGAGCTGTCCAGCCCCATCGACGCCCCCTACGTTGCGGTCAACTGTGCTGCGATTCCCGATGCGCTTTTCGAGAGCGAGCTCTTTGGGCATGCCACGGGTGCGTACACTGGCGCGAAGGGGGCCCGCCGGGGGTTGTTGGAGGCCGCGGGCCGCGGCACGATATTCCTCGATGAAGTGGGCGAGCTACCTGCCGCGTTGCAGCCCAAGTTGCTACGCGCTGTCGAGAGCCGCGAGCTGCGGCCAGTGGGCGCCAACCACACGGTAGCCTTCAGCGCCCGTATCATCAGCGCAACCAATCGCGGACTCGCCGACGACCTGCCCATGCGCCGCGACCTCTACTATCGCCTGGCCGGTTTTGCGCTTCGTATGCCGAGCTTGCGCGAACGCCACGCGGACATTCCCGTGCTCGCCAACAGTTTCTTGTCGAGCTTCGTGCGGCGGCAGAGTATTGCACAGCGCGAGCTCACCCAAGAGGCGCTCGAAGCGTTGCAGAAGCACACCTGGCCCGGCAACGTTCGCGAGCTTCGGGTCATCGTGCAGCATGCCGCGATTCTCGCCCCCACCCGGCTCGTGAACGACCAACACGTCATCCGCGCGCTGCGCACCCGAAGCGCTCAGGTCGCCTCTTCGGATGCGCCAGCTGCTGGTCTGGATGCCGCGCGCCTGTTGAGCGCAGGTCGGGGGCTTCCCGACATCGAACGAGCGCTGGTGGTCACCGCGTACCAAGAGTGCGGCCGCAACATCAGCCGCGCTGCGCGTCTGCTCGGTATTCCGCGCACCACACTGCGTTCCAAGCTGCAGCGCTTCGGCGTGCTCGATTGAGGTGTCGAATGTCGTCAGTCCTGTCCGATTTCGACACCGCAGCTGTCCGAATTCGTCATCGCTGAACGCTTGTTCGTCCCTCGCCACGAGTGACAAGAGAAATGTCCATACGGCTGGCTTTCTTCGCAAGCCCTATAAAGAGAAGCTGCGGATCGCGCTGGGGCTCAAAGTTGACTAGTGGATGCCACGAGCTGCATCGAGCTGCATCGAGCTGCCCATGGCACCCACCTGGCGCTTTGCTAGTAGGGCTCGTCGCAGTCGATCTGCTCGCAGACCTCTTCGTACTCGTCGCGGACCTTCTGCTTGAGGGCGTCGACGGTGTCGCGCAAAGCTTCCAAGTTGTCGGTCACCTCTTCGTACTTCTCCTCAGCCCGCTCCTTGCACGCGCCGCTGCGGCAATCGTCGATCCGTTCCTCGGCCTCGGCTTGGGCCGTGACCAGTCTCTTCTGAAGGTGGGCGATGGTACTGCCCGCGCCCGCATCGGCAACGCCCGACACGCCCATCACGCAAACGCCAATGCACACTGCCAAAACTCCGTGTTTGAAATCCATCGGTCTTCCTTTTGTCTTCTGCGCAACATTGTGTTGCATCGATAAGTGTATCATAAGATGTGTTGACCGATTGTCACCCCTTTGGTGCAAAAAAGATGCGCTCAGCGTTGCTTGCCTGGCTCAATCCTGCATGCAGCGCACTGAGAAACCGAACAAGATCTCGTGGTAGGGGTGTGCGACGATCGTCTTGGACTCGAACACCTCGTAGAGGTAGGCGTACGCTGGATCTTTGAATTGCGTCGAGGTCCACAAGTAGCCGATAGGTGCGCCCCACCAGTCCCCTTCCATTCGGCGGCGGCGCGAAATTGGCCAGTCGAAGCCCGAGCTGCCACCGACCTTGAGCTGCGTGCCAAGCGTTTCACCGGCGATGTCGGCGTTGGTCGGCAGGTCTTGCTGGTGAGTCTTGGGTGCATCTGAATTCACGAAGTTGACCATGGTGTGAAACTCCGCGTCGGACGGCAGGTGCCAACCCGGCGGACAGATCCCTTGGGCGCCGTCGACAACCGAGTACTGCATGGCCTCGCTCCACTCATAGAGACCGCCAAATATCAAACAGTTAGCCGGGTCGTTCTTGTAGCAGTACTTCTCGATGATGTTGTCGTTCTTCATGTTGGAATGAGGCGCCTGTCCGAGCTCACTGTCCACGCGGATGCCGATGTTGATGTGTGCCCCCATCCAACACTGGGTGCCCATCAACAGCGTGGGGTAGCTCTGGTTGTCGCGCGGATCGATCAACGGGTCGCCGCACACGAAGGCCACCGTCTGGCCTCCGCCCCCCGCGCTCCCTCCAGCGCCGCTCGACGTACCTCCTCCGCCGCCGCTCGCTACGCCTCCGGCGCCACCGGGGTTGTCGCCGATTGCATCACCGCCGTCGCCGCCAGATCCGCTCGACACACCCAGTGTGTCGTCACCGCTCGAGCAACCGATCAGCACCGCCATCAGCGGCGCGCAAAGCACGCCCAATTCCACAATCTTCCGCATCGTTGAGGTCCTTTTCTGTCCTAGCAAGCACATGCCTTCAACTAGCTGCGCCACCCGCTGGTCTCCGCAGGGACCAACAAAGAAGGGCCTCCGAAGAGGCCCCCACCGTCATGGCTATCAAGTGTCGACAACCTCTCGAGACGGCTCATGGGCTGCCAACGGCTTGTCGCCTAGGCGCGATCTGCATAGCACTTGGGCCGACATGGAGAGGATCGGCGTGGCGATAGTGGGTGGTGGGGCTGTAGGCTGTGCTGTCGCTCATGAGCTAGCGAGCTCGGGCAGCAAGGACGTGTTCGTTCTCGAGAGAGCGCCCCATGTCGGCGAAGGACAATCGGGTCGCAACTCCGGAGTCGTTCACGCGGGGATCTACTACCCCACCGGTTCGCTCAAGGCTGAGCTGTGCATCGAATCCAACGAGCTGATGTATGCGTTCTGCGCTAAGCACGGCGTCGCTGTCGAGCGGGTGGGTAAGCTGGTCGTTGCTCGCAACAGCGAAGAAGAAGCGGAGTTGAACGACGTGTTCGCCTTGGCTCGAAACAACGGAGTCCCTGGTGTCGAGATGTTGACGAGCGCAGCGATTCACGCGCTCGAGCCAAACGTCCGGGTGGCGGCCGCGATGCATGCGCCCTCGACGGGCATCGTGGATGCAGCCGGACTGACCAACACGCTGGCTGCGCTCGCGACGAACGCGGGCGCGCAGGTGCTCACGAGCTTCGAGGTCGTGGACGTGACCCCAACAAGCGGCGCCTTTCGGCTCGTCGGGCAGCGCGGCGGCAACGAAGAGCATTTCGAAGCCGAGGTGGTCGTCAATGCCGCAGGCCTGTACTCCGATAGCGTCGCGCGGATGATCGATCCACAGTTCGAACCGCAGATCGCTCCGTTGCGGGGTGAGTATTACACCTTCTCACGCCGACGCCGCGAAGAGCTGTGGCTCAATGCCATGAACATCTATCCCGTACCTTGTCCGCTAGACGTCGGTGGCCAACAACTGCGCATGGTCGGCGTCCATCTCACCCCGACCTTCTCCATGAGTCGAGATGGCCGCGTCGCAATTGGCGATACTGTTACCGTAGGTCCGGAGTTTGCGCGCGCGACCAGCAAGGAAGACTACGAAAAGGACCGTTTGCCGGCCGAGCTGTTCTTGCAGCGGGCGGCGGGTTTCTTCCCCGGTTTGGGACTCGACGACCTCAGGCTCGGTTTCACCGGCATCATGGCGAGTCTCAACGTGGGCAAGGACTTCATCATTCGCCCTGATGACAATCACGCCGGCTGTATTCAGCTTGTTGGAATCGACTCGCCAGGACTGACGTGCTGCCTAGCGATAGCGAGACGCGTGCGCCGCTTGCTCAGCTGAACCACTGGCGCTTCGGGTGTCAATGCGTGCGCTTCGCCCAGCTCCATTGGGCCGTCTTCGACCGGATGAGGTCCTCGTACGAGACTTTGCTGTAAGTAAACGTGACGCGGGGCACTTGCTTGTTCGAGTGGCCCTTGCGCGGCTGCGTTTCATCG
>CAZRGL010000620.1:0-6359 GCA_964599485.1 uncultured Polyangiaceae bacterium
AGCGCGCCGCCGCAAAGGAAATGCCCATCGTGCTGCATCCAACCGTACCCACCTGGGGAGAATATATCAAAGACTATTCCATGATACCCATGGCGGGATTGATGGTAGACCATAGCTTTGCCATGCTACGTCTCATCTTAGGGGGAGTTCTGGAACGCCATCCTAATCTTCAGGTCGTACAGCCTCACGCCGGAGGAGTTCTGCCATATCTTTGGGGACGAATCAGAAATCAGACAGAAGTAATGGGCAGAGGTGTGGAAGACGGGCTGAAAGAGCTCGCTGCCGAGGTGCTGAGGGGAAAGCTCGACGAAGCCGTCACCAAAACTGCAACCAAGGCGCGCTTGCGCAAGAAGGACATCCTCGCCTTGATGCCGATGCAGCGACTCGAGCAGCTGCAGGTCGTGATCGACCAGAATCAGCGCCTGGCCATTCCTGCATGGCACGACCAGCCGGTCGAGTCGCGGCGCTCGAGCAAGCTGGCTTTGCTCAGCACCCAAGGCCAGCTGCGGGACCTCAAAACGGCCCTGGCCGATCTGGCAATCATGGGCGGCGAGGACACGGAGCTGTACGGCCCCCTGACCGCACTGTCTGAGGCGGTCGCCGAATGGCAGCGCTTGATTGTGAAGGTCGGCGACACCCTCGACGACGACAGCGCCCTCGAGCCGGCCCGCAAGCGTCGGATGTTGCGCCGGGCGAGCTTGGGGCTGGTGGTGCTGCTCATCGGCGGCGTTGGCGTGTGGATGTGGTGGCGGGTCGATCAAGCACGCCAGCGCATCAGCGCCCACATCGGAGACGAAGATCTCTGCGCCACGTTGACGATCGCGCCCGCTGACATGGAGCACGCTACCGCCGATCAACGCAAGCTCATCGCCATGCGCAAGAAGGAGTGCGTGGAAAAGCGGGCCCGAGAAGAGCGCGAACGGTTGAAGAAAGAAAAACGGGCCGCGTACGAACGAGCCTGCGCCGCACTGGCTGAGGCGCTCGACAAGAAGACCGTTGTGGGAGCGGTCGAAGGCGCGAGCAAAGAGCAACTCGACGTGGCCAAGCGCATCGCCGATCGCAAGCTCAGCGCCGAAGATCTGGGCCCCACCGTCCCCAAGCTGCCCTGTGGCGACACGCCCAGCAAAGCGACGATCGACGCAAGCTTCACCGCGGCTGTGCTCGCCTCCCAAGGCTGGCTCGAGCACGCTGAGCTATCCAAGAAGACGCGCAGCATTCTGTCTGAAAACGCCTCCAAGCTGAGCAAAGAGCTGAAGGTCAAGCTCAGCGAGAATGCCGAACAAAAAGCGGCCAAGGCACTGATGGAACGCGAGCCGGCAACCGTAGCCAAAGCCAAGCACTTGTGCGGGCTCAAAAAGCTTCTCTCGCTCAAGCGCGGCGCCTTCTGCCGCAAGTTCCCAGCTCCTTGAGGGTCAAGCGTTGCTTGGGGCGACCTCTGGTTCGATGGGTCTACATTGACGGGAGTGCACATCGGGCCCCTCGCAGCGGAGCCCCAGCGCGCAATCCTCGTCCAAAACGCAATGCGCACCATCATCACACTTCATCTTGCAATGCTCGCCACAATCGACACCCGCTTCCCAGCCGTCCTTGTAGCCGTTGAAGCAGCACGCCGCCTGCGGACAGGGCGTGGTCATGAATGGGGCGCAGCCCACGAAGAACAAGACGAGCAAAGACTGCAACAGCCCGCGTGCACGCTGCCCGGATTGATTGATGACTTCGCTCAAGTGTTGCCAGCCATCTTAAACGGCTCACGTCCAGCCAGCCGCTCCCCGACGGCGGCGGCAGGGGCGGGTAGATCATGTTGAAGTTGTCGACCTCGGACGAGGCTCGTTTCATGCGAACACATGACAAGGCGGGCTGCTACCTGGAGTGACGAAGCACATGCAAGCCAAGATCTGCACCCAGCTCTGCTGGCTCATGCCGCAGATCCTTCACCATTATCGACGCGGCTTTTCATAGTTGTCGCGCATTGGCAATCGCGTGCGGCGGCGACCATCAAAACGGTAGAGCGCTTGGGCAACAGCAGGCGCGGTGGGGACCAGACCGATTTCACCCACGCCGCGGGCGCCGAAGGGACCTAGTGGCTCGGGCTCCTCAACGAGGATCACTTCGATGTCGGGCGTCTGATGCGAACGCAGCACGCCGATCTTGCGCACGGTGGTGT
Organism: uncultured Polyangiaceae bacterium; assembly: GCA_964599485.1. Lineage (GTDB taxonomy): Bacteria > Myxococcota_A > Polyangia > Polyangiales > Polyangiaceae > JAPYTK01. Next base: position 2,165 of record CAZRGL010000620.1, read on the forward strand.
TTTGCGGCCAGCCGCCTTCGAGCTGGAGATCCTCGCTCAAGGCTTGGCCGAGTCCCATGTGGATCGAACCCTCGATCTGTCCCTCACAGAGCTTCGGGTGGATGGCCCGGCCCACGTCGTGCGCCGCCACCACGCGATTGACTTTACCGCTCTGCTCATCGAGCAGCACGACCTGCGCTGCGAAGCCGAAAGACACATGCGTGACGGGCTCATCTACCTGGGATTCGGGCGCTACAGTCCAGTCGCATACGAATTGGCCGAGATAGCTCCGCCCCTCGAGCGCGATGAGACCACCACCAACCGAGTCGAGGTCGGCGCGCAGCTTCTTGGCTGCATCGATCGCAGCGTTACCGACCAACATGGTGGCCCGCGAGGCCGTGGTCATGCCGCAATCGAGATCTTGATCGGTACAGACGCTCACCGACGACTCGATCGCCGAATCGAGTCCGGCCACGTCACAGATCAGCTGCAGCACCACCGTGTTCAGGCCCTGACCCATCTCGGTCATGCCGTGTCCAACCCGCAGCGCTCCCCCATCAGCCACTTCGATGCGCACCTGTCCCATGTCGATCTTGCCGTTGCCGATGCCGACGTTCTTGATGCCGCAAGCGAGGCCCGCGTAGCGCCCGCCGTAGTAGTGCTCCTTGACCGCCTCGAGCGTGCGCATGAGCCCTTGGCAATTGGTCAGCTTCTGTCCTGGGCCGAAGCGTTGGCCTTCGCGCAACAGATTGCGCTCGCGGATCTGATAGCTGTCGATGCCGGCTTTTTCGGCGAGTCTGTCCAGCAGCTGCTCTATTGCAAACGCTGCTTGGTTGACGCCAAAACCACGCATGGCGCCGTTGGGCGGGTTGTTGGTGTAGACACAGCGCGCCTCGACGTCCACGACGGGCACGAAGTAGGGGCCGCAGGCGTGGCCCGCCGCCCGTTCGACGACCTTGGGGCCCACGCTGGCGTATGCGCCGGTGTCGGCCACCAGCGAAGCGCGCAGAGCAGTGAGCTTGCCTTCGACGTCGCAAGCGAGCTCGTAGTCCAAGGTGAACGGATGGCGCTTGGGATGGATCCGAATCGACTCTTCGCGACTGAGCACGGTCATGACCGGCCTGCCACACAGCTGGGCCAACAGCGCGGTCTGCACTTGGACCGACAAGTCTTCTTTGCCGCCGAAGGCTCCGCCATTGCTCACCAAGGTGACGTGCAACGCCTCGAGAGGCAATCCCAGCGCTTTGCTGAGCTGCTGGCGATCGTTGTAGATGCCCTGACCCTGGCTGTAGATCTGCAGCTCGCCGGCCTCGTCGACAACGACCAAGCAGGCCTCCGGCTCGAGATAGAGATGCTCGATGGTCTGGGTGACGAATCGCTGCTGCACACGGTGGGCGCTACTCGAAAGAGCTGCGCCCACATCGCCGCCGCGATCATACGCAGTCGTGCTGAGCAAGTTGTCGCGTTCGGGGTGAACCGAAGGAGCCGCTGGTTGCAGCGCGGCAAAAGGATCGGTGATTGGCTCCAACACCTCGTCATAAGCAACCTCGATGAGCGCTGCGGCCTGCCGGGCCGTGCGCCGATCGACGGCTGCCACCGCCGCCACCACATCGCCGACGTAACAGCTGATCTCACCGACCGCCAAGAAGCTCGGCCAGTCTTGCTCCCCCAAGCCATAGCGCCGCGCGCCGCGCACATCAGCAGCGGTGACGATGCGTTCGACCCCCGGCAAGGCTCGTGCACGAGACAGATCGACTCGGGCCAGGCAGGCTCGTGGATGATCGACCAAACGTAGCGCTCCGTGGAGCATCCCCGGGGCGTTCAGATCGGCAACGAATGGCTCCTGACCAAGCGCGTAACGCTCGCCGAGATAGCGCGGCGGGCAGCGTCCGACAGCGACCTCAGCCTCGGCTTCGGGCAGTGGCAGCTCGCCTCGCGTGACCTTGGCGGCGAGCTCGACGGCATCGACAATTTTTGCATAACCCGTGCAGCGGCAGAGGTGACTGCCGAGTTGTTTCTTGATCTGCTCGCGGGTGGGCTCGGGATGGCGCCGCAACAGCACCGAGGTGCGGGCCACGAAGCCTGGAATGCAGAAGCCACACTGAACGCCGCCAGCGGCGACGAAACAGCGCGCCAACATGCGGCGCTCTGGCTCCTCTAGCCCCTCGAGCGTGACAACCTCCTTACCGTCGACGGCATGAGTCGTCATGGTGCACGAAGTGAGCGCGCGGCCGTCGATCTGCACCAAACAGCAGCCGCATTGCCCTTGCGGGCTGCAACCATCCTTGAGGCTGGTCAGCCCAAAACGCTCGCGCAAGGTCTCGAGCAAAGTCTCGCCCTCGGCAACCACGATTGCCTGCGGCTGGCCGTTGAGCACGAAGCGCACCATGGGCATCTGCTGCTCTGTGCGCTCTGTGGGCATGACGGGCGACTCTATCATGGTACAACTCGTTCCAAATGAGTGAGCTTGTCCCCATGGCGCTCGCCGATCTGCTGCGGCGCGCCCTCGTAGAGCACGAGCACCAAAAAGCAGTGTTCGATCTGCCAACCCGCAAATGGCACCGAGGCGACGCTGAGCTCGATCTCGCTGTGCGCTTCCACGGCGAAACGGCCTCGACCCCACTTGGTCCTGCGGCCGGACCGCACAGCCAGCTCGCCCAGAACATCGTGCTGAGCTGGCTCGGAGGCAGCCGCATCATCGAGCTCAAGACGGTACAGATCAACGACGCACTCGAGATCCCCCGTCCCTGTATCGACGCAACCAACGTCGGCTTCAACGTCGAATGGTCCCAAGAGCTCAAGGTCGGCCAAAGCCTCGAGGAGTACACCAAGGCGTGGATGTTGCTGCACATCCTGCAGCACTCTGCTGTTGGCGAAACGCTGGGCAACCAGCGGCCCCGCACCTTGCTGGACATGTCGGTAGGCTACGATCTGGAAGGCATTCGCTCCTCCAAAGTGAGCGACTTCATGCGCGGCATGAAGGATGCCAGCAGCACCATCGAGGCACTACGCGGCGAGCTGAAGGGCGATCTTGCTGCCTACCGCGACGTCGAGATGGGCAGCTGTTTGTCCGATTGCGTGACGCTGAGCACTTTTCATGGCTGTCCGGCCGACGAGATCGAATCGATTTGTCGCTATCTGCTCTGCGACTTGGGCCTGCACGTCATCATCAAGATGAACCCGACTTTGTTGGGCTACGAGCAAGTCTGCTCCATCTTGAACGAGCGGCTGGGCTATCGCGACATCGTGCCCATCGAAGAGGAGTTCGCGGCCGATCTGCAATTCGATCAGGCCGTCGCCATGGTGGGCCGGCTTCAGAAACTGGCCGGCGAGCACAACCGCACGCTCGGCGCCAAGTTCACCAACACGCTGGTCGTCAAGAACCACCGCCGCATGTTCCCCAGCGAGGATCGCATGTACATGTCGGGCCAGCCGCTGCTGCCCATCGCCATGAGCTTGGCCCTTCGCTTTCGCGAGGCCGTCGGCGCAGCCTTCCCCATCAGCTACTCGGCAGGGATCGACGCGCGCAATTTCGCCGACGCGGTCAGCTGCGGACTGACGCCTGTGACGACCTGCACCGACTTGCTACGTCCCGGCGGCTACGGGCGCTTGTTCAAGTACCTCGGCAACCTCGAGAAACGGATGCGCAAGCTCGAGGTAACGGACATCGACAGGTACATTGTCACGGCCGAAGGCGCTGCCGATCGCGGCATCGAGGATGTCCACGAAGCCTCGCTGTCCAACATGCGCGTCGTCGTCGACCGAATCATGGCTGAGCCGCGCTACACACAAGCCAAGAACGCCGCAGTGCCGCGCAAGATTGGCTCGGAGCTGGTCTTGTTCGACTGCATCAGCTGCGACAAGTGCGTACCGGTATGCCCCAACGACGCTAATTTCGGCTACCAGATCCAGGCCACCAGCACCTTTGCTGAGGAAGCGTTCGTCAGCGCCGACGGCCGCATCGAGCAACGCCCAGGCGAGGCCTTCGTCATCGAGCGGGGTCACCAGTTCGCCAATTTCGCGGACTTCTGCAACGACTGCGGCAACTGCGACGTCTTCTGCCCCGAAGACGGCGGCCCCTACATCGAAAAGCCGCGTTTCTTCAGCTCGCTCGAAGCGCTGCAAAACCACCCCAGACATGGCGGGCTCTACATCGAGGCATCCACCGAGCTGGTGCGTGTTTGGGCGCGCGTGAGCCATCGCGACTACCAGCTCC
>CAZRGL010000621.1:0-6315 GCA_964599485.1 uncultured Polyangiaceae bacterium
GGCCATGTCCACGAGTACCGTGAAGCTGCCATCGGAGGCGGTGGAGTGAGCGGGGGCGGATGCGGCTGCAATTGACCTCGGCCCGGCTCAGGAGGCGTCGATATCACGTCTGTTGTTTGGCCTTGGCGTGCGCGCTCTTGGTAGTCGTCAACGCCAGCGCCCAAGATCCCAGCAAGGACCCCGGCAAGGGCGAAGTAACCCTCAGAGGCGGCGTCTACGCCGATGACGACGCCACCCAGATCTACACTTCGCTGGTCGACGGCAAGGTCGCGTTGCCTGCCCGGACACGGGTTGGTGTGCACGCCCTGATCGATGTCGTCAGCACCGCAAGCGTCGACGTCGTGTCGGCCGCGACCGACCGCTTCGAGGAGATTCGGGTGGAGGTAGGCGCCAAAGCAGGTTGGCTCATCACCCCCGAAATGGACCTCACGCTCGCCTTCGTGCGCTCTGCCGAGAACGACTGGCTGAGCTACGCGCCCTCGATCAACTACGGCCTCGATCTGTTGCAGCGCAACACCAGGCTGAGCGTCGCCTACGCCTTCAGCTACAACCGGGTTGGTCGCGCGGGCGATCCGAACTTCGAGCAGCGTGCCGACAATCACAGCGCCGAGTTGGGGCTCACACAAGTCCTCGACAAGAAATCACTGGTCGGGCTGTCCTATACCTTCCAATACGCCAAAGGCTGGCAGTCGAGTCCTTACCGCTACGTGACGACCCGCAACGGGCTCTACAGTTTCCTCGAACAACACCCAGACGAGCGCTTCCGACACGCCATCACAGCGACTGCTCTGCGCTACCTCACCAAGGGAGTGGGCTTGGAGGCTAGCTACCGCTTCTACGCCGACAGCTGGGGCGTGCTCGCCCATACGATGACCGCCGCGCTGCGCCTGGACTTGTTCGATCACTTCGATGCACGGGTACGGGCGCGCGGCTACTACCAGGGCTCGACCGATTTTTGGCGTGAGCACTACGACGAGCCCATGCAGTTCATGAGCGTCGACCGCGAGCTGTCGAATTTCTGGGACATCGGCGGCGGCATCAAGCTCGGCTGGTACAACGACAATTGGGAAATCAATGCCAAGGCAGATGTCATCCATTACCACTTCATCGACTTTTCCCGGCTCGACACGCGGCTCGCGGTGGTCAGCGATCTGGGGGCTCGCTTCCAATGGTAGGCAGCGCTCGACGCGCTCGCTGACGCTCCTGCTGGGTTGTTACCGAGCCATCCAAGCTTGGCTGAGCGGCGCCCGTAACACAGGCCGTGGCGCGACCCATTGACACGCATCGGTCGGGCCACCGCTGTACTGCCGAGCACGCCAACGCTACAGTTGGCGCTGCGCTACGACGCAACAGCGATGAGCGATTCGGCGAAGGAAAAAAAAGCCCGACGACAGGGCCCACAAACAACAGCGACACTGGCGCGGGCCGCCCCCTGTGCGCCGCTCGGCGCTGTGCTTCGGGTAAGCTCCACCACGCTACCAGTGGCGCCCTATCGACTCGAGGTCGGCCGCTGCACGGTGGGGTCCGCTGACGATTGCGAGCTGGTGATCCCCGAGGAGACCGTATCGCGCAATCATCTCGAGCTCGCCCTGGTGCCTGAGGGTGTGGCGGTGCGCGACCTCGACAGCCACAACGGCACCTTCTACATGGGCCAGCGGGTCGAGCGTATGGTGCTCGGGCTGGGCGCGCGTCTGCAACTCGGCGAGGCCACGCTGAGCATCGAAGCTGACCGCGATGCCCTGCGTGGCAACCGCAGCTTCGAGGGTGACAGCTACGGCGACATGATCGGCATCGCACAACCGATGCAGCAGCTTTTTGGGCAGCTCAGTCGTCTCGAGGGCTCGCTGGCCACCGTGCTGGTGGAGGGAGAGAGCGGCGTGGGCAAGGAGCTCGTTGCCCAAGCCTTGCACCACTACAGCCGCGTTGCCAACGGGCCCATCGTCGTAGTCAACTGCGGCGCGATACCCTCCAACCTCATCGCCAGCGAGTTGTTCGGCCACCAAAAAGGTGCTTTCACCGGCGCTATTGCCGATCGAAGAGGTGCCTTCGAAGCAGCCGACGGCGGCAGCTTGTTCCTCGATGAGATCGGCGAGCTTCCTCTGCAAGTGCAGCCCATGCTGCTTCGCGCACTGGAGGCTTGGGAGGTGCAACCGCTCGGCAGCCCGCAGCCACGCAAGGTAAAGGTGCGGGTGATCGCAGCGACAAACCGCGACTTGCAACGAGAGCTGACTGAGGGCCGCTTCCGCGAGGACCTCTTCTACCGCCTCGCTGTGGTTACGTTGCGCGTGCCGGCCCTACGTGAACGTACGGCCGACGTCGAAGCACTGGCGCAGCGCTTCGCCTCCGAGCTCGACATCGATCCGGTTCCGAGCGAGGTCCTCAACCAACTGCGGTCACGATCCTGGCCAGGCAACGTGCGCGAGCTTCGCAACGCGATACAAGTCTACGCTGCGCTGGGCGTCATTCCCGAGACGACCCGCTCCAAGAAAGCAACGCTGGGACTAGCGCTAGCCGAAAAAGTCGACCTGAGCTCGAGCTACGCTGCGCAGAAAGACGAGCTCGTCGAGGCCTTCACACGTGTCTACCTCACAGAGCTCTTGGACCACACGCGCGGCAACCAAACCTTGGCCGCGCAGATCGCTGGTTTGGACCGCAGCTACCTCGGCCGGTTGGTGCACAAGCATGGGCTCGGCAAGAAGTGAGCCGCGGCTACGGGGCGCGGTCGTAGCTGCGCAACTGAAACACAGCGGCAACGGCGCCGACGAGCTGAGCCAGCGGGGCGTATTCCGGAGGCAACAAGCCGGCGGTGACCACCAGCGTTCCGAATGCAGCTGGCACCAGCACCAGCGCCAGAATCAACACGGCGCGCGCCCTGCCGCGGTGCGCGAGCGCTAGTGCTAGCGCCGCATCACGTACATCATCACTGACCAACGATACCGAGGCATCATCGCTACCGCGGCCAGCTGACGACAAGACGATTGAAACGTCCGCAGCCAACAGCGCTTCGTCATCGTGAGGCGAGTGCCCGAGCACAGCAACGGTAGCCCCCGCTTCCTTGATCCGATCGATCGCCGCAGCACGCTCATCGGCAAAGGTCTCGGGGCGCAGATGATCGATATCGAGGGCCATGCCCAGTGCCTCGCAGGTCTCCCGTGTGTCGAGTGACATCAGAATCGGCTCGATCTTCGCGTCGAGCAAATGTTGCACCGCTGCACGCGCTCCAGAACGCAGACCATCTTGTAGGGCGAGCACGCCGCAAAGCCGTCCTGCCCTCGCGACCAGAACCACGGTGCGACCTGATGACTCGAGCTCGTAGATAGTCTGCTCGGCAACAGCTACCGAGATTCGCCGCTGGAGCATCAGGCCGCGGGAGCCCACGCACACCGGCTCACCATTACCCGCCACGGCGTGAACCCCCAAGCCGGGGTAGCTCCGCGGGTTGCGCACAGCGTTCAGGCTGAGGCCACGGTCGCGCGCCGCCCGTCGTAGCGCGACGGCAACGGGCGCTCGCTGCGCCGCCAGGGCGCTCGCGGCCAGCGTGAGCACTTCATCTGAAGTGGGGCCGTTGCTCCCACGACGACTGATGACCTCGATCTCCGCCAATTCGGGCTCGCCGCGCACCAAGGTTCCGCGCGCACAAAAAACCGCCCCACTGACCTTCGCAGAGCGCTCCCACGCTGACGCGTCGTTGTAGACGACACCCCTGCTGAGCGCTGCCTGGACTCCCCGTGCAACCACCAGGCTCGCCAAGCCGCCCACCACGAGATTGCCCACCGCGGCGTAGACTGCAACGGCAACCATGGCCACATCGATCGGCCCCCAGTCGAGCAGCGCAAATACCACCCCGGCGACGACCGCGATCAAGAAAGCCCAGCGCTGCGCAATCGCGCGTGCAAGCTTCGGCACGTCAGCATGGATGTCAGCGCGGCGCGTATCGCACAGCAACGGCCGGGCCAGCGCCCGCTCCCGCCCCACGCGGGTGCAGCGACCACGCAGCTGTCCTTGAACCACCCGGCTACCTGCCACCACGAAGTCGGACTCGCTGCGGCGAACACGCGTCGTTGCGCCAATCCAAGGATGCACCTCCACGTCGCCCTCGAGCACTTCCAGATCGACTGGAACGATTTCCTCGGGCTCGACCAGCACAGTATCACCAGCCTGGATGTCGAAGCTCAACGCCCGTGAAGCTGGCCCGGCTCCTTCGTTCATGCGTCGTCCGGGCACGTTTAGTTGTGCTTGAACCCAGCGCCGACCCGCTCGAACTGGTTGGCGTACGATCTGCACGAGCCAAGAGTTCAGGGCGGCGACACCCACCACGATAGCCGCCAAAAAGCTCGCCCGTGCGCTTTGCGTCGCGCTACCCGCAAGCAGCGCCCACATCGCTACGACGGTGGCAAACAGGGGCGCAGCGACTGCGACCAACCAATGGGGCATTGCTGGAGACGAGCGGCGGGTGATGGCTCCTCCAAACAGAGCCAGGCTTCCCACGAGCAGCAACACCACCCTGGCCACCCGCACCAAACGTCCGTTTTCACCCAGCTCGAGAGCAAGACTCAAGACAGCGGCGATGAGCGTCAGGGCCACGAGCAACATGCTCACTTCGCGCCGGGCCGATGGCCCCTCCGCTGGCATTTCGTCGCTCAGCACCGGCTGGACGACAGGCTCGATCAGGTCGGCATGCTCGTCGAGGCGCATGGGCTCGGGAACGGTTGATGCGCCCAAGAAGCGTTCGGCTCCACGTACCGGTTCCGTCAACGGCGTAGCGATGCTCGCGGCCGCTGCGCCCTTTCGAGCCGTTTCGCTGAGCCGCCCCTGGTCGAGGTCAGGACCCCCTCGCCCGCTCGTCCGCTCGTCCGGGGGCGCTTGTCGTGCGGCGGCTAGAAAGCGTGCGCGGCACAGGGAGTAGTTGCAGAAATAGTGGAACGCCGCGTCGAAGATGGCGACGTGGCCCGCGCGCAGTGGGTCGATCTGAGCGCCGCACGCGGAGCAAACCACTGCTCCGCCGCTCGGACCAGCCGGCGCGTCACTCAACATCTCGGGTCAACCAGCCTCGGATTCAAGCTTCGTCAGCGTGGCGTCTATGCGCTCGACAGCCTCGGCGATCTCCGCTTCGCTCACGACCAAAGGCGGCGTGAAGCGAACAGCACGCGGCCCTGCAGCGGTCACGAGCAGCCCATTGTCGCGGGCCGGCCCGAGCACGTCCCGCGCCAGAATCTGATCGGTGAGGGTGATGGCTCGTAGCAAGCCGAGCCCGCGCTCCCCAGTGCAGAGCTTCGGGTGAGCAGCAGCGACCTTGGCCAAACCAGCGCTCAGTCGCTCGCCTTGTTCGGCGGCGCGCTCGATGAGCTTCTCTTCGTGCAAGACCCGCAGAACCGTGCGCCCCACTGCTGACGAAAGTGGGCTTCCGCCGAAGGTCGAACCGTGCTTGCCAGGCGGCAACGCACCAGCCAAGTGCTCACGAAGCAACATGACCCCCATGGGGAAGCCCCCGCCGAGCCCCTTGGCCAGCGCAATAGCGTCGGCCTTCACCCCGAAATGGTCAGCGCCGAGCAGCTTGCCGGTGCGCCCCATACCCACTTGGACTTCGTCGAATACCAGCAAGGCCCCATGCTCGTCGCAAAGTGACCGCAAACTCTGATGAAAACCCTCTGGAGGCGGCAGCACCCCGCCCTCGCCTTGCACTGGCTCTACGTGGATTGCTGCAACCTCTGGACCCATGAGCGCGGCGACGGCGTCTAGATCACCAAAAGGCACGTGCTGTACGCCTTGCAAGGCGGGGCCAAAGCCCTCCTGGTAGGTAGGATTGCCGGTCAGGGCCAACGCCCCCATCGTGCGGCCGTGAAAAGACCGCTCAAAAGCAATGATCCGCCAGCGGTCCTTCTTACCCTGCTGATAGAAATGCTGCCGCACGAGCTTGAGGAGCGCCTCATTGGCTTCGGCCCCCGAGTTGCAGCAAAACGCCCGGTCGAACCCAGTCGCCGCACACAGCTCTTCGACAAACTTCACATTCTGCAGGCTGTAGAAGTAGTTCGACACGTGCATGAGCTCGGCGGCTTGCTCTTGGATCACCTTCACCAGAGCCGGATGACCATGCCCCAAGCAACAAACAGCTACCCCTGCGCAGAAGTCCAGGTAGCGGCGGCCTTCGGTGTCGAACAGCTCGCAACCACGACCTCGAGACAGAATCATCTTGGCCGGTCGATAGTTGCCCAACAGGTGCCGTTGGGCACAATCCAACAGTTGACGTTCACTCTGCAGCTTGGCTTCCATGGCCAGGCGATCTACGCCCCCTGAGAGCACGAAGCAATCACGCCT
>CAZRGL010000622.1:0-6020 GCA_964599485.1 uncultured Polyangiaceae bacterium
GTTCGAGCAGAGGCGGCCCATGTCGTAGGCCCGCTGGAGGTGCTCGAAGATGTTCTTGCCCTGCTCGACCAGTCCTCCCAGGGTTCCTTCCGTGCCGGGCGTGCCGGTGCTGATCAGGATGGCCGCCATGGGCACTTCGTCGTTGCGGGGTGCACAGTAGATTCGCTCGCTCAGTGCAGCGGCGCTGTACCCGCACTCGACAGCGATGGCGTTGATGAGCATGTGCGAGAGCGAGTGCAGCAGATAGAACCGCAGCCCTGGGAAGTCGGGCGCATTGGAGCGGCTCGACTTCCAGCGATCGTAGCCCGCAAGCAGTACCTTGCCCCGCTCCTGCACGGCCTTGCGATCCTCCCAAGCGAGGATGGCTTCGTCGTCGAGCTGAATGAACACTCCTTCTCCCCAAATCTCCGATGCTGGGAGCCAGTCGGTGTTGAGCCCGAGTTTGCACGTGGTGACCTGCAAGTCGTACTCGCCTTGGAGATTGGCGGTTGGTGCCTCGAGGCGGGTGAAGCCGACTTGAACGGCCACTTCTCGTAGCCTTGGAGCAATGACGATTTGACCGATCCCTGGCGGTAGGCCGGCGGGGGGCTTGTAGCGACGCGCGAAGAAGTTGTCGTCGGGCTGGGGGAGTACACCGGTCCGGTAGATTGGCTGGCTGGTGAGCTGCAAGTACTCGGCTGTGCGCAGGGGCACCTGCTCCACCTCCTCGGGGTTCTTGATCGCTTCGACCGCCGCCAGCACGTCGGCATCGCTCGCGTCACCTAACGAGGCCAGCTTGTCGATCACCTTCCGGAGCGTGGGGAGTGTCTCTTTCGTTGCATTCGTCAGAACATCCATCAGATCGCGCGCCGTGTTGATCAGGGCCGAGTCCGACTCCGGGATGCTGAGGGCGCTGACGACCTGGGAGAAGTAGGAATTGCTTGCGCCCCGCATGAGTAGTCGCGGGCGTTGATCGCACTCCTCTTGGGCTTCGGGCCCGAGCCAGGGCCGATAGCCCCTGCATGGTGGGTTGGCCTCTTCAGCCCGTGCGAAGGCAAGGTATCGCCACAGACCACACGCACACCGGACGATGACCTCGCTGAAGTCACCCGTCTTGCCTTCGATGAGACGGAGGCTGGGGCTCGCGCACCGTTTCTTTTGGTTTCCCTCGTGGACGAAGTGAATCCACGGCATCTCGTCAAGGTGGCCGTTCTTGCAGGCGAGCACGAAGCGCACCGGAACCGCGGGACTGTACTTGCGCGAGTCGCAATAATGCTGCCAGCGTTCGTTCTTGAGCTCGAGCCCTTGCGGGGCTTTGACGAGGGCGCGGCAGCCGCTGTTCTGACATACGAACCACTGCGGGAACTCGAACACATCGACGCCGTTGCTGCGTTGCGGTTCCCCATCCAGCCCGGCCGGGGGATGTACAAACGGCTTGTCGGTGGACAAAAGCATGGGCTCGTCGAGCCGGTTGAGCATCGATGTGACGGTCGCCTGCAATCGACGCTCGGTGATGGCAACGGCACCCTCCGTGCCGAACTTCCAGAAGTCGAGCCCGCCCATCAACACCGAGTGGGCCAGCAGATCCGTTAGCGAGCCAGCGCCATAGGTCCGGATCGCCTGACTGCGCCGAACTTCGCCGTCGGCCTTCACTCGCGACGCCTTGCTGCCGCGCTTCACCCACTTGCTCATCGCCTCATCCCAGCCTTCCATCCCGCGGGCTTGAGCCAAAGATGCACAGTCGGCTCGACGTCACGCATCGATGTCGGAGCCACGAAGCGCCCGCTGTCGCCCATGTTGCGCTGGCGCGAGAGCTTCTCGTCCAGGGCGGTGTGTAGAAGCGGCACGCCCGTTCGTTCGAGATCGTACGGCGAGTAGCAGCGCTGGGCACCGCCCGCCTTGGCCTCGGCGATAAGCGTGGCCCAGCGATCGATCACATTACGAGCCTGGATTCGCAGCTGCTTCTCAACCTCGTCGATGTCGCCGCTCAAGTTCGGTTGTGACGTCGCGCGATCCAACAGAGCTTGGACAACAGCTCCCTCCGCCACTGCCTTGGCGTCGAGATCCATCGCAGCATTCGATGGCGCCATGCTGACGTCGGTGTGTCGGGCCATTGCAATGATGCATCCGGCAAGTCCACGCTCGAGCGCGGGGCCCGAGAAGGGGGTAACGCTGGTCGCCTCCACGTGCCGATAGAAGGACTCGTGGTAGTCCTTGAAGTGTTCGTAATGGGAGCGGTCACGCGGCTTGTTGAGGTTGTAGCAAGTCACCACGAGGCCAGGCCGGTCGTCGTCCCGGCCGACACGGCTCGACGCCTGAATGTACTCGCTGGTCGACTTTGGCTGACCGGCGACCACCATCAGCCCGATGCGGTCGATGTCGATACCGACCGAGATCATGTTCGAGGCCAAGACCGTCGGGATGAAGCCATCCTCGAGGTAGCGCTTGCCGAGGCGGTCCTTGGTCTTCGAGATGGCGCTGGTGTTCTCTCGACTGGTGAGCTCGACCGGTTGGATTGTCAGGTCGCGGTTGGCCAACCATGGGTTCTGTTCGACTCCGAGCGGCTTGAGATCGCCTCGTGTCGCCACCCGGGCGCGGATCAGATCCTCGACCAGCCGTCGCATCCCGCCGAGCTCGCGTAGGTTGTTGAAGTAGCCGACGAGCGTCATATACGGATCACCGGCCTGGCCGGGTTTGCCGCCCGCATCGACACGCGCCTGCCCAGCAGCGAGCAGAGCCGTGTAGACGGTCACCAGCACGGCTTTCGAAGATCGACCGGCCGCGCCGACGCCCAAGTAGATTCGGCCGTTGGCCTTCTTGTCGACGGGGGCAAAGAACGACTCCGAATCGTCGATGCCGGGTGGCGGAAACATCGCCATGTACTCGCGACCGTACAGAGCTTGGATCTGTTGAACCGCGCGCTTCACGGTAGCGGTGGAGGCGATGACCTTCGGCTTGATGATGGTTCCATCGGATAACTGGCGACACGCGAGGCTCTCAATTGCCGTCTCATAGAGACCCACCATGGTGCCCAACGGTCCCGAGATGAGATGCAGCTCGTCTTGCACGACGAGATCCGGCGGGCGAAGCCCCTCGGGCAGAGCTTCGGCATCGCCCTTGAGCAGCTTGGGTCGAGGTGTGCACGGCCCGATGAAGTAGCGGCCTATGCGCTGGGTAGCCTGACCGAACAGGCCGCCGCTCTCGCCGCGCCAGGGCAACATCGCGAACTTGTCGACGGTGGCGACGAGGAAAGAGGGCAGTTCCCGGTAGACCTGCTCGTCTACGAAGACGACCGGCAACGCTCCATTGCGCAGACTGAAGGCACACCTGAAGTCGCTACAACCGACCTCGATGCTGATGGCGTTCTTCTGGTTCGGCTTGAGCCGCATGCCAGCAGAGCCGATGTCCTTGCCACACCACGGACAGATCGGCAGCGGAAACGGCGACATGTTCGTCGCCCGATTCTTGTAGTCGCTCACCTGCCTGGCGACGTTTGTGAGGCGGTTGGCGGTTGCCGACTTGCCGACCCATAGCCCGACGGAGAAGCGCACATCTCCTAGGGACGGGTTGTCTTTGCGCAGCATTTCGAGCGCGCAGATCAATGTAGCCGCGCGCCCGAGCTGGTCGAGCGTCAACAAGCGCAGCGTGTAGCGCAACAACACGGCGACCCCGAGGCCCTTGTCCGGTCGCTTCGCACCGGTTAGCCGCCGCCAGATCAGGGTGAAAGCGATCACTCCCAGGTAGGCTTCCGTCTTGCCACCACCGGTGGGGAAGAAGATGAGCTCGACGGTATCTCGGTCGTCATGGGTCGGATCGACGATGGCGGGCAGATTCAACAGCACGAACGCCAACTGAAAGAGGCGCCACCGAGGGTCATTGATGCCCATGCGCTGACGAGCGGCGAGAGCCATGGCCCGGTTGGCAATCGCAAACGCCTCCCGCGCCTGCGCGTTGGCTGCCAACAATTCGATGCCTTCCTGAATGCGGTCCCGTGCTTGTCTCGCTCGAAACTGGACCTGCGTCGCCACGCCGCGGCGAGTGTCGTTCAACGTGTCGAGGCGTTTGCTCTCGTTGTCGAGCCACTCGCCGTACTGTTTCGGAATACCCGCCAACGCTGCACGTACGGCCTGGTCCGAGTCGAGTTCGGCCAAGCTCCTCATACCAACCTCGACGTCCTTGGCCAGCCCTACGGTGACTCGCTTCACCTTGGCTTCTGGAACCCACTCGGTCCGCGCACCGATAACCTCGCCTTCTTCGACGATTGGCACCACGGCGACGCCGTGGCCGGACGCGAAGCTCAGCGCGTCGCGGAACTGCAAGTCCATTACTTGGTCGTCCCAGAGATCCGCCGCCTGCCCGGCGAGATCGGGCCGAGCGATAAGTCCTCGGTGGTGGCGAACCTCGAGACAGGTCTGAAACACGTAGGTTCCATCGCGTAGCCGTTTGTCAGGTGATGGTGTGCGCGCGTTGACGACGAACAATGAAAGCGCTCGCGCGCCCTCAGGCAGCCCCTCGATGGAGCCGGTGGTGTCGAGGTGACCGTGTATTCGCAAGCCCGAGTCGCCGACGGGGATTCCGCCCTCGCTCTCCAGACTGGCATTCAAAGCGCCTGTCATCTCGATCGGACCTTGCGCGACCCGCCGCCAGTGAATGGGCGGACGACCTCGCTTCTTCTTCCCATCTTGATCGAGCTCCGGCTCTTGCTCCTCGGGGATGTAGTCGGCGTAGGAGACGCTGACCGTGACGGAGTTCGGCTCCCCCGGGTGCAGCAGTACACTCATCCCCATCGAGGACGGCAGCAACGGCCGACGCTTCGCCTGGGGATCGTTCTGCGACTCCTCGCCGGGATCATCGCCCGCCTCGAGAAGCTCTTCGTCGGTGGGATCGTCCTCTTCGTCGTCGGGCTGCAGTTGCGGTTGCTCGTTCGGCACGAGGAAGCCGCAGAGGTATCGCTTCGACGGTGCGAGATCCCAGACTTCCTCTTGGTCCGCGTGGCCCGCTTCGGCGAACGGCCCGATGAGATCGGCGCGAAGGGCCTTGATGAGCTGGGCGCGCACCGATGCGCTGGTTTCGAAACTCCGCCCTCCGGCACCGGTCCCGTTCGCCATGTTGCTTGCACGATCGATCGCTGAGGCTCTGGGCTCAAGTGTCGCGTCACCTGGCAGTCCCATCTGCTCGCTCTATGTTCAGCCACCAGCTCCCTTGGTGTCTGTTGGGAGCGCCCGTGGAGGCGTATCTGATGGACCATCTGAGGGCGATTCGTCGACCTTGGCCCTGCGCTGAGCGGGCGGAGGATTGTCTCGGGCCCAAGCCACGACGAAGGCCGCCTCAACGTTGGTGAGCTCGAACGCGCGGCACGCCAGGGCATCGAGGTTGTCCCGCTCTGTTCGGGTGATCCCGGTGCCCCGCTGGCCCAGCTCGTGACCGACGGCGGCGAGTGCGGATACGAGCTGCGGAGCGGGGGCAGGCAAGGCGCGCAGGTGACTGATCTTCACCTGCGGCATGCCTTGCTGGGCGTCGCGCTGCGCATGAAAGTGGAACCAACGAACCGGCGCAGAGTTGAGGTAGCTCAGCAGGAAGGCAGGGGTGTACGTCGCGTCGGTGAAGCCCGCGAGGATGGAGTTGCGGAATGCCCTGCCCGGAGACCGACAGGCGATGGGGTACCTTGCCGTCTGGCGGATGAAGACAGCCACGGGCGACCATTTGTCCCTGCGGCGGATGTCGTTCAATTGGTTCGAATTCGCGAACGCTGGTTCCTTCGTAGAGCGGCGCCGTGAAGGGCACCTCGGGTGCCTTGGTCTTGACGAACATTACGCCCAGTTGACCTCTGCTCGAGCGGTAGCCCCTCTCACCGAATATCTTGGGCGGCAGCTTGGGTTGTCTGCCGAGCTTGTGCAACAGTGCGCGCACACGTGGGTCGAGGCCGGGCTGGTGAAGGTCCCACGCGCTGCCTGTCACCTCGCCGCGAGAACTCGGCTCGATGCGCCGCGTCGAGAAGAGCCCGAAAGACGGTTGGAAGACGCCTGGGAAGGCGTCCTCGC
>CAZRGL010000622.1:6052-6315 GCA_964599485.1 uncultured Polyangiaceae bacterium
ATGGAAGAGCGCGTTCCACCTCGCAGAGCACAACGTGCCCGGCTCTGGTTTCGCTGTAGCGCGAGGCGTCGACCATAGACGTCGGTAGCACGAGGCCGATACGTCCGCGCGGCCGCACTAGTCGGCCAGCCTGACATGCGAAGGCCCCATGGGTCGAGAGCGTTCGTGCGGCGCGCCCGTAGAGCTGCTTCAGCACCGCCTCCTCCTGCGGATCGATGGGCGCCTTGCCCTTCCCCGCGTAGAGCACCCAGGGAGGGTTGCCG
>CAZRGL010000623.1:0-6287 GCA_964599485.1 uncultured Polyangiaceae bacterium
ACCAGCGCAACGGTCGCTTGCGGCCCGCCCGCCTGCTCCACGGGGTCGATGAGCGCGGGGCGGGAAGCCGGCGCCGCGGGATCGGCCTTGCTCGGGGCGCCAACGCCAGACCGCCAGCTGCGGAGATCGGCGGCCAGGGCAGCGGCACTGGGGTGCCGGTCGGCAGCCTCACGTGCCATCGCGCGATGCACGATCCGAGCAACTTCGGCATCGACGCCTGCCGCCACCGAGCACAGATCCGGCGGTTGTTGGGTGAGCACGTTGATGAACAGCTCGGCGGCGTTTGCACCTTTGAACGGGTAGCGACCAGCGAGGGCCCGATAGAGCAACACCCCCACCGAATACAGGTCGACTCGATGGTCGATCCCTCGCTCCCCTTTGGCCTGCTCGGGAGCCATGAAGTACGGCGTACCGAGCATGTCGCCGGTTTGGGTCAAGGCCTCGCTCGTACTGCCTCCGAGGAGCTTGGAGACACCAAAGTCGAGGATTTTGACGAAGTCGGCTGGGCGGCCGGGCGCGCCAGCCGACAAGAACACGTTGTCGGGCTTGAGATCGCGATGGATGATGCCGGCTTGATGAGCAACATGCAGCCCGTCGAGCAATTGCGAGACGAGCGGCAACAGTGCTTCTGGGGACATCGCGCCGCAGCGCTTGATACGCCGCCGGAGGGTCTCGCCGATACACAGCTCCATGACCATGTAAGGACTGCCGTCTCGTAGCTTGCCGACGTCGAGCACCTGCACGATGTGTGCTGAGCCAATCCGCCCTGCAGCCTGTGCTTCTCGCTCGAAGCGCGCCAAGCTGCGCTGGTCATCGGCGAGGTGGGCATGAAGCACCTTGATGGCGACTGCTGTCGCTCCTGATGTGGGCTGCCCCTCGTAGACCGATCCCATCCCGCCTTTGCCGAGCAGGCGAACGATGCGGTACTTGCCGCCGATCACTGAGCCTTCGGGCAGCTCCATCTAGCGGCGACACTAGCAGCATGAGGCGCGAAAAGACCACTGCGCCGCCCTCTCCGCCACGACCAGCCATGGCCGCTGTTCGTGTCGTGGGCTACTCGCTGCTGTCGGCGAGACTGATACGCACCCGGGTCTTCGGGGGCTTGACCACGAAGGTCACCAAGCGCTCTTTCGCCTCGAAGTCCTGGCGGTAGATCTCCGCCGAACGCTTGTAGCGGAAGGGGCCAATGCGGACCCGGTGCCACAACCCGCGCCCTTTGACGTGAGCCTTTTCTACGTGCGCCTTGTGTCCTCGGCGCCGCAAGGCGACCGCGAACCCTTCTGCGTCAGCCATTTCCTTGAAGGAGCTGACCTGGAGCTGATAGCCTCCGGGCCGCCCCGACTCGACCATGTTGCCATCCTCAGGCTCGCGGGCAGCCTGGTTGGCGATGTTGCGCAAGCTGTCCGTGGGCGCCACTTTGACCTGAGCACGACCCACCAAATCCTGAGCAGGCAGCGGCACCACCGGCAAGCGGTCGGTGGCCGGAGGCGGACGGTCGGGCAGCAAGCCAGCCGCGGCGGGCTGCAGAACAGTGGGTCCGCGAGCCGCAGCGCCGCGCCCACGAACGACCTCCATCGCAGTCGTCGGACTGTCCTTGTCGGTGAGCACGCCGGGGAAGGTCACATCACCCGCTTCCAACTTTTGACGCTTGGGCGTCGAAGCTGGACCGGTGGCAGCAACCAAATCACCGAGTGGATCGCTGGACTTGGGCTTGGCCGGATCGGTAGAGCGCATCAGCGCCAACGCGCAGAAGACGATGCAAGCACCGCCAAAAGAAGCGAGGACCAACGCACTTATTCTCGACGGTCCCGTTTGGTACTCCGGATCGCGTTCCTGGATTTGCTCCAAGTTCCGAACCGCCACAGTGTCCGTGCTGTCTTGCTCGTATCGACTCACTTGCTCTCCTCGTCGGTGCTCGCGCGATCGTCAAGCGGCTCCATTCGGCTCAATGCCGAAATACCAAGCAGTTTCAGACCGGCGCCGTAGACGATCTGAATGGCCCTCACCCATAACAAGCGAGCCAATGTCTTTTCCTTGTCCCAGCGTTGCTCCCAGTCGGCTTCCTTCATCTGAGCGCCAAGGGGCAGGATGGCGTCTCCCTCTTTCTTGAGACGGGTGAAGTAGCTCTGGAAGCTCTGAGAAAGCTCACGCAGGAAGAACACCACCCGATGGGGCTCGCGCGCTTCCGCTGCTTCGGCCACGACCCTGGGAAAACCAGCAAGATGCCCCAACATGGCCAGTTCGTCGGGATGCTCGATCCGAGCGCAAAGCCGCTCGCTACAAGCTGGCGTCTGCAGACCAAAGAGCTCCTCGGCGCGCCGCTGAATCGAGCAGAGTCGCGCGTAACCCATCTGGAGATAGAACACGGGGTTATCCAGCGAGCTCTTTTTCGCCAGCTCGATATCGATGTCGATCGTGTTGTTGAAGTGGCGCGATAGATAGAAATAGCGCAGCGCGTCGGCGCCCGCCCCAGGACGCTGGGCGGCCTCATCGATCTCTTCGAGCACTTCGTCGATGGTGATGAGGTTTCCGAGACGCTTGCCCATCTTGTAGGGCTTGCCGTCACGGAGCAGGCTCACCAACTGGAAGAACAGTATCTCGAAGCGGTCGTCATCCTGGCCCAGTCCTTTGATGGCGGCGCGCAAGCGCGCTTCATAACCATGGTGATCGGCTCCGAGCACCAAGATGAGCCGGTCGTAACCGCGTGCGTACTTGTCCGCCTGGTAGGCGATGTCACTGGCGAAGTAAGTGAACGCGCCGTCGCTCTTGCGGACGACACGATCCTTGTCGTCACCAAGCTGCTCGGTCTTGACGAAGAGGGCTCCGTCGCGTTCTTCGAGCAGGCTTGCCTCGCGGAGCTGGTTCAGACAGGCGTCGACCCGCCCCCAGCGATGCAAGCTCTCCTCGCTGAACCAACTGTCGAATTTGACGTTGAGCGCCGCCAGAGATGCTTTGATACCCCCGAGCTGATCGCTATCGGAGACGCCATCGAGCATGCGCGTGATACACACCCGGCTGAGCGCATCGTCATCACCATCGAGCAATTCCGCCTGATTGGACTGTACCCAGGCCGCCAGCTCTCCGACATAGCCGCCACCGTAGCCACCCTCTGGAGGGGGCTGGCCCTGCGCCGCGGCGCGCACCGAAGCGGCGAACAAGCGCACCTGGTTGCCAAAATCGTTGATGTAGTACTCGCGGCTCACATGGTAGCCAGCTGCCTCGAGCAGGCTCGCCACCGCATCGCCGACCAAAGCGCCACGGCCGTGGGAGATCAGCAGCGGGCCGGTGGGATTGGCGCTGACGAACTCGACCATGACGCGGCCTTTCGACGCCGCTGGTCCGCGGCCAAAACCACTCGGATTGCGCAGCACGTCGGCAAGCACGCGCTGGAAGGCGCCTGGTTGCAGATGCAAATTCAAAAAACCCGGACCGGCGATGTCTACCTCGCGGACGAGACGCTCTTCTTTCAGCTGCGCCGCCAGCAGCTCAGCTATCTGCCGCGGTGGCCGCTTGGCAATCTTCTGCAGCACCAGGGCCACGTTGGTCGCCATGTCACCGTGCTCGGCGCGCTTCGGCCGCTCCACCTTGAAGACGACATCTGCTGCTTCAGCAGGTAGCTCATCGGCTGCAACCAGTGCTGCCAACACCTCCCGAATGCGCTGCCGAACTTGCTGTGCGATGCCCATCGATCGACCCTCTCAGACCCCATGTCAGTACCCGCCCGAGCACCAACTGGCCAAGTGACGCGTACATTATGCTACATGTAGGTGAGCGTATGTTCAGTGCTCACCTCAGACGGGCCTTTCTGTACCCCGTCGAACGTGCTGCCTCTTGACAGCCCCCCTATCGCCGCCCTACCCAATGCCCCCTGTGGGCAATTCAGTCGTCATCGTCGAGTCCCCTGCCAAGGCGCGCACAATCGCGGCGTTTCTAGGTGATCAATACGTCGTAGAGTCCTCGATTGGACACATTCGCGACCTACCCAAGCGCGCCAGCGACATCCCCGACAAGCTCAAAAAAACGTCTTGGGCCCGCCTCGGCGTGGACGTGGATAACGATTTTCGGCCGCTTTACATCCTCGATCCCGACAAGCGCTCGCACATCGCCAAGCTCAAGAAGCTCATCGCAGCGAGCCAAGAAGTCCTGCTGGCTACCGATGAGGATCGCGAGGGTGAGTCGATCGCATGGCACTTGCTCGAGGTGCTCAAGCCCAAAGTCCCGGTCAAGCGCATGGTGTTTCATGAGATCACGCGCAAGGCCATCGAGCATGCTATTGCCAATCCCCGCGAGCTCGACCGACGCCTGGTCGACGCCCAAGAAGCACGGCGGATCCTCGACCGCTTGTACGGCTATGAAGTCTCCCCCGTACTTTGGAAGAAGGTCATGCCCCGGCTCAGCGCCGGACGGGTTCAGAGCGTCGCGACCCGCATGATTGTCGAACGTGAGCATGCCCGCATGCGATTTGTGCAGGCGGGCTATTGGGACATCGAGGGGTTGTTTCGCGCCAAGGATGGCGAGCTGACGGCAACCAGCGTGAGCATCGACGGCAAGCGGCTTGCGGTTGGCAAGGACTTTGGCGAGGACGGCGCGCTGAAAGCGTCTTCTGCAGGCGCCGTCGTTCTCGATGAGGCGGCCAGCAAACGACTCTGCGACGAGCTGCAACGAGCGACCCTGTCTGTGGCGTCTCTCGAGACCAAGCCCTACCGACGCACGCCCTCAGCGCCCTTCATGACCTCGACCCTGCAACAGGAAGCAGGTCGGAAGTTGCGCTTCAGCGCATCGCGCACCATGCGCGCTGCACAGCGCCTCTACGAGAGCGGCTACATCACCTACATGCGCACCGACAGCACCACGCTGTCGAGCGCCGCGCTAGTCGCTACCCGCTCGCAGATCGCCGAGCGGTATGGTCAGGATTACCTCCCGAAGCAACCGCGAGCCTATCGTCGCAAGGTCAAGAACGCTCAGGAAGCCCATGAAGCGATTCGTCCCGCCTCAGAGCGCTTCAAGACACCAATCGAGGTGGCCGCGCAGGTCGGCCCCGACGAAGCCAAGATCTACGAGCTCGTCTGGAAACGTACCCTTGCGTCCCAAATGGAGGATGCTACCGGCCAACGCGTCCAGCTGCGCATCGCCGCCTCACTCGATAGTGGCGAGAAAATGGTATTTGCGGCGAGCGGCAACACCATCACCTTCCCCGGCTTTCTGCGCGCCTATGTCGAAGGCAGTGACGACCCCCAAGCCGAGTTGGACAATCGCGAGCGCCACCTGCCCCAATTGACCGAAGGCGAGTCGCTTCAAGCCAGTCGCTTCACTCCTCGCGGGCACGAGACCCAACCGCCGAGCCGCTTCACTGAGGCTTCCCTGGTGCGTCGATTGGAAGAGTTAGGCGTTGGACGTCCCAGCACCTACGCCTCAATCATCAACACCATCATCGACCGCGGCTACGTATGGAAGAAGGCGACCGCGCTGGTGCCGTCTTTTCGGGCTTTCGCAGTGGTGCGCTTGCTCGAGCAGCACTTCGGCGATCTCGTTGACTATGCCTTCACCGCCCGGATGGAAGATGACCTCGACCAAATCGCGCGGGGTACCAAGGAGACGGTTCCCTGGCTGCGCCGTTTCTACTTCGGCGCAGCCCCCGACGAGCCGCGCGACAACAGCGACAACAACGGTAGTAGCCGTCCTGGCTTGCAGGCGATGGTCTCGACCAAGCTCGAGGAAATCGACGCCCGCCAAGTGAACATGCTGCTGCTCGGACTGGATGAAGAGCAACGAGAAGTCGTCGTGCGCGTTGGCCGGTTCGGCCCTTATCTGCAGCGCGGCGACGAAACCGCGAACCTGCCCGACAAGGTTCCGCCCGATGAGTTGACCCTCGACAAGGCCATCGCGCTGCTCGAGGCCCCGAGCGGCGACCGCGAGCTCGGCCCCGATCCCGAAAGCGGCGAGCCCGTAATCCTGCGCGATGGCCGCTTCGGCCACTATGTCCAGCTCGGCCACGGCGGCGACGACAAGGCAAAACCCAAGACCCAGTCGCTGCTGCGAGACATGGATCCGGAGGCGCTGACCCTCGAGCAGGGCTTGGCACTGTTGAGCTTGCCCCGACTCGTCGGCAATGACCCCGAAGGCAAGCCAATCACCGCGCACAACGGCCGCTACGGCCCCTACATCGGGCGCGGATCGGATCGGCGCAGCTTGGAACGCGACCAGAGCGTCTTCACCGACACCCACGCGCAAGCACTGACCCTACTAGCGCAGCCGCGACAACGCGGACGCCGAGCAGCCGCCGAGCC
>CAZRGL010000624.1:0-1150 GCA_964599485.1 uncultured Polyangiaceae bacterium
GGACACCGACAGTGACGGCATCTGCGATGCAGGCGAAACCGACGACGACGGCGACGGCTTAGTCGACGGCAGCGACAACTGGCCTCTGGTGTCGAACGCCAATCAGGCCGACTTCGACAACGACGGCCAGGGCGACGTTTGCGACACCGACGATGACAACGACGGCTCTTTGGACGTCAACGACTCGGACGACAACAATCCCAACGTCTGCTCCGATACCGATAACGACACCTGCGAAGACTGCCTCTCGGGCACCTACAACCCGGCGGCAGACGGTACGGACACCGACTCTGACGGTCTCTGTGATGCTGGCGACACCGACGACGACGGAGACGGCGTAGTCGACGGCAGCGACAACTGTCCTTTGGTGTCGAACGCCAATCAGGCCGACCTCGACAACGACGGTATCGGTGACGTTTGCGACGATGATGTCGATGGCGACGGCGTTCTCGATGTCAACGACAACTGCCCGCTGGTGGCGAACGCCAACCAAACCGACTCCGACAACGATGGTCAGGGCGACGCTTGCGACGACGATGCTGACGGTGAGGGCGTTGTCGATGGCTCCGACAACTGCCCTTTGGTGGCGAACGCCAACCAGCCCGACTTCGACGGCGACGGCCTGGGCGACGCCTGCGACGACGACGACGACAACGACAAGTCGCTCGACGTGGACGACTCGGACGACAACAACCCCTTGGTTTGCTCCGATACCGATAACGATGGCTGCGACGACTGTTCGTCGGGCACCTACGATCCAGCATCGGACGGAACCGACACCGACGTTGACGGCATCTGTGACGATGGTGACATCGACGACGACGGTGACGGGATCGACGATAGCAGCGACAACTGTCCACTGATGGCCAATCCCAACCAGGACGACTTCGACAAGGATGGCAAGGGCGACATCTGTGACGACGACAGCGACGGCGACGGTTCGTTGAACGTCGACGATTGGGAGGACCTCGATCCCAACCTGTGCTCGGACACCGATTCCGATGGCTGCGACGACTGTTCTTCGGGCACCTACGACCCGTCCTCGGACGGCACCGACACTGATGGAGAAGGCATCTGAGACCACGCGTCAAACGACTACGACCTAGATGGGCTCCACCACTAGACCTCATACTCACCGCTCGGCGCCGAC
>CAZRGL010000624.1:1160-5212 GCA_964599485.1 uncultured Polyangiaceae bacterium
GGACGGAACCGACACCGAGGTTGACGGCATCTGCGACGTTGGTGACACGGACGACGACGGTGATGGGATCGACGACTCGGACGACAACTGTCCGCTGGTCGACAACGCCGACCTGGCCGATCTCGACAAGGATGGCGATGGTGACCTTTGCGACGACGATGCTGACGGTGACGGCTCGCTGGGAGTCGACGACTCCAACGATCTCGATCCGAATGTGTGCTCGGACACCGACGCCGATGGCTGCGACGACTGCTCTTCGGGGACCTACGACCCGTCGGCAGATGGCGTGGACAGCGATGGCGATGGCATGTGTGACCACGACTCTGACGACTTCAACCTCGCGGGCGACAGCATCTTCAGGTGTTCCGCAGGGGGCGCGAGCGCGCGCGGATCGTCAACCGGCGCTTTCGGGCTGCTGTTTGCCGGGTTCCTCATGGTCGCGCTCGGCCGCCGGCGTTGTGCCGTCAGAGGCTGAGGCCATCCTGGCCTAGAACAACCTCTTCGAGCTGTTCCTTCTCGGGCGGCTCGAAGAGGTGCTCGGCCCGGAGTTTCGGGAGGAGTCGACGCGCCATCAATGCGCTTGGATCGGCGGAGCGCCGACATCTGGCTTTCGTTGGCAATCGAATCGTGGCAAGAATGCTCCTCGCAACCGCAGGCCCCGCGCCGCAGAACCCAGAGGAATACCCAGAGGAAACGATGACTGACCCACTCGCCGCTCCAGCCGATGTTGCTGCACCCCCACCCGACGCCACGACGACCGCCAGCGGTTTGGCCTACAAGTGCCTACAGTCTGGCAGCGGAGATACGCACCCCGGTCCCACCAGCAAGGTCGAGGTTCACTACACGGGCTGGACCACCGACGGGAGGATGTTCGACAGCTCCGTGTCCCGCGGCAAGACCATCTCATTTCCCCTCAACGGCGTCATCGCAGGGTGGACCGAAGGTGTGCAGCTGATGAAGGTGGGCGACAAGTTCCGCTTTTGGATCCCAGCGGGCATGGCTTACGGCGAGAACCCCGGCGGCGGCCGGCCCGGCGGCATGCTGGTTTTTGACGTCGAGCTGTTCAACATCGGTTGATTCTGCCGACAGTGCCGAGCGAACAAGAGGTCGAGAAGCAAGCCCAGGCGCTGCTCGCTGAGATGACGCTGCACGAGCGGTTGGCCATGATGGATGGCGACCTGCAGTTGTGGCGTGGTCTGGACGATTTGCTTCGCCGCGATTGCTATCACAAGCGCCCCTTTTCGGCGGGTCGCAACGACCGTCTCGATATTACGGGAGTGCAGTTCATCGATGGGCCGCGGGGCATCGTGCTCGAAGGGGGGGCGACCACTTTTCCGGTGACCATGGCGCGCGGGGCGACCTTCGATCCCGAGCTCGAAGAGCGCATCGGCGACGCCATCGGAAAGGAGCTGCGTGCGCACGGCGGCAATCTCTACGGCGGCGTCTGTGTCAACCTCTTGCGGCACCCTGCTTGGGGCCGCGCGCAAGAGACCTATGGTGAGGATCCGCGACACATCGGCGCCATGGGGGCGGCCCTGGTGCGCGGCGTGCAGCGCCACGGCATGGCGTGCGTGAAGCACTTAGCGGCCAACTCGATGGAAAACGCCCGCTTCGATGTCGACGTAAGCATGAGCCCGCGCGTGCTGCACGAGATGTATCTGCCGCACTTCAAGGATTGCGTCGACGCGGGCGCTGCCGCGGTGATGAGCGCTTACAACGCCGTCAACGGGCAGTGGTGCGGTCAGCACCGAGGGCTGCTCACTGAGGTGCTGCGCGACCGCTGGGGGTTCGATGGCTTCGTCGTGACCGATTTTCTCTTCGGTTTGCGTGACGCCGAGCTCGGTGTGCTCGCGGGGCAGGATTTGGAGATGCCCTTCCGCATGGTCTATCGCGGCAAGCTCAAGTCTTTGCTGAGCTCGGGCCGCGTGCCGCCGTCGGCCGTCGACACAGCGGTGCTGCGCATCTTGCGCAAGCTGTTGTCACTGCCGAAGGGCGATTATCCGCGGAGCGTGTGCGCCTGTGCCGAGCACACCCAGCTCGCCCGGGAAGCGGCGACCAAGTCGATCGTGCTGCTGAAAAACGACGGCCAGGCCTTGCCGCTGCGCGCTCGAGAGTCGCTGGCCTTGATCGGACAGCTCGCTGCTGTTGCCAATCTGGGTGATCGAGGCTCGTCCGACGGTCGACCAGCGTACTGCGTCACACCACTCGAGGGACTACGCGCCGCGCTCGGCGATCGTCTGCGTTACGACGACGGTACCGATCCATCACAAGCCGCTGCCGTGGCCCGCCAAGCCGACGTCGCACTGGTGGTGGTCGGCTACACGCACGCCGAGGAAGGTGAGTTCATCGTGCCGACCTCGCCGAAAGGTTTCGTGGGTCAGCTGCCGCTGCCACGCTGGCTCGACAGCATGTTGGGGACCGGTCGGCTGCGCAGCTTGTGGATCCGCGGAGCCGAGCTTGCAACCGATGGTGTGCTTGCTCTGGTGCGCAAGCTCATGGCGGGCGACAGCACGAGCTTCGGCGTGGGAGGCGATCGCACCTCGCTGCGCCTGCCGCCCGCTCAGGTTGAGCTCATTGCTGCAGTGGCCGCCGCCAATCCTCGCTGCGTTGTTGCCATCATGGCTGGTAGCGCCGTGATTGTGCAGGAGTGGATCGGCTCGGTGCCCGCCGCCTTGATGCTCTGGTACCCCGGCATGGAGGGAGGCCACGCGCTGGCCGACGTGATCCGTGGCGTGGCCAACCCAAGCGGTCGCCTTCCTTTCGTCGTGCCGACGGACGAGTCGCATTTGCCCCCTTTCGACAAAGACGCCCACAGTGTGAGCTACGATCTGTGGCACGGCTACCGACGCCTCGACCGCGAGGAGCGCCAGCCGGCTTTCCCCTTTGGCTTCGGTCTCAGCTATACGACCTTCCGGCTGCGTGATCTGGCGCTCGATGCGGCCGTTGTGGAGCCGCCCGGTGAGATCAAAGCCAGCGTTGAGGTGCACAACGAAGGCGAGGTCCGTGGAACCGAGACGGTGCAGCTATACATTGGCGCGCCGCGTGCTTCGAAAGTGCCGCGCGCACGCCAGGAGCTGAAGGCGTTTGCCAAGCTCACACTCGAACCAGGACAGCGCCGCCGCGTGGAGTTGATCGTCCCGCTGCAGCGCCTTGCCTACTTCGACGAAGATTGCGACCAATTCGTGATCGAGCCGGGGTCATACCTCGTTACCGTGGGCCGCCACTGCGCCGATGACCAAGCACTCAGCGCCGAGGTCGTTGTCGGCTCAATCGTGTGAGCACATTGTGGGACGGCTGCTACGCCGTCGTTCGGTACCGCTGGCATGGCGCGTGCACAGTATGGGCACGCGCATTCGCGCAGGGACTTGACTTTGAGGGGCGCTGTCCCGTGAAGGGTGGCGTCGAGGGGAATCACAATATGATGCTTAGAACTTGTCTTGGCATGACATTGCTGTCATGCGCTGTTGCAATTTCCACCACAGATTCCGTTGCCGAGGCATGCGGGGGTTGTTTCCACGGATCGGCGTCGGCGGCGTCGGTGGTGACCGGTCACCGGATGGCTCTGTCGATCTCGCCGACGCGAACGGTTCTTTGGGATCAGGTGCAATATGCCGGCGATCCGAAGGACTTTGCCTGGGTGTTGCCTGTCGGCGCTGGGGCGTACATCGAGCTGGCCGATGATGCTTGGTTCGAAGCGCTCGAGGCGGTTACGGCGACGCGGGTGTCGTCGAGATCGATCGTCTGCGGCGGCCAAGAGCTGCGCCAAGGTAGTGGCCGCGCTGCTGGCGGCTGCGGCTCACCATCATTGGGTGCGCCGCTGAGCTTCGAAGACTCGAGCTCCGACACACATCGCCAAGGTGGCAACCCTGACGTCACCGTTGTTCACAAGAGCACGGTGGGTCCGTACGAGACGGTCACCCTCAAGTCCGACGACGCGGTGGCCATGCACGATTGGCTCACGAGCAACGGCTACGTGATCCCCGAAGACATCGATGGGGTCATTGCCGACTACATCGCCGAAGGAGCCGATTTCATTGCAATGCGACTGGCTC
>CAZRGL010000624.1:5222-6279 GCA_964599485.1 uncultured Polyangiaceae bacterium
TGCCGCTGCGTATGGTTGCAGCGGGCACGGGCAATCAAACCTCAATCGTCTTGTATGTCATCGGTGAGGGACGTTATCGGTCCAAGAACTTCCTCAACGCTCAGCTCAACCCGAGCTCGTTGAGCTGGGATTGGCAGTCTGCAAGCTCCAACTACACCAGCTTGCGTACCTCCTTGCTGGTGAACAACGGCTTCTTGACCAGCTTCTCACAGCCGACCGCGTTCACGAGCCCCATCTACACAGCTGATGGCCCGCCCGCGTCCTATCAAGTGGGCGGCAATCTCTACTACAACCTCACCAACACCTATTTCGGCCAGGCGGCGGCGAACCAAGGCATGGGAAGCGGATGTGCACATGTTGCTGCTGCGCTCGACTCCTCTGACAAGGTAGTAGACACCTGCGATGAAAACGGCTGTGCCGATCCGCCGAAGGGCACCATCGCGGCATCCTCACTCGAGTGCGACGGCAGCACTGACGTGGCAGCCGCCCTCATTGGTATGCACCCGAAAGATGTGTGGGTTACCCGCCTTGAGGCCGAGCTGTTGCGCTCAGCTTTCGCTGGCGACCTGATCTTGGAGGCAGCCGAGCCACAAGCGGCCGTCCCCAACTGGCATATCGCGGCCAACAGCACCAACTTGCCATGTGACCCCGAGCCAGCAGGCTCAGCTGATTGGGATGGTGCTGGCGACGACTCCCGTAGCGGCTGCGCTTGTATCACCCGTCCTGCGGCGGCAAACACCCTGGGGGCCGGCACGGTATTGTTTGGGTTGCTACTGGCGTTTCGACGTTGGGGACGAGATCGCCAGCGGTAGTCAGGAGCAGGCTCAAGGGGCCGTCTCATAACTCCGAAATCAATGTAGGGGAGGGCTTTAGAGGCCGTCTCATAACTCCGAAATCAATGTAGGGGGGGGCTTAGAGGCCGTCTCATAACTCAGAAATCAATGTAGGGGAGGCGGTTTATCCGGTTTATCCCCTCCCGGGACGGCCGCATTTTGCGTAGTTACGGGCGGGCATAAAGCCCGCCCCTACGGCGAAGCTAGGTTATGAGACGGCCTCT
>CAZRGL010000625.1:0-6275 GCA_964599485.1 uncultured Polyangiaceae bacterium
CCGCCTTCGCTACTTGACCCAGACCCAGTTTCCCTGGTTCATGCTTCTTAGTCGCGCGAAGCCGCTTGATGTTAGCCTTTCCTTATGCGATCAGAGCACCCTTCGCCGAGGCCAGACCGCAGCGTAGGCGTGCGCGCGCTGTTGCTGTGCTCGACCTTCTGCGGTTCGATGGGGTGCGTGTCCCGTGCCGCCCCATTTGATGAACTGAACGACGCACATGTGACAATCCTTCGCTTGCGAGCTCATCGCACTGCTGCGCCTCAGCCGGCTGCTGCAGCTCCTCGATCTGCGTTCGAATGGCGACCTGCACCTGGCGGGCAACACTACTCGCTTGCCGGTCAACCCTTCCCGCAATCACGACCTGCGTCGGCTTTGCCGCTGTCAACCGGCGGGCAATTCCTCGAAGGCCGCTGGAACGTCGTCGAACGACGCGCGCTGAATGATCCAAGCATCAAGACCGAGTTGCTCGACTTCTGCGGCAACGAATCCAACTTCCAAACTGAGCGTACGACCTGCTTCTTGCCTGAAACCGTCGTGATCTTCGAACGTGAGCCACAGTGGGGCTCGCTTGGGTTGCCCACGCGAACGTTCTCGACAGTGCAGGTAGGGTTCTCACGGTCATGTGCCAAGACTCGAGCTTGGGGCTTCGACTGGCCTCACGCGGGCTTCGGGATCACCGGCGAGGCCCTGGCGCGGTTGAAGGTTCTCAACAAGCGAATGTTCGCCCCCTGAGGCTGCGATTGCGAATAGGGCTGCGATTGCGGATAAGGATGTTGAGCGGGCGGCTGAGCCGGCACTTCGTGCTCCACTACGCCGACCTCAAGGGCGACGAGGTGGAATGGAAAGGCGCCATCAAGATCACGAGGCCGCTTCGGACGGTGGTTGATTGCATGGTGGATGCTGTGGAACCCGACCTCGTGAAGCAAGCGCTCGAACAAGGCGTGCGACGTGGTGCTTTCAGTCGGGCTGACGTTCGCCGGGCGGTGAAGGAGCGACGTGCCTAGAACTTACGCCACTCCCGAAGCCTTTCGCATGGCGCTGGAACAGCGACTCCGCGCTGCGGCTCAAAAAGAGAACCGCGACCTCACGAGGCTGCGTCAGCTACTCGTCTTCGATCGCTTTCTCGCTCGCGTGTTTCATCACCTCGGAGAGACCGTGATCGCCAAGGGCGGCATCACGCTTGGGCTGCGACTCGATCGAGCACGCACCACCAAGGATGTCGATCTGTGGATGAAGGGTGACGCCGCGAGCACCCTCGACCGCCTGCGAGAGCTGGGAAAACTCCTCGTCACGGCGAATGTCGGCGACTTTGAGAAGCTCGCTTGGGCTCGCGACCTCCACGGAGGCATTGTCCTCATCGAGGATGGGGCGCTACTCCGCGACGAGCAGGAGAAGCTCGTCCGCGATGCCATCGCAGCGATCGACGCTGAGTGCCAAGCTGGATGGTCAACCGCGTGCTCCGCATCAACCTCGCGGGCGACAAGATCTTCGAGACGGTGCCGCCGAGCCAGCCGTAAATCGACCGTCGGTACGCGGGATCAGCACAGGTAAATCGGCCATCTGCACAGGCATTTCGTTACCTTTGCTGAGCACTGTACGGAAGGTCGCGTGTTCGGGAGCCTGCAATTCTGTACGGTTTGAACGGTGCGCTCAGAGCTGCACAGGTTGATGACCAATTCCAAAACCGAAGGTCTCTGGTTCGAATCCTGACAGCGGCCGCAAAGTGATACAGAGAGTCCCTGGATCTGTGACGCAGCTGGCGTGAGGGAGCTGGCTTCGGGGAGCTGGGTTGAGGAAGCCGTCGAGGTTCTTGCGAGGACATTGCTGGAGGTGCGGCTTTTCGTTCCGGAACGAGTCTTTCGGCCAGTAGCACCCCCAATCCACGAGCTGAGCCTCGGCCGCTGGATCCTCGAGAAGACCTTCACGGCCTCCTTCGCCCGCTCGTTGTCGTGGTGGCGAAGAAGTGGCGCGGTGAGTAGCCCGTGGTGGCAGTCGATTCGTGCCAGCTGCCGGGGTGGCGTTTCGTGCCCTAACTGGGGTCGGCGCAGCGTTGCTTTTGCACGCCACTTGGTGGTGAGTGTCGCCGCCACCTTGTGACTTGGGGTCAAATAAACAGCAGGAGAGCCGTCGGCACGTGCCTTGCTGTTGAGCGGTACATGTCGTCTCGAAAGCTACCGCTGCTCTGCTGCTTGCTCCTTGCCCTGGTGGGCTGTGCAGAAGGCCAAAGCGTCGAAGGTCCGGCTCCTCCGGCTCCATCGTCGACTCCCAAGGCCGAGGCCTACCCAGCCCAGCTGCGCGTCGAGGGCACCAAGATTGTGGACGGTCACGGATTCGAGCGGTACCTGCGCGGCGTCGCGCCGATGGACCCGGTGCAGATGGCTTTGGCTGGTGATCCGAGCTTTGACCCCTGGGGGCCGAAGATGTTCGACGAGATGAGCGTCTGGGGCGCCAACATCGTGCGTATTGGTCTCGAGCCAGGGTCGATGCGCAAGCACGGGCTCGAGGCGAGCTTCGAGGTGCTCGATCAGGCCATCTTGTGGGCCGCCCAACATCAGCTCTACGTAATTGTCGACTTTCACTCGATTGGCGACCCGATGGCCGACGTCTACGAGAAGGCGCCCGACACGGTGTACGGGGACCTGTACGAAACCAGCAGGGCCGAAATTCTCGACTTCTGGGCGAAAGTCGCACAGCGATACGCCGGCAACCGCACCGTAGCGTTTTACGAGCTCTTCAACGAGCCTGAGGTGGCCGACAAGCCAGCCAACGCCAAGGACTGGGCTGACTGGCGTGTGCTTGCCGAACAGCTCATCGACCTCATCCGGTTGCACGATGCAGACACGCTGGTGATCGTTGGCGGGCTCGATCATGGCTACGATCTGTCGCAGGTCGAAGCGAATCCAGTGGGGCGCGCCGGTGTGGTCTATGCCACCCACCCCTATCCCGACAAGAACAAGTGGGGACGCAGCTGGGATGAGGCGTTTGGCAACTTGGCCAGCCACTACCCCGTGTTCGCCACCGAGTTTGGATTCGACAACTCGGCCGGCGCCGAACAATCCGAGGATGAGTACGCAGGCGAGGGGCGCTACCGCGATGTCGTGCTCGAGTACTTGCAGGCTCGCGGCATCCACTGGACCGGCTGGTGCTTCTCCGCGCACTGGGTGCCCGCGATGTTCGTCGACTTCAACTTCACCCTCAGCGAATCGGGCGCGATGTTCAAAACCAAGCTCGAGCAGCTCGCAGCGATGCCGTGAGCTCGCGATTGATGAGGCGGCGCGCTTGGGCGAGGAATCGTCTGGGGCACGCTTTTCAGTCCGGCGTCGGCTCGGCTCGCGCTACGCTCCAGGCTGTGACGAAGTTCATCAGCAAGGCCAAGAGCCTGCCTGTACAGAGCGTCCGAGTAGAGGTCCTCGCCGGACCGGACGCTGGGACCGCAGCCGGCGCGTCCACCGAGACGTTGACTGTCGGGACCGCCAAGGACAACGATTTGGTTCTTACCGATCGTACCGTCTCGCGCTACCACCTCGAGCTGGTAGCCCATCCCGACGGCGTTTCTGTTCGTGATCAAGGATCGACCAACGGAACGAAGCTGGGCAGCGCCCTGATCCGCGATGCAGTCGTCCCCGTCGGCAGTGAGTTGACGGTGGGCGCCACCACCTTGGTCGTTCACGAAGGCAAGAGCGTACAGGTTCCGCTGGCGCCGCGTGATGGGGTGGGACAGCTTCGCGGACAGAGCGACGGGATGCGACGACTGTTGGCCCAGGTCGACAAGGCGGCGCAGAGCGACATCGCCGTGTTGGTCGTGGGCGAGTCGGGCACCGGCAAGGAGCTGATCGCCCAAGCGCTGCACGATTCCGGACGTCGCTCGAGCAAGCCCTTCGTCACCGTCGACTGTGCGGCTCTGACCGCGACGCTCGTAGCCAGTGAGCTGTTTGGTCACGAGCGCGGTGCATTCACCGGAGCGCATCGGCAGCATATCGGCGCGTTCGAGCGTGCCAACGGTGGCACCATCCTGCTCGATGAGGTGGGTGAGCTGCCTGCCCCATTGCAGGCGAGTTTGTTGGGCGTGCTGGAGCGCCGTCGTTTCCGGCGTTTGGGCGGCTCCGACGACATCAATGTCGATGTGCGCGTCGTTGCGGCCACCAATCGTGACCTGCGCGCCGAGGTCAACGCGGGGAGCTTCCGGCTGGATTTGTACTATCGAATTGCGGTGGTGCGGCTGAGTGTGCCGCCGCTACGCGACCGTCGCGACGACATTCCTTTGCTGGTTGGTCACTTCTTGCGTGAGGGGGGACACAAGGGGCCTGCCGACAGCCTCATCGGTGACCGCGTCATGCAGTCGCTGTGTGAGCATCATTGGCCTGGCAACGTGCGCGAGTTGCGGAACCTGGTCGAGGCCACCCTGGCGATGGGTACGCCGCCCAGCTTGGATGCTGGGCTGCAACCAGCCGGGCTGCAGTCCGACGTGAGTGCGAGCAGCACTTCAGACCCGATCGGCTCTGTGCTCGACAAGCCCTACAAAGAGGCTCGCGCCGCGGTGTTGCGGGAGTTTGAGGCGCGCTATCTCGAGCAATTGCTCGAACGATCTGAGGGGAACGTCTCACGGGCAGCCCGCGAGGCGCAGGTGGACCGCTCCCATCTGCGTGAGCTTTTGAAGCGTCATGGTCAGCGTTGAAGCTCTAGGCCTGTGAAAGCCGACGACAAATCGGCTGTGCTACATTGCCATCGTGGATACCTTGGGCCCCTACGAGGTCGTTCGCCAGCTCGGCTCTGGAGGCATGGCCGAGGTGCTCGAGGCGGTGACCATCGATGATACGGGGGCAAAGCAACGGGTAGCGCTCAAGCGGATTCGTCCACAAGGAAGTGAGCGAGAACGCGCCGCAGCGCTGCGCATGTTCAACGACGAGGCTCGCGTCACCGCCCAGCTCACGCACCCCAACCTCGTGGGCATGCTCGACTACATGGACATCGATGGCGAGCCGGTTCAAGTACTCGAGCTCGTCGACGGTCTCGATGCTCGCACGTTGCTACGTCATGCTCCGGCCCGGGATGCGCAGCTGCCCGTGGGCCTGGCCTTGCATGTGAGCGCCGAAGTTGCCAAGGCGCTGGCGTATGTGCACGACGCCGACGACGATAGCGGTCAGCCGCTTGGGCTCGTGCACCGCGACGTCAACCCCGCCAACGTGTTGATTGCGCGCAGCGGCGAGGTGAAGCTGGCCGACTTCGGCATCGCCATGTCTCGCGATCGTGAGGAAAAGACGCGCACTGGCTACGTCAAAGGCACGGTCGGTTACATGGCGCCCGAGCAGGCCCTAGGCCAGGATGTCGATGCGCGCAGCGACATTTTCTCGTTGGGATGTTTGCTTCATGCGCTGCTCACTGGCCGCAGCCCAACGCGTGAGGGCGACGCCATGCTCGATCTGCTCTCCGGCGCGCAGCTCGAGCTTGCTGCAGATCTGCCTGACGATGTCAGCTCGATTGTCGAGAAGGCGACCTGCGTTGCACGGCGTGATCGCTACCAGCGAGCCGACGAGCTAGCACAGGCGCTTGCCAGTGCCAGCTCGGCCCGGCTGAACGACGATCCTACCGAGCTGCTGCGCTCGTGGATGAGCGGTTTCGACGATGTCGATCCAGCCGACGTGAGTGGTCGCCTCGACGCGCTGCTGTTGCCCGAAGGACTCTTGCCGGAGCCTCCGTCGGACCAGGCGCCGACCGAGACGACTTTGGTGGCGCCTACCACCGCGACAGATTCGAGCAATGACGAAGGCGGAGACTCAGCTACGAGCGCAGCGACGGCTCGACGCGCGCTCGGTCCTTTGCTTGGTCTGGTTGCCGCGGCTGTTGCAGCGGGCGCCGTGGCCTTCATCCAGAGCCGTGGCACGACTGTGCCTGAGAACCCATCACGGATCGGCGTGCCTGAGTTGGTCAGCGCTGGATCCAAGCAGCCGCTGCCGCCGGGATCGCTCGTTGCCGAGGCGGCGTCCGCGCTTCCGAGCGCCCAGGTCGCGAGCGCTTCGACGAGCACGCGCCGGCGCGTGCTCTTACCCGCGCAGCCTCGCTCTGCGCCGTCTGCGGCGTCGACCTCGACCGCCACAACCAAGGCGGCCGCAGCCGCAGCTTCGGCGTCAGCCAGCAACGCGTCACCGTTTCCTCCGTCGTCGACGGATTGGGGTTTCTGATTTTGATGGCGCCACGTGCTGGCCTAGCACTACTGTGTCGAATCCCCGCTACTGCGGCGAACGAGCCGCGCACGTCTGCGCGTCGTGCTCCCTCCG
>CAZRGL010000626.1:0-6265 GCA_964599485.1 uncultured Polyangiaceae bacterium
GACCGAAATTCAGTCTCCCAATAGCGCAGCACATGGGGCTCGACGCCAACGATGTTCGCGACTTCGCCGATACGGAAATACAGCTTGTCCGGCAGGGTTTGCCGCGTCACACGCTACTCCGAGGTTGTCCAGCTACGAATCGAGGAAGGGCGGCGCCACAGCTGCGACGGGCGTTTCCGGGGAATCGACCGGCGCAGCGCCCTGATCAGCGTTGAGCGCTTGCTTGAGCAATTGGCTCGGCTTGAAGGTCAGCACCCGCCTGGAGCTGATCGTGATCGGCTCTCCAGTTTGGGGATTCCGGCCCTGTCGCTCGCGCTTGTCGCGCAAAACGAAATTGCCAAAACCGGAGATCTTGATCGTCTCACCCCGCCCTAGCGTCTCTTTCATGAGCTCGAAGATGAGGTCGACCAAATCAGCCGCCTCCTTCTTCGAGAAGCCCCCCAGCTTCGTGTAGACAGCTTGAACGAGCTCGTATTTGGTCGTCCGTTTCTCTTTCGATCCCTTGGCCATGTGTCTCTCCGGATCGGGCGCTACGATGCCAGCTCAGACCTAAGAGGTCCAGGGCAAACGCTGGAATATCGGATGTTTTTTCGCCGATGGCCGTTTCAGGCGGCCAAGTCCGGCGTCACCTGTGTATCGCTGCTGCGCTCGGGCGTGCTCGGCTGCGCCGTCGGAGGAACGAAGCGCTTGCGGCGTACGTCCTCGCTGATCACCAGGAAGGCAACGTAGGCGTACCCGAACGTGAACAACGACATGAACGGCGTGACGAAGTAGTGCCCGGTCAACACAGAGGTGACCACGATCGTCAAGCTCAGCAGCGCCAACGACAGCTCGGCCAGCGGCAGGTCGTTGCGCAGATTGTAGCGCCATCGATTGGTTCCGAGCTTGGGCGTCCGGACAAACTCACCGCCGCCATAGCGGAGCCCATCGGCCACCGCCACCGCGAGCATCGGGGCGAGTCCCGCGCCCAAGGCGATGAGGGCGGGCAAGCGTTTGAGGGCGCCAAGCTTCGACCGGCCCTGGGCCGCTTCCGCGAGCATGTAGAACGATGCGAGCGAGGTGATCGGTGCCAGACAAAGCGGCAGATCGAACAACAACATCATCCATACGTCGGAGACCTGGAAGGTCAGCAGCAACGGGAATAGCAAGAGCGTCAGCACCACCATCAGTGGGTATGCAAAGTGGGGGGTCAGATGGAACAGCGCTTCGATGCGCTGCCCAAGACTCAAACCGGCCTTGCGGGACAGCACGCGGCGCAACAGCTTGCGCGCGGTCTGGACAGTCCCCTTGGCCCAACGGTATTGCTGAGCGCGAAGCGCCGAGATGTCCTCGGGCAGCTCTGCTGGCGAGATGACATCAGGGCGGTAGATGAACTTCCACCCGTTCAGCTGGGCCCGATAGGACAGATCGAGATCCTCGGTGAGCGTATCGTGCTGCCAGCCGCCGGCATCGGCGATGGCTTCACGCCGCCACACCCCACCGGTGCCCGAGAAATTGAACAGCATGCCAGCGCCATAGCGGGCGCGGTTCTCGACCATGTGATGTCCGTCGAGCATCAGCGCTTGCAGACGCGTCAGCAAGGAAGCGTCGCGGTTCAGATGGGTCCAGCGGGCCTGGACCATCCCGACCTCGGGATCGCAAAAATGACCCACCAGCGCCCGGGCGAAATCAGGCTGTGGCAGGAAGTCAGCGTCGAACATCGCCACGAGCTCACCCTTGGCGGTCTTGAGGCCGTTGGCGAGGGCGCCAGCCTTGTAGCCAACCCGGTCCACGCGGTGGATGTACTCGGCGTCGATGCCGCGGCGTTGCAGAACGCCAACGTGAGCCTCGGCCAGAGCCGCAGTCTCATCGGTAGAGTCATCGAGCACTTGGATGTGCAGCTTGTCGGTCGGGTAGTCCATGGCAGCTACCGACTCGAGCAGTCGAATGACGACGGTCGACTCGTTGAAGATAGGCAGCTGCACCGTGATGATCGGCAGCTCGTCGTCGCAGAGCGTCTCGCCGGCGAGCAAGCCCGCCTCTGCGATCTTGGCGCGGTGGCGCCGGCAGAGGATCACCAGGTGTGCGCGATGCAAGCCGTACAAGCTCAGACCGGCAAGCACCAAAAAGTAAACAACAGCTAACAGAATCGCCATCATGTCTTCGCAAGAGTTAGCACTGACGCAGTGCGTAATTGTCACGGAAGTGTATTTGTTTGCACTCGGATGTCAGCAAATCACCTACACTTGCGATATGGCTCGGGAATCCAAGCTCACACGACCGCTTCGAACGATAGCTTTCTGGGTACTTTTCGGCAATTTAACGGCCTCTGCCTGCGTCATGGATAGGGCTCCGGATGGGCTCGGACGCACCGCTCCGGGCCCAGGCACGACCGTCCGCTACGACCTGGCCAACAAGCCGCTGCCGGCCATCCCGCTGCCCAATGACAGCGCAACGTGGCCGGATCCGACCAGCCGAACCGGGCTGCGGATCAACGCCAGCCTGGTCGCGCCGACGAACATCGAGAAGCAGGCGCGCGCCCGCTTCTCGCAGATGGAGGGCTGGGGAACGTTCGCACCCATCGCGGTATCCTTCGATCCGAATCTCGCCGAGCCATTCACCGGACCAGCCCTCGACTTGGCCAACATCAGGGCGCGACATCAAGGCGATGACTATGACTTCGCCGACGACGCTATCTACCTGCTCAACCTCGAGACCGGCCTTCCGCTGCCACTCGATCTGGGCGCTGGAAACTTCAGCTATGTGCTGAAGAAGCTCGACAAGTACTGGGCCAACGACACGCGGGACAGCGAGCGAAACCTCCTGTTCGAAACCATCGATGAGACCGACTCGGGGGCCATCACCGAGTACGGACCCGAGCACGACTCCGACTTCGACGGTGTGCTCGATCGCCCCAACTTCGAGAATCTCGGCGCTTGTGCGCCGCCCGATCCGATCTGTGACGAGCCATCGAGCGGCGGCGAGTACAACTCGGCCGAATGCCAACAGAAGCGCCGCACCCGCGACCAGTGCGTCGCCGACAACTTGATGGTCTGGTACGAGCGCGAGACCAACACGCTCTTGGTGCGACCACTGTTGCCCATGGACGAGATGACCCGCTACGCCGTGGTCATCACCGACCGCATGCTCGACGGCAATGGCAAGGCGGTCAAATCGCCGTTCGAGTTCGTCTACCACGCGGCACAACGCAAAGCCGCAGAGCAGGTGGCCGCCGCCATCGACACGACGTCGCTCAGCACCTACTTCGGAGATATCGCTGGCACGGGCTTGCAGCATGTGGCCTTCCTCTGGTCTTTCACCACGCAGCCCACGGTCGACGACATGAAGCGGCTGCGCGATGGTCTCTTCGGACAGGGGCCATTCGCCCGCTGGGCGGCCAACTATCCCGCCGAGCTGGAGCTTCAGCGCGCGACGGGTCTCACCAATGGACTGGCCGAGGGCGCGAGTGACGAGCCTGGCTGGCAGACGAGCAAGTTGGGCAAAGACGCAGGCTGCCCCGAAAAGGCCGACAACCTGTACATCGTCGACTACGAGGGCGTGCGCGAGAAGCTCGAGGATCTACTGGTCCAAGGCTTCGAGCTCGACGCCGGACCGGCCGCACACCTGCTGCTCAGACGCTTCGACGCGATCAGCCACATGCTCATCGCCACCTACAAAGTGCCCTTCTTGCTCGAAGGAGGCCCCAAGTCCATCGATCCCAACGCAGCCTTCGACATCAACTACGTCACGGGTGAGGCGGTCGAGACCCAGGACACGGTTCAGGTTTGGATGATCGTCCCGAAAGAGACCGCCAAATTCAAACAACCCTTCGACGTCAACATCTACGGCCACGGCTACACCGGCAACTTCGTCGAGATGATCTTGTACGCCGGCAACATGGCCGAGCACGGCTTGGCCACGGTCGGGATCAACGCCATGGGCCATGGGCTGGTCTTCGATGAAGAAGCGACCAAGACAGCCGCCAAGTCTGCGCTTGGGGGCGCTTGCTACAAGCCCTTTTACGATGCGCTCACGTTGACGCGAACGCGCGATCTCAACCGCGACGGCATCCAAGACTCAGGGGGAGACTTCTGGTCGAGCTATCTGTTCCACACTCGTGATGGAGTGCGCCAGTCGATCCTCGACCACCTGCAGCTGGTGCGTATCATGCGCGCCTTCGGCAACGGCGGTGTCATGCGCTGCCGCAACGATGCCGACAAGACCCCTCTGTCGGTGTGCGACATCAATTCGGACGGCACCACGGACGTTGCCGGCGACTTCGACGGCGACGGCACGGCCGACTTGGGTGGCCCAGACGCCAAGTATGGAACCTGGGGTGAGTCCTTGGGCGGGATCCTGAGCGCCATTCATGGCGCAATCGACGCCTACGTCACCAGCGCTGTACCTGGCTCCGGCGGCGGGGGGCTGACCGACATTGGTGTTCGCTCCTTCCAGGGGGGCGTCATCGAAGCCGTGTTGTTGCGCATGTGGGGACCACTGTTGGTCACCGTGCCAGCCAGCTCCCGCAAGAAGTGTACGCCCACCTCGCGCGACAAGGATCGGTGCACCATTTGCGCCGAAGACCAGATGTCGTTGCGCTGGGTCTTGCCAGACGTCAACGGCACGGGCGAGGTGGAAGCGGATTGTCTCGAGTCGCATGACATTGCCGACACCACGGTGCTCGTGCGCAACTTGGCGAACGGCGAGGTTCGCTGCGCCAGTGTGGACGACCAGCAACGCTTCCGGGTCGGCCTGCCGTCTTCGACCAACGATCAGGTGATCGTTTCGTTCTGGGAAGGAAAGCACAAGGTCAACAGTTACGACGGTTGCG
Source organism: uncultured Polyangiaceae bacterium (assembly GCA_964599485.1). Lineage (GTDB taxonomy): Bacteria > Myxococcota_A > Polyangia > Polyangiales > Polyangiaceae > JAPYTK01. The sequence continues at coordinate 4,811 of CAZRGL010000626.1, forward strand.
AGCTCATCGAAGGCACGGAGCTGATGCTGAGTGTGGACAAGTGGGGCGCCGGGCGCTTCCTCGAGGGGGCTGTCAACGGAATCGAGACTGCGGAGTGCAAGTACGAGACCTGCGCCGGCTTCCACGGCGTTTTCTTCGGGCAGGGCACGCCACTGCGGTCACCTGGCGAGGGCTTCGGCCTGATCCGACAGACCCCGGGGCTGCGCCGTTTCATCTCGTTGGCTCAAGCGGCGCTCGAACCTGGGGATCCGATCAGCTTCGCACCGTATTACGCGCTCAAACCGATGACCGACCCGTTCGGCAAGATCATCGATCCTCATGCGCTGCTGACCCTCAACACCATCGGCGACATGAACGTGCCGCTCAACTCGGGCATCGCGGCCGCGCGGGCAAGTGGTGCCCTGCCCTTCTTCCGTCCCGATCAAGCGAGCCTGTATCCCGACTACCTCGACTTCGTCACGCCGCAAGATCTCTACGATGCCCTGGGCGGACGCACCCCTAACCAGGAGCTGATCGACCGGCATGTGATCGAGGGGATCACCAAGCTCGCACGCCATCCAGCCGCCGCCGAGTGCGCCACGAGCTACAACGCCGCCCCGGCAAACGCGACTTGGCTCAACAGCGACGGCGATTCGCTCAGCTGCTACCCCACCGGCTGCACTCAAGATACCGAGAGCAGCAGTGAGACGCGGGTTTGCTTCGACGGCACCAGTTGTGATTACGATAACCAGACTTGCGTGCCCAGACAGCTAGGCCAAGAGCGCTGCGACGAAGCGCTTTGGGACACGGACGATTTGGATGAGGGCAGGCAGCTCTATTTCGAGCAAGCCTCGACGATGCCCCAGCGGCTCGCGCGGCTGACCGGCTCGGCCCGCGACCTCGGGCTCGAAGAGGTGTGGGCACCGCGCCTCAAAGGCGTGCCCTATAGTGCCGACGCCTCCGGCTACAAGCCACAACCTGCCCCGGGCGGTCGCCTCACGGCGTTACTGAACGCCTACATCGTCGTCGAGGGCGAGCACACGTTCGTCAACGGCGAGCCCTGCCAAGCGTGGGATCATGGCACGTACCTGACCAACTTGGTGGCGCGCTTCTTCCAAAGCGACGGAACCGACATCTACTATCTGTCGCATCCCACTGGCCACCACTGCCTGGAGACCAGCGAACCGATCTGCGACTACAACTAGCCACGCCCCAGTCTCAGCACGCCGCAACGCGCCTCCGCCGTACTCCCGCCTCCGCCGTACTCCCGGCCCGGGAGTAACTTCTCGAAGGGGACAGGCGACAGGGACGGGCGACGGCCCAGACGGGCGACGGCCAGACGCGGGAGTAACTTCTCGAAGGGGACAGGCGACAGGGACGGGCGACGGCCCAGACGGGCGACGGCCCGGGAGTAAGTTCTTGAAGGGCGACGCGTGTTGCCGGTGACCAGGGTGGCGCCGGGACAAATGGGGCGTC
>CAZRGL010000627.1:0-6249 GCA_964599485.1 uncultured Polyangiaceae bacterium
GTGTCAATCGCAGCGTGTCAGCCCGGCGAGACAGCCGGCGGCTACTTCGGACTTTTGCCCCACCCGCATCCCAACAGCTCCCAGTTGATGCTGAGGATTTGGCCGCCAGAGCAATGAACCCACGCGCCGTTGAGCCAGGCGCAGCCACCATCCCAGCCGTGCGACAGCCAGCGGGAGCCAGTCCAGTTGCAAGTGATGCTCGCATTCGTTCCAGCCACGCCCTGGACTCCTTGCGGCCCCTGTGGTCCCGGTGGACCTTGTGGACCGGTGATGCCCTGCGCGCCTTGGAACCCTGTCGCACCTTGCGGTCCCTGAGCCCCAGGATCACCCTTGTCACCCTTGGCGCCCGTATCGCCTTTCGGCCCCGCCTGACCAGCCGGTCCTTGTAGCCCTGCCGGATCGCCAACCCACTTGCCACTCGAGTTGATCACCTCACCGAAGCCGGCAACGCTCACCGAGTTGGGGTGGATGTCGCCGATGGCATCGTTGGCCACCAGCGCGTGGGGCACGCTCGATATTCCTGCCCGAGGCAACATCTCGCCATCGCCTTCGACGGTGATACCGATGAACAAGCCTTCCTTGCCCCAAAACAATGGTTGAAACGGTGACTCGGCACCAAGCTCGACTGTGAAGAAACCGCGCTCGAAGGTGACGGCATGTACCTCGCTCCAGGCTGGGGTAATGGCGTCAGGCGAATCGTAGATCGCGAAGGTGACGTTGAGCGTCCCCTCGATCGGCTCGTCGGTGTCGACATCGAAGAGCCTACCCTGCTGGGTGATGGTCGTTGGAACGGCGGCCTGCAGCTCACCGCTGATGCCAAAGGCCACCGCAGCCAGGGCCGCCGCCACGAGCCAAATGTTGATGTTGAAGGTTGTGCTTCGCATGCTGTTGTCTTTCCTCTCTCGCCTCGTTAGCTTTTTTCCGTTGGAAACTGCGCAAGCTCTTTTAGAGCGCCCCGCAGACGCCCGCCTCATGGCGGTAGCTCGATGACTTGGCGGCGCTCTTGGCCGGGTCACCGGGCCCGTGGGTCAAGACCAGCCGATACTTGCTGCTCTTGCTGATCCCGCCGGCTGAAATCAAACCAGCAGCCGAAGGGCCATGACTCGCTTGCGGTGCGCCGGCGCCTGTCCCCGTGCTGGTGCTGCCGCCGGTCGCGGTGCTGCCTCCCTGGCTGTGTCCCGTCTCCCCGCTCGAGCTCGCCGAGCCGCCTTGTCCTGAGCTCGACGCGCTATGCCCTGGATCCACGCTACCTGAGCCGCCGCAGGCTGCACCGAGCAGAAGCGCCCCGGCAACGAGCGCGCTCGCTGCGTATGCCATCGGTTTTGTTATCGACCCCAATTTCATTTCCGGCTCGCTCCTCGTTGTTGGTCAATCAATGTGTCGTTCGCCCCGTCCACGCGTGCAGGACGCGCAGATCACCCGCAGCGACCACTCGTGGTCGACTCGCCCGAGACAAGGGCCCAACAGGCGCTGCAATTGCTAAGGACCTTGTTGGCGGCTGCTTGTCGCAGTCTTTTTTCTCGTGGCAGCCCGCAAAGCCGGATTCCGACGCCGCTCAGCTGTCGGGATCGCGCCGCCGCAGCAGCACCAGCAACCACAGCAAGATGGGCAGAACCATCAAACAAGCGCTCCCCAGCACCACCTCACGCACCGACCGACCAAGCCGATCGACAACGCCGCCTGAGGCCATCGCCACCAGGCTCATCACCAGCGTCATCGCTCCCCACTCGATCGCGAAAACACGCCCCCGAAAAGCGTTGTCGCTCTCGAGCTGACCGAGGGTGACGGAGGTAACCCAAATGGTGCCGCCGCCCACTGCTGTCAGAAAATAACCCAGGGCCGCTTGCCAGATGTTGGCGGCGTAGGACAGGCCAACATAGCTCGCCGCGATGAGCATGAACGCCGGGCCGATGAGCCGGCGCATCATCCGAGGTGCGTCGCCGAAGAGCTTGCGGATGGCCAGCGAGCCAACCAATGCGCCGAGGCCGCGCGCGGTATAGAGCAGTCCCATGTAACGCGGTCCGGCCGTATCTTCGAACAGCCGCGTGCCGTAAATTGGCAACATCGCAAGCGCCCCGCCTGCCAGCGCCAAACAGGGCTTGAGAGCGATGATGGCTCCCAGATAGCGGTTCTCGCGCAGGTAGCGCAAACCGGCGCGGAAGCTTCGATCGGTCTTGCGTTTGCCGGGCTCGTCAGCAGTCGGTAGCAGCCGCGGCAACGGAAAAAGGAACGCAGCGGACAGCAGGAAGGTCAGCGCATCAATCAACAGCGCCATCTCGATGCCCACCAGCGCCGTGACCAGTCCGCCCGCTGCCGCGCCGAGGGCCAACATGGTCGACCAGGTGCCTGCCGAGAGCGCGTTGGCAACGCCCAGATTCTTGCGCTCGGTGATTTGAGGAACCACCGCCGTCTTGGTGGGAATGAAGATCCCCGAAAAACAAACCATCACCACAATCAGAGCGATGAGAAGCCACAGACTGCGCAGCCGGTAAGCGCCGATCAAACCGACCGCGCACACTGCCCTGGCCACATCGGTGGCGATCAACAAGCGACGCCTATCGAGTCGGTCGATCAACGGGCCGGCCACCGGTGTCATCAAGAACACCGGCAGCATCTTGGCCACGAACACGGTGACGATGGCCCCGGTGGTGTCAGAGAGCTGCTCGACCGCGGCGTACAAGGCGATGGTGTTGAACCAGTCACCCAGAAAGCTGATCACCTCCGCCAGCCACAGCCGGCGGAAATCAGTGTTGCTGCGCAGCAGCTGCACGTAGCCGACCGGGCCTGACACCGAGACCTTATAGCTCATCGCCCGCCCCTGCGGGTTGTGGCTTAGTCATTCGGGCTCTGTTGGGGCCCAAGCTGGACGACAGGCGCGCCGATCGAGTCTAAGCTCCGCGGCCATGCACGACTATCAACGCGCTTTCGTCGATTTTCTCCTGGAAGCAGAAGCCCTTCGCTTCGGCGAGTTCACGCTCAAGAGCGGTCGTACTTCTCCGGTGTTCCTGAACACTGGACTGCTCGACACGGGAACCCGGCTCCGGCGACTCGGGGCGGCCTACGCCGAGGCTGCGCTCGACCACCTGGGAGCTGACGGCTTCGACGTCGTGTTCGGTCCGGCCTACAAGGGCATCCCGCTAGCCATCGCAACGGCGATGTGCCTCGCCGAGCGCGGCGCGGACAAGGCCGCGCTGTCCGATCGCAAAGAAGCAAAGACCCACGGCGCCGAAGCCAGTGACGTACCACTTGCGAAGCGCTTGCTGGGCCGAATGCCAGCCAACAACGCCCGTTTCGTGATGGTGGACGACGTGCTCACCACTGGCGGCACGAAGGTCGAGGCAGCGGCGCTACTGAAGCAGGTCGCCCCCGAAGGCTCGGTCGTCGCCCTGCTCATCGTACTGGACCGACAGGAGGTCCGCCCCGATGGAGTCAACGCCGTGGCGGCATTTGTGGAGCAGAGCGGCGTGCCAGTCCTGCCCGTGGTCACCATGACCCAGGCGCTGACCTATCTGCGTGACGAGGGACGATTGGGCGACGACGACCATGGCCGCTGTGTCAGCTACCTTTCGCAGTACGGCACCGAAGAGGCGAAGGCTTGGGCCGCCTCTCAGGGGGCGCTTTGACAGTTAGCCAGCCTTGACAATTGGCCGGCCTTGACAGTTTGCCGGCAAAGGTGTCCCGTGAAGCGATGAGCGCAAACCTCGCAGCACGCGTTTTCTCAATCTTGGCGACAGTACTGCTCTCAGTTGGGTTGCTCTCAGTGGAACTGCTCGGGTGTGATTCGGACTCATCCTCCAACCCTGCGACTGGAGGCGCGACAGCGAACGGCGGCTCTGGTGGCTCGGCAGGCGCGACCCAGATGGATGGCAGTGCTGGCGCCAACGCTGGCGGACAGGGGGGCGCGGTCGGCTGGCAAGGTGGCGGACTGGCCGGGATGGGGGGCACCGGCGGAAGCGGTGTGAGCCCAGCGGCGCTCTACGTTGCGCTCGATGGCAACGACAACAACCCCGGAACGTTCGCCTTGCCCTTTGCCACGCTCGAAGCGGCTCGCGACGCGATTCGGGACATGAAGAAGAACGGCGGGCTGCCCGAAGCCGGCGTGGTCGTGTCGCTGCGAGAAGGCACGTACTACCGGGCCAGCAGCTTCGTCCTCGACGCTCAAGACTCGGGCGACGCCACCCATCCCATCGTCTATCGGGCGCAGCCAGGTGAAACGGTGCGGATAACGGGCGCGCAACAGCTCGATCCGAGCTGGTTTGCTGCGGTGACACAGGGATCCGATGCTGCAGTTTGGAAGCGACTCGACGCCGCCGCGCAAGGCAATGTGGTGGCCGTCGATTTGCCTTCTCACGGGATCAGCGACTACGGAGCCCTCCACAGCCGCGGCTATGGCGAAGCCAAACCGTCACCGAGCGCCGCCATGGAGCTTTTCATCGACGGCGCCGTGATGGAGCTTGCCCGCTGGCCCGACAAGGTTGCCCCAGCCGACATCGCAACGCTGAACGATGATGTGGTGCACATTCGCGGCGACATCTATCCAGACGTCGCCGGCCGCTACGTCAAGTACGCCACGGTCGACGGCAAGAACGCCTACAAGCGAGAAGGGCTGGTCGACGGCGCGCAGTACTATCTGTACCACTACTCCTGGACCAGCGGGCAGAACCAGTATGCCGCGTGGTTTCTAGCGCCCAAGACCTCCGGCTACCCCGGCGGCCAAGGAGCAGCTCCTTTCTGGTCGCGCTACTCAGACAACTTCGACAAGTTCTCCCCCTCGAAGCCAACTGGCGCCGTAGGCTTCGCCACCAACCGCGGCTTTGCGTTGACCTCCTGTCCGCAGCCGAGCTCCAACCCTCCCGCGTGCAATGGCGCCGGCACGAGCTTCTCTTTCGAAGGCAAACGGCCCGAGCGCTGGAGCGCCGCCAGCGATGTCTGGTTTCATGGCTTTTGGCGCTACCACTGGGCGGACGCCTACCGGAAGGCCAGCGCCATCAATACCGGCCAAAAGACGGTGACCTTCAATGAGCCGACACCATTTGGAATCTACGAAGAGAAGGACTTCTACGCGCTGAACCTGCTCGAAGAGATCACGGTGCCAGGCGAATGGTACGTCGATCGCGCCACCGGCATGCTGTACTTGTGGCCACCCGGCAACTTGGTCAATGCCGACATCGCTGTATCGATGCTCGACGGTCCGCTCGTCAAGCTCGACGGCGGCTCGTACATCAGCTTCGAAGATCTCACCTTCGAGGGAACCCGTCGCGAGCTCGTCTCGCTTACCGGTGACAACAATCGCCTGCACCGCTGCACGTTGCGCAACACCGGCAGATCAGGAGCTCTGATTACTGGGAGCGACAGCGGGCTCGAACGTTGCCAAGTGTACGGCACGGGCGACAAGGGTGTTGCGCTGGTCGGCGGCGTTCGGGCGAGCCTCACGGCCGCCAATCTCTATGTGCGTAACAGCGAGATATGGAATTTCAGCCGCTGGTCGATGACGTACCGACCGGCAGTGAGCAGCTATGGCGTTGGACACCACATTGCCAACAACCACTTCCACGACGCTCCCCACGCCGCCGTGATTTTCTACGGCAACAACCACCTCATCGAGCTCAACGACATCCACCACGTCTGCGAAATCTCCAGCGACATCGGCGCCATCTATGCCGGGAGGCACTGGGGCTATCGCGGCAATCTCATACGCCACAACTTCGTGCACGACCTGCAGAGCCCACACATCTGGCCCGGCGTACACGGGGTCTACCTCGATGACGCCCTAGCTGGCGTACACGTGTTCGGCAATGTCTTCTACCGCATCGGCGGAGCAGCGGTCCTCGTCAATGGGGGCCGCGACAGCATTGTCGACAACAACGTCATCGCCCGCTGCAACGAGGCCTTGTGGGGCACGAGCCGGGGCATCACCCTGATCAACAACATCCCGAATAGCAGCTCCAACTTCTTGGAGCGGCTGACCGATCAAGGGGTCAAGTACCAACAAGAGCCATGGGCCTCAGCCTATCCGGAGCTGGCCGCGATCCCGAATGACTGGAACACCCTCAGCGATCCGATGGCCACCTGGCTCTATCCCGAAAACTGCGTCTTCTCGAAGAACATTGGTTATCAGAACACCGTCTGGATGAAAGAGACCAATCACGGTGGGACAGGCACCTTCAACAAGTACGCTGAGACCGCCGACAACATCGAAGATCAGGATCCCTTGTTCGTCGACGAGGCGAAGCTGAATCTCGCATTACA
>CAZRGL010000628.1:0-6242 GCA_964599485.1 uncultured Polyangiaceae bacterium
AGGGATGCCGCGTTCAGCTAGCGAGGGGCACCGCGGCTCAGCGCGGGGCGCGTCTGGCAGCGCTGCGTTCGCGCGGGCGGATCGACTTCACCCGGCTCGATCTCAAGAACATCGATTTGCGTGGCCGTACCCTTCGAGGGCTCGATTTCACAGGGTCCGACTTGAGCAAGGCGATGCTCGAGGGTGCCGATCTCAGCCGCGCCGTGTTGGCTGATGCAACCCTCAGCGGAGCCGATTTTCGCCGTGCGAAGCTCGAGCACGTGGATGTCACGACGACCCAAGGGTGGCGCGATGCACGCTGCGACGACTTGAGCACGATGCCCGAGGGCTGGCGCTGCGTGGACGGTGGGCCGGTGAGCGCTTTCGAGCGGCAGACGCAGTGACGCCAAAGCCCTGCGCAGCCTGATAATGGAGCACGCCGCTCGACAGCGTCTTGACGCGCTGGCGCGGCCCGACTCAAAACCGCTCCGCGTATGAAAAAGGGTGCCAAATGACGGGCCTCACCGCGCGCATCCGCAGTGGCTTCAAGCCGCGCGAGGTAGAGGAGCTCATCGACTACTACTACCACCGCCCCCTGGCAGGGCTGCTGGTTCAGGTGCTCTTACCGCTGCCCTTCACGCCCAACCAAATCACTGTTGCCTCGGGCGTCGTCGGCTTGCTGGCGGGCTTGGCGATGGGCTACGCGATGGTTGCGCCCGACTTTTGGGTCGCCATAGGCGGCGGCTTGTTGCTCCTGAGCATCCTGTTGGATTGTGCCGACGGCCAGCTCGCTCGCCAGCGCGGTATCGCTTCGGCAGCCGGGCGCATCCTCGACGGCCTCATGGACTTCGTGGCCCCCACCGCCGTGTTTTTCGGCCAAGCGTTCTTTTTGCTTTCCAAGGGCTACAGTCCCTGGGTCGTCTTTCCCGTGGGGATCGTGGCAGGGGCTAGCCTGCTGTGGCACGCAGGTCAGTTTGACGCCGCCAAGAACCTCTACCTGCACAACGCCAACCCAAGCTTCGATCTAGGTGGTGAGGCGCTGCTGACGGCAGAGTACATCGAGGAGCTGCGCGCGGACTATGAGGCCAAAGGAGAGACTTTCAACAAGCTGTTGATGTGGGGCTTCAACAAGTGGTGGCTCAAGGCGCAAGCGAAAGGCGGCAGCTCCAATTTGGGTTCCGAAGCACCTCGCGCTGAAACAGACAGCGAGCGACAGACTTACCGTTCACTCTTCAAGTCCAACATGCGCGCCTGGACTTGGTTGGGCTTCGGAACCCATCTGTTTCTGCTGACCGCGAGCGCCTGGATAGCGGCTTGGGATCCCCGCGCAATCTGGGTTGCTTGGGCCATCATGGCGGCGCCGATGAACATCCTGTGCGGCGTTCTGTTGGCCCGGCGCGACGGGCTCGCGAAGCGCTTCGAGGCCGCGCTCCTCGAGCATCGGGAAGCGCAAGGACAGGCCGACGAGGCCGAGGCCCCGGAAGAAGCCTCAGCAGAAGCCCCAGCAGAAGCCTCAGTGGGTCAGTAAGCCATGCCGGGGCAGTGGTGTGACACCCCGAAGCTCTTCACTTTGGGGCCCACCAAACCGTCGGCCGTCAGGTTGCCCTGCAGGCTCACCTCCAGCTCGAGGTAGCGGCCCATCGGTACGCTCTTGGCCTTGAACGCGCCCGAGATGCTCACCGTGGGCGTGTCGCTGGGGATTTTTGCCAAGCTCACCCATTCGGCCGCCTGGAGATCAGCTTTTGCCGCGGCAGAGCGTGCTTTGAAGCGGACGTACGTACTCGGCTTGGTTTCGACCTCCCAGTCGAGCACGTGCCACTCGGTGCCTTCGGGACAGCCTTCGAACACCTCGCGGTAGTAGCCCGGGTTGTTGGTGGCCAGAGCCAGCTGCAAGCCGGTCATGTCCGAGTAGGTGTAACACTTGCCGAGACCGCCCACAGCCGAGTTGTCTATCGTGTAGTCGTTGATTCCGGGGCCAGGTTTGATCACATGGGCGTCGGCGCCATTGGCCACTGCCCAGACTTTGCCGTCTTTGTCGATGGCCATGCCTTTGGCGTGCGGCACAGGCACCGTGACCTTGTCGAGGCTCGCGGAATCGACCCGAACCACACCGCTGCCGCCCACAGCGCCCCAGACCCAGCCGCTGGCGTCAGCGGCGATACCATGCACGAAGCCGGTTGCCTTGACGGAGGCGTAGCGCTGGGCTTCCGGCGCCTGCGGATCGTAGCGCTGGATGTAGTCGCCACCGGTCCATACCTTTCCCTTGAAGTCCACGGTGATGCCGTACAGCGAGGCCGGAAGTAGGATGCGCTCTTTGATCGCATCGTCGCATGGGATCCCGCATTTGGCGTCGCAGCTGCACACGCCGCTGGTGCAGTCACGGGTGCAGACGACAGCTGCATCGCAACTCGCTTGATCGAAACACTTGGCGGTGTCGACTCGGCCCAGCACGTTGCTGTTGCCGTCGGTTCGTCCTGACATCCACAGTTGCGCATTGGCGCCGAGCGCTAGGCCGTAGATGCCCGTTGGACTCTCAGTCTGGATGAGCAAGGCGCCGGTTTCGCCGTCGAACTTGTAGACCGTGCGATGGGCCGTGCCGCCGACCCAGACATATTTCTCGAGCTTGGTGTGGTCTGGATCGTCTGGGATCGGATCTTCGACGAATACATCTTGGGCGGCCACACCGCGAATGTGAGGGTTGTTGGGGACTTTGACGTCCCACATCACGCAGTCGTCCTGACCCCAAGGCAGCACGTCATTGAAGCCCGTCGAAGTCGTGATGGCGTTGTCGTTGTTGGTGTCCGGGCACTTTTCCGCGCCGGAGGACACCCTGGTCAAGGTGTTGCCGGAGCGATTGCCGACGAAGACGTCGCCGAGGGAATTTACCGAGGTGCGGGACGGATCCACCGAGCCGATCTTGTACCTGCCGAGGATGGCGTAGGTGGTGGTGTCGACCTTGGTGACCGTGCCCAGGTTGGTGTTGGCGATCCAGATGATCCCGGGAATGTTGGTGTCGGATTGGTCGAGTACCAGAGCGCCCTCATCGTCCAAACCCACCCCATCGGTTTCGTGAGTTTCGGTATCGAAGGGGTTCGCAGTCCCCACGCCGGAGCTCGCCTCAGTGCATTCGGTGCAGTCCCCAGTGCCGCTGGTCGTGATGCCCGCGCCGAGGCCGGACGTGGTGCCCGTACCGTTGAAAGCTCCGCTGCCGTCGTTGGGGCCAACATCGAGCTCGCTGCCGATGTTTCCAACACAAGCCACCATGGTGAGAATCGCCGCGACCGAGAAAACCCCAACTGCTCTTGCCATCACAGTCCTTCTCTTCGCAATTGTCATGCCCAGCTGCCGTCGAGGAATATCGTCCGCTTATGACGGTCTGTGTCGATCCAGCACTACATGCGAGATCCACTGGTGCAGTGGCGATCCGGTAGGTTGATGTAGGGGCTACGGGGGCGCGGGACGATGGCGCACTGCGTCAGAATCAGAAGTCTTTTGCAGAATCGATGAGGATCGACACCGGTCCGTCGTTGTCGACACGAACGCGCATCGAGGCCGCGAATCTGCCCGTGGCGACGTCGACACCTCGATCGCGAATCATGCTGACCACCTCGTCGAAGGCCTCGCGGGCCGGCGCTGGCGCCATAGCGGCGTCGAAGCTCGGCCGGCGGCCTCGGCGCACGTCTCCGTAGACAGTGAATTGGCTGATGGCCAGCACGCCGCCAGCGACGTCTTTGACGCACAGACTCATCTTGCCCTGTTCGTCCGGAAAGATTCGGAGGTTCACGATCTTGTTCGCGATGTAGCTCAGATCGCTCGGCTGATCGTGCTTGCCCGCGCCGACAAATACGCAGAGCCCACGGTCCACGCGGCCGATCTCTTCTCCGTCGACCTCGACGGAGGCTGCGTGGACGCGTTGCACGATGGCTCGCATGACTGTTGGTGGTAGACTCGGCGCGCTGTGAAGCCAAGCGTTGGCGCTACCGTCGTCATTGTAGCCGCTGCCGTGATCGTCCTGACGGCGAGCGCGGACAGTGTGGCCTTCCCTCACGTGGTTCGCCGTGGCGAGACGTTGGGCCAAATCGCCGAGCGCGTTTACGGCCGGCTCGAGGTCGAGCGCTTGATCGTGGCGGTCAACGGCCTGCATGGTGCGCGCGGTTCGACCATCGTGGCTGGCATGCGGCTCGAGCTCCCTTCGGTGGGCTATCACAAAGTGCTTCCTGGTGAGACTTGGCAGACCGTCGCGGCTGCGCGGCTGGGCCATCCGGAACGGGGCGATGTGCTCGCGAAGCTCAATCACGCCAACCCGTGGCTGAAGCCAGCGATCGGCAGGGAAATCGTCATCCCCTACAACTTGCGCTACGTGGCGAGTCGCGGCGACACGACCCAAACCGTCGCGTATCGCTTCTTGGGGCGGCGAAACGCGGCGTACATCGTTGCCAGCTACAATCTGTTCAAGCGCGCGAGCCTCCGCCAGGGCGAGGTCGTATTGGTTCCACTCACCGATCTGACGCTCACCGAGGCTGGCAAAAAGGAAGCGCAAAACGCCGGCGCATTGGTGCGCGCAGAGGCGGGTGGGGCGGCGCGAAATGCGCAGCGGAAGGCCATCGCCGAGCTTCCCCAGTTGGTCCAAGACGTGCGCCGAGGGCGCTACATCGAAGCCATCGCTCGTGGGGCGGCCATGTTGAGACTCGAGCTGTCCGAGCCTCAGCTCGCGCAGATCCACGGGCAGCTCACCGTGGCCTATGTCGCGCTCGATGCGCAGGGGTTGGCAGCTACCTCATGCACCGCGTGGTTGCGCCATGATCCCTCGGTGGTCCTCAACCCGATCGACCACAGTCCCAAGATCCTCGCGGTTTGCCTTGGCGAGACCAATAGGCGTAGCAAAGCAGGTGCGCGGTGAGCCCAGCAAGCGCGCGGTTCAAGACAGGGGACGTCGTCGCTGAGCGTTACGAGATCCTCGAAGTGATCGGTCACGGTACCTCGGGCACCGTCTATCGGGCGCGCGACCTTTATGCGGATCTCGAGCGGGAAATCGTGGCGCTCAAAGCGATCCATCCTCACTTGCACAGCGACCGGCAGATTTTTGGTCGCTTCCAGCGGGAAGCCGCGATCCTGCGCAAGCTCGAAGGCGCCCACTTGTGCAAGTTGCTCGACGTCGTCGAAGAGGACGACTTGCTGATGCTGGCCATCGAGTATGTCGACGGGCCTTCACTCGATCAATATCTCGACGAGCGTGGCAGCTTGCCGCTCAGCGAGGTGCTGTCGATCCTCGTGCAGGTGTGCGCGGCCCTCGAGACGGCGCATGACCAAGGCGTCATCCACCGTGACCTCAAGCCTTCCAACGTGCTCATCGAGAAGGTGGTGGACGAACAAGCCGAGGAGCGCGGCCCCCTTTCCTTTTCGAGGGAGTTGCGCGCTCGGGTGGTCGATTTCGGCCTAGCGAAGATGGTGCGGGGCGAGACGGTCGGCACGGCTTTGACCGAGCAGGACATGATTTTGGGGACGCCCGACTACATGTCCCCCGAGCAGGTCTGCGGCGAAGAGCTCGATGAGCGCTGCGACATCTATGCCTGCGGTGTGATGCTCTACGAGATGCTGGTCGGGTCGGTCCCCTTCGACACGCCGGGCCCGCTTACGACCATGACGGCCCACATCAATCATCCGGTGCCGTCGCCACGTGAGCATGCACCCGACCGCGGCATCCCTTCTTCGCTCGACCGCGTGGTGATGCGGGCGCTCGCCAAGAAGCCCGGGCAGCGCTACGACAGCGCTAGAGAATTGGCCCAAGTGCTCAAAACGACAGGCCAAAACGAACCCATCGAAGGCGATACCCTCGATGAGGGCATCACGGCGCTCGATGCGCGTCCTGCTGTTGAGGGCTTGGCCCGGGCGGAGGACTCGCTGAGCACAACGATGCAATCACACCAAGACGAGGCAATCGAGGCCTCGCGGGCGCGTGGGGGAAAGGTCAAGATCATCGTGCGCGATGCCCCCGAAGGCGTCGACAGCGTCGGCAGCAGCTCGACTGAATCTCAACGCCGACGTGGCGGGCCCACCCACCCCAGCGACGAGCGGCGTTACTGGGCTTTCGCTGCGCTGCTCGCAGCGGTGGCCGCCATCGCTGTTGGTGTTCTACTCGGCGTGCGCTGAGCTCGCTCGGCGCTGGCCACGACCGACGCCAGCACAATCATGCTCGCCCATGTGGCCATCAAGCACGTACAATGCGCAACATGAGGGGTTCTTCTGGACGCACGGTATGGTGC
>CAZRGL010000629.1:0-6241 GCA_964599485.1 uncultured Polyangiaceae bacterium
CCAGTGAAGGGTGCCAGTGAAGGGTGAAATTGAAGGGCGGACGTTCGATTCCGGGGCCGCGTCCGAGCCAGCGTCCGCGTCCGAGTCCGAGTCCGCGTCCGAGTCCGCGTCCGCGTCCGCGTCCGAGTCCGCGTCCGTAGGGTCTCTGGGCGAAGCTAGCGGCGGTACGACGCCATCAGGTCTTGCATGAGCAATGCGCCGACCTCAGCGTAGCCACGGGGCCGAAGATGAACGCCGTCGGGCGCCGCCCGATCGTCATCACGCCACTTCCGCAACGATCCTTTGCCCCCCATGATTTCGTAGGTGTCCCAGAACATGCATGAGGCTTGCTTGGCGGCGGCGCGAATCGCATCACGAATGGGTGGGATCTTCGCCTCTGCATCGACCCGATCCGAGGGACCGATCAACAAGCACGAGGCGTGCGGCAAGACGCGTCGCACGCGCGCAACGAGGGCGAGTGCTTGCTCCTTGTAGCGGTCGGGCTTGATGATGTAGTCGCTGGCCTCGTTGCCGCCATATTCCAAAATGAACAGCTGCGCAGGGCGCCGCGCGGCTTCCTTCGCCCACGCTTTCTCGTTCCAAGCCAAGGCTGTCCCGTAGCGGGCTCCGTTGATGCCGAGATTGTCGACCACGACACCGGCGGGCTCTTTTTCGAGATCAGTCTCGACCGCCAAGCCGCAGAAGTCGGGGCGGCCGTCGCGAATTTGCAGCTGGAGGGGCGCTGAGCCATCTGCTTGCAACTGCAGGTGGCGAATGACACCGACGTCGCGTTTGCTCTTGGCTTCGATGCGCTCTTTCCGTTTGCCGAGCTTGAGCCGGAAGGAATCGTTCTGCAGCCCGTGCTTGTAACAGAGATCCCAACGTAGCTGCTTGGTCGTCAGCGTCGAGTCGGTCAGCTCCATGACCACACGGCGGCGTCCAGCAAAACCCGCGTGCAGGATCCCACCCAGCCCGAAGGCCCCATCGCCCCATGGGGTGACGGTCGACGGCTGTTTGGGCCTCATTCGCCATTTGCCTTTGATGTCGAACCGCACTCCATCATGGCGGTAGGACTTGAAGCCGAGGTGTATGAAGCCAGGACCAGCATTGCCGAATCGTTTCTGCAGCGCTGTGCGTAACGCCCCCGTCCAGAAATCCGCCTGCGCATGAGAGTCACCGAGCCAGATGATGCGCACGTGGTCTTTCCGGGTGCTGCTCTCGAGGTCGCGCAAGGCGTCGTGGAAGGCGGCGAGTGGCCCCGTGTGCGGCGGGCTGGGCGCAGTTGTAGCGAGCGCGCTGGACGTTGCGGGCGTCGAACGACTCGTGGGCAGCGCCGTGGGCGATGTGCTGGCCAGCGAAACGCTTGCTGCAGTCGTGGCGTGACTCCCGGGGCTGTTGGGGTGATCGTTTGGCGCCGGCGCAGGCGAGGCCGTGCAACTGAGCGCCCATACGACTACGCCGAAGGACACCGGGCGCCTGTAGGAGAGCATCCTCGTTACTATGTCGGCTGCGGCGCTCGAGGCAAGTCCGATCGCGGGCGCACCGCCGCCGGCGACGCCTTTGCTGCGGCTGGCAAAGCGGACTAGAGTAAAAACCCTTTGTCACTCTAGGTTTTCGTTCATGGTCGAGGATCCCGAAGGGCCGGGCGGCGCTCACGACGCACCAGCTTCCAGCAAAGTCGAGGATCCCTTTGATCTGTGCGGATCCACCATCCAAGACAAGTACCGGGTGGTATCGGTGGTGGGCGCCGGAGGCTTCGGCGTGGTCTACCGCGGGGTGCACACCGGTTTTGGCGAGCCCATCGCGATCAAGTGCTTGAAGCTGTCCACGGAGCTCGACGAAGCGAGTCGCGAGAAGTTGCTCACCCGACTGCAGGACGAAGGCCGCGTGCTGCATCGCCTTTCGAAGCAGTCGAGCGGAATCGTGCAAGCGCTCGACGTCGGCGCTGTCACCACCCCGAGGGGACCTTGGGTCCCCTATCTGGTGCTCGAGTGGCTCGATGGAGAAAGCCTCGCGGAGTTCATTGCAACACGCCGGCGCGCCGGACCTGCGGCGATGTCTTTGGTCGAAGCGATGAGCTTGCTCGCGCCGGCGGCCAGCGCGCTTGCGGTCGCCCACCGGCAAAAAGTCGCCCATCGAGACGTCAAGCCCGACAATTTGTATCTCACCGAGGTGAGCGGTCAGCGCACCATGAAGGTGCTCGACTTCGGCATCGCTAAGGTGCTCACGCAACACGCCACCTTCACCGCAGCAGCAGCCGCCACGCAACAAGCCGCCAGTGCCTTCACGCCCAGCTACGGTGCCCCGGAGCAGTTCAACAAGAAGCGGGGCGCCACCGGACCATGGACCGATGTCTTTGCGTTGGTGCTCATCTTGGTGGAGCTCGTCAGCGGCGAGCGGGCGCTCGATGGAGACGACGCAACCCAGCTCTACATTGCCTCAGCAGACCCCGCCTCACGGCCGACGCTGCGGTACCACGGCGTAGACACCAGCGAAGAGGTCGAGCTGGTGCTTCAACAGGCCCTAGCGGTCGACCCCAGTGAGCGCTTCCAAGATGCTGGGAGCTTTTGGAGCGCTTTGGAAGCCGCGGTGGGCGCAAGTGAAATGAGCGACCCCACGCCGCCCCCCGACGTTTCTGAGACTGGGGAGTTTGTCTCGCGACTCGATATCGAGCTCGCGTCAGGACCGTTGTCGGCAAACGCCAAGTCACCCGGGAGCGGTCGGCACGCGCCGGCAGCCAAAGAGGAGGCCGACAACGAGACAGGCAGCCCGCCTGGCGAGGCTCAGCCGCACCCGGCGAAGTCGCCCACCACCAAGCGTTCCAAAGACCCAGAGCCGACAGCCCCTCGCAGCCCGGGGGCAAAACGCCGCAGCACGCCCCCTGAGGCTGAGGCGGAGCTGTCCACAGCGCCGAGCGCCACCATTGGCGACGACGATCCCGAGCCGTCCTCAGGATCTCGCTGGATACCTCTAGTGGTGTTGCTCGCCCTGGCGGGCGCGGGTTTGCTCTACTGGCAGCTACGCGCCATCGTGCCCACACCCGTAGATGCGGATCTACGTAGTCCGACCCCGCCGCAAACGACCTCGTCGCCAATCCCCGAAACGAGCGGCAGCACCCTGGTCGTCACCGCCCCAGTGCCCACGAAGACACGACAGAAACCGCCTACTTCCAGCGCTACAACTGACACTGAGCCTGATGCGGCGACAGTTGACGGCGGGCTCGACGGCAGTGTCGACGCCTCACCGCCTGATGCCGAAGCACCAGTCCAGGTCGCGCTCCCCGCCGGAATGGTCTTCATCCCCAACAAGTCCGGTGATGCCAACGGTGATGCCGGCCCGGCGGCGCCCAGCGGCTTCTTCATCGACCGGACCGAGGTGTCAGCAAGCAGCTACCGAGATTGTGTGATGGCGGGAAATTGCAAGAAGGCTACCCGCATCGTGCTGACGGAAGAGACCGCCAAAGCCCTCGGCGGAGTGCCCAACATCGATGCGACAACCACACCGGAGCAGCTCGCTGCCGCCTGGGGAAAGCGTTGTAACGAGGTGCGCAACGCGCTCGACCACCCCATCAATTGCGTCAATTTCCCAAGCGCCGAAGACTATTGTTCCTCCAAGAAGAAGCGCTTGCCGACTTCAGCCGAATGGACGCTCGCTGCCACCGGCGACAGTAGCAACAAGTATTCTTGGGGGCAGCAAGCGCCGGAGTGCTCGTTTTCCTGCTACGGCCTGAACGGCAGCTGCGTGACCAGCGCAAAAGAGGTCGCCAGCTGCGCCATCGGCAGCCGCAAGCGTGACCGGACCGGCTTGGGCCTCGTGGACATGGCTGGCAACGTCGCCGAATGGGTCTCCGACAAGAGCAACAAGCGGGCGCCTCATGGCCCCACTTGGCGGCTGGTACGCGGCGGCAGCTTCATTGACGAAGCGGGCGGTATACTCAACACCACCAGTCGTTCGGTGCCGCCAGTCACTGCATACGTGAGCGTCGGCTTCCGTTGCGCGAAAGACGCGCCTGCGGGCTATCACCCGCCGCCAGCCAGCAAAGGAGACAGTAAGCCGTGAAAGCCCACAAAGCGTTGCGCTTCTTGCTGAGCACCTGCCTGTTGGGCGGCGCACTGACAGTATGCAGCAGTGAGGACCCCGTCGACGGATCGACAATCGACGCCGATTCGGATTCCTGGCCGGCCGATCAGGACTGTGACGACAACGACCCCAGCGCCCATCCTGACGGCGTGGAGATCTGCGATGGGCGCGACAACGACTGCGACGACCTCATCGACGAAGAGGCAACCGATGCGCAGCGCTTCTACGCCGACGCAGACGACGATGGCTTCGGCGACGATGGGCTGAGCATGCTCAGCTGCGAGCAGCCCGACGGCTACGTTGCCAAGAGCGGCGATTGTGATGACGAAGACAAGGCGGTCTTTCCCGGTGCCGAGGAGATTTGCAATGGCATCGACGACGACTGCGACGACGCCATCGACGAGCAGATCCCTTCTGACGGCGCTGGTTGTCTGGATCCCGGCCTACCGAGCTTTCCGACGACGGTTGACACGGTGGTGGTCTCGATCCGCACTGGCGATGGAGCCAACGACGGCACCGACAAGAACGCGCTCTCGATCTGCTTGAGCGCCAGCGACTGTTTTCCGCTCGATGTGCCGGATGTGAACGATTTCCGTATCGGCGAGATGGATGTGTACCATTTCGAGGGGGTTGCCCTGCCGCGGGCCGACATCGATCGGGTTCAGATCAAGTCGAGCAACGGCGTCGACCGATGGGTGCCAGCCTGCGTGGAGATTCAGCTCGACGGCGAGCCGGTCTACTGCCAGCCAGAGATGGGGCAGAAGTTTGGCAATGCTGTGGGCGAAATCCAAGAGTGGACTGATCCCGAGGGGCTTCACCTATCGTGCACGACCTGCTTTTCGAGCCCCTTGACCCATGGGGCGATGGTGGGCGCCGTGGAGCCCGACCGGGCGCGCTTGTGGCTGCGTACCCACGCAACCCGCTCAGCCGCCATACGCGTCGGCAGCAGCGCCGATCTGAGCGGACCGCCGGTTGCCTGGCTGTACCCCAAGGCCAGCCAGGACTATGCCACCAACGCGCTGATCGTTGGGCTCGAGCCAGACACCACCTATTTCTACGACATCGAGGTTGCGGGCGAACGCTCGAAAGCGAACAGCTTTCGCACCGCACCTGCGCTCGACGCGCCTACGTCTTTCCGCTTTGCCTTCGGCTCCTGCACCAAGGGAGGCAACCAGCCGATCTTCACGAAGATCGACGCGATGGAGCCCGACTTGTTCCTGTTCGTGGGCGACAACCACTACGCCAACAGCAATGATCTGAGCTCACTGCGCTGGTTCTACCGCCGCGCCCGGGGCCTACCGGAGCGCGCCGCCATGTTGGCGCGCACGTCCACCATCGCGGTGTGGGACGACCATGACTTCGTGGGCAACAACACCCTCGGAAGCGCGCCTGGCAAAGAGGTCGCGTTGCGCACCTTCGTGGAATACTGGGCCAACCCCAGCGCTGGCACGGAGCAAACTCCGGGTGTGTTCTTTCGCTATCGCTACGGCGACGTCGACTTCTTCATGCTCGACGACCGCTATTACCGCGGTCTCGACGGCACGCTGCTCGGCCAAGCGCAGACCAAGTGGCTCGAGCAACAGCTGACCGCTTCGACCGCAACCTTCAAGCTCTTGGTCAGCGGCAGTCAGTTCACCAGCTATGGCAGCAGTGACAGCTGGGCGGCGTACCAGAGCGCCCAAACCGCCCTATTCGACTTCATCCGAGATCAGAAGATCAACGGCGTGGTTCTGCTCAGCGGCGACGTGCACCGCTCGGAGCTACGGATCATCGAGCGCAACAGCGAGGGCGGCTACGACTTGCCGGAGCTGACCTCCTCGCCGATGGCCAACTCGAACTCGAGCTGCAAGTCGAGCCCCGAGCTGCTCGCTTGCCACGACAAGGGTCACTACTTCGTGTCTGTGGACATCGACACCACGCTCGCTGATCCCAGCCTGACGGCCCACATCATCAACGCTGCTGGCAAGACGCTCGCCTCCTTGCCGGTCCTCTTGTCTGAGCTGTCGATGTAGCTCTTGGCCCAAAAGGGCGCTACGGACTCGCGCCCGCTTGTCGCACTAGCCGGGCTGGTCGCGTAAGTGCCTGAATCCACAGTCCGCCTCGCAAGCTCAGTCCGAATTCGGGGTCACACCCTGAGAGATCCCCTCATACCTACACCCACACCTGTTCGTTATGAGCGAGG
>CAZRGL010000630.1:0-6235 GCA_964599485.1 uncultured Polyangiaceae bacterium
ACGAACCGCGGCAGCCCGCCTGCCTGCTCGGCCTGCTCGAGGAAGCGGTCCCAGTGCTGCTCGACACAGCGATACAGCGCCGTGTCTTCGGGGCGGCGACGCCGGTAGCCGCCGACGGCTGGCGAGGCGGTCCCGTGGGCCAGGTGCGCTGCTGCGGGCTGCGCCATGGTGACGCACCTCGCCAACGGTGTGCCAGCAGCTCATGCTTTAGCTTTCGCTAACTTGCAGAGGCGAAAGGTGGCGGTCGCCATGGCGGAGGGTGGCGGCCCCCACCCCTCGTCGCCACCCACTGTGGCGTCAGCAGCGGCCAAACCCGTCGAGACAGCGCGGCTCGCCGGATCAGCCGCCGGGTGTACACGCGCGACGAAGGTTTCCCACGACTGTTCCGCCACGGACGCGACGGGCGAAAGAACACGTTCTCAGATGACTCCAGAATCGGCATCTCCCCTCTAGCCGGGACCTCGACGGTGAGCGTGCGAGGGCCGGTGAACCACGCATGCCTTTCAGCTTCTATCAATCGTGCGGCGCGCACATCGACGGCGTCCACCAACTCCACACCCAGCTGCACGGTTGGACCGAGAGCGTCGGCAAGGACGGCCCGCGCTCGTACCTGGTCCATGATCTCGTCGGCACGATGGCGCGCCGACCGGTCTTCCTGCTCAATGAACCAGGATGGGTAGTACTTGGCGAGCAAGCTGTCGTCGCCCGCGATGCCATCGATGATGGTCTCCCAAAACATAACGTCGACGGGACACTTCCCTTCCGCGACACGTGCATTGGAGAACTCCCGCACGAAATCCTGCAACGTGGCATCGGTTGGAGTGGCCGTGAGAAACAAGAACAGCACCGGGGCGTCCTCGAAGCCCTGATCCATCGCTGCGACATCCGACGTCACCTTCGAGATGCCTACCGCCTCGCGCGCGGTGAACTGTGCCACGCCAAGCCGTCTCTCGAGGTGCGATACGGAGCCCAAGGCATCCACACCGTGCTGTTGCTGGCCATTGCGGCCGTAGCGCTGCACATGAGGATCCTTCCAAGACACCCGGAGATAGTCTGTGGCGATCTTGTCGAACTCGTCACGGGAGGCAGGGGCGGGCAGTTTGGCGGTGACCGGAAGTGGCATATGAGCCGAGAGTAGCACCGCGACTTCGGACTACGCAGCCTCACAGACCTGTGCTGCCACTATGTTGCCATGATGCTGCGTTTCAGGACGGCATGCCGCGGAATCAAACAGAACGAGAGGGTACGGAGAAGTCAAGCGATCCCGCGCCAATGCTGGCTAGGCACGCAACCCGCAAGGGGTTGTCGTTGCACCGACGCACTTTTTCGGTCTAGGACGGGCTCTATGTGGTTGTAATCAGTTCGCAAGCGCGCAGACAATCCCGGCGAGGAGAACGAGGATCTGGGCGCCGGATCCCTACATCGCCCTACGTCGTCCAGATGGGGCCGCACCCCGCCCAAGCTGCGTGGTGTGAGGTTAACTTCCGAAGGACGCCGAACAGACCCTTTGTAGCGACAATCACTCGCGGCAACGGTGAGATCGAATCGAGCGATCGAGAGCTTGACACTGATGCACGAGAAGCGCCTACTTACACTGGCGTAAGATTTGACGAAGGGGGCGGTATGGGGGTCCGGAACTGGTTTGGACATGCGTTTTTCCTGCTGGTCGTGTGCACGACCAATGGGTGCGCTGAATGGGTTGACGAGGACGTCGGGGATTCCGATCATGCGATCGACGCACCCTGTGAGCACCGAGCTCCCGCCTGAGGTCACAACGCTCGACGTCGGCATAAACAGTTGTTTTGGCACGCTCGTTCATGAGTCCTTCGTGCTGACGGCAGCACACTGTTTTGCGGACATCAGTCCCAAGGGTGGAAGCACCGGCTTTGGCAGCTTTGCGTCATCGGATGTGTTTTTTCACTCGTTGACGTGGCAAGTCCCCACGACCACATGGACCTCAGTGAGGCCATTGGAGACCCTTGTCCCCGCCTATGACGTTGCCCTCGTTCGACTGATTTCCCCGACGTTTAGCACAACACCTGCGCGCCTCTATCACCCCTCGATCCCTCCGAGTTTTGCTACGGAGACGTTGTCTTTCGGCGGAAGCGAGAGTGTTGACGGAACCAAAGTTGGTCCGACAGCAACCGGGAAGGTGACTATCGTCGGTTTGCAGCTCAAAACCGATTTCGGCGGCACCCTGCTCGTCGCAAACCTCGCATCGCCATCTACGAGTGCCCGCGGCGACTCTGGGAGTGGTGCCTTTCTGACGATTCCGCTCAGTGCACCGAGTACTCAACCGTTCAGCCAGCCATGCTCGCCAGTCTCTGTCGGCCCTGGAACACGCGCGGTCATCGGTGTGTTGCACGGAAAAGAGGCATTGGAAGACGAGACCCCCATCGCCCATCTGTTCGTACCAGTATACAGACCCGACACCGCGGAGTGGATTGCCGACATCATCGCCTCCGACGACCCGGACGGCGACGCGATTGCACAGTGCCTCGATCCCTGCCCAAACGAGGGTGCTCTTCCGAACTCCAACGACATCTGGGGAGACGCGGACTTCGATGGGAGGTGCAATGCGACGGACAACTGCCTGCTCGCGAAGAACACGCTGCAGAAGAGCTGCAACCTCGTCGCCGAGGAGGCGAACCCGATCCCGTTTCCGGGGCCGAACGATCCACCTAGCGTGCTGGGCGATCATTGTGATCCGGTCCCTTGCCCGCAGGCGGATCCGATCGCAAAGCCAACGCAGACGTGCAAGCTGCCGCTCTGCGGTAAGCCTCCAAAGGACCCCGGAGAGATCACCTGCCCAGACTCCGGCAACCTGATCGAAGATCCGGTTCTATGCAGCGATCCGAAGCTCGTCGCGGCATGGATGACCTGCAGCCTGTTCATCCGTGACGAAGTCGAGCTGCGCCCGCTGAAGTCACACCACCTTCGGCTCGACCCTACCGTGATGCCGGTAGCGGCGATTCCCGTACCAGACGTACCCACCGAAACGCGGTTCTGCCAGAAGAGCGCCATCGAGAACCATGATTGCGATCGCTTTGACGAGGTCAACGACACGCTTCTTTTCGCAAAGCCCAACGCTGCTGCGGAGACAATCAGCGACACCTATCATCGCATCACACTCGACATCACAGGCGACCCCGATCTCACGTTCCCACAACAGCACGACTGGGACGTCGACACGCCGGAGCGACAGCCGGACCTGGTCACCTGGCTGTACCAGGCCGACTTGAACCGCTGGCTCACCCACCTACCCAGTCCGCAAATCGTCGATCGCTGCGCCGCCGCGGTTGGCCCCTGCGCACCGCTGATCGGCTCGCTGGTATTCCACGCCGTGACCCCCGTGGGGCAGACGGTCGACAAGGGCACCGGCAAGGCCGGCGGCCCAAACCGCTCGCTCGCCAATCACCATCACCTCGGGAGTGGTACGGGCTACGCGCCGGAGGAGTTCCTTTGCACCTCGTGCTCCAAGATCGAACTCCCCGAAGCGATCACCGACGCATCGCCCAGCCAAGGCCAGGGAGGGGGCGGCGAGGAGGCCAGCGGCACGAGCAGCGGATCTGCCGGTCAATTGGCCCATCTGGTGTGGCGTCCTATGGCGAGACCGAGCGCGCCGTCGGCTCGCTTCCAGCGGCTGGACGCCACGCCCAGGGAGGCGGATCTGGTCGTTCGCCTGCTGCCAGGTAGCTCCAACTTCGTCGCCATCGCGGGCAAGCTTGCCGGCGGCTGCGACGGAGAGCTCGTAACAAAGCAGTTAGGCAGTGGGCTGCGTGCGCTGCTGGACAATCCAGCGGCTGTGATCGTGAACGCGGCGGAGCCAAGTTTGACCCTTGGGTCTGGAACGTCTTTCCCGCAAGCCGTAGCGGTCAACCGCACCGGCGGCTCCGAGATCCTCGACGTGATCGTCAGCGACGGCTCTTCGCTCCTGGCCAGCGGGGATCGCGGCACCTGTCCAGCGCCCCCAAACGCACGGCGCTGCGAGTTCTGTCCCAGCGGAGTGTGCGATCTGGCCGGAACCTGCTGCGAGGCCGCATGCGTCAGCGACTCCGATTGCGACGACCGCGTCTGCGTGGCGGGAGTATGCGACTTCGCTCCCCGCGAGGGCTCTCCACACGCTACTGGTTTTGCCGCCGTGCTGTCGCGCACCCTTGGCGGGCTGTTCGTCGTAGGGGGTAACGACGTCGACAGCGGTCAGCCCACCGGTGAGATCTGGTTCACCAAGCTGAGCGACATCGGCTGGTCGCCCGTCGACACCGGGAGCTACAGCCCCCACCTTGTGCTCGATGCCAGCTACAGCTTCGTGACCAACAAGCTCTACGTGCTGGATGAGGGCTTGAGCGGGACAATCCGTCTGACCGAGATCGATCCCCTAGCAGAGAGCGCGACGATCCTCTTCCAGATGCCGCGCGACAACTCCTGGACTCGGCACTTCTTGGTGACAGACAACGACGGCGGTCTGCTCGTCGCCTCGTCGCGTACAGGCTCGAAGGGGAAGAAGGGCAAGGGCGGCAAGAAGGAGCATGCCATCGCCAAGCTCGATCTTGGCGGCACGTCTCCGATGATGGTCGGCGTGGTCCGCGGCGAGAAGGCGCTGGTCTTGCCGCCGCTCGTGGACGCCGATGGCTACACGCTGGTGCTGCGGCAAGATCAGGGCAACGAAAAGCTCCAGCGCGAGCGTGTGTCCTTTCTCGACTATCAAGCGGCGACGCTGGCCGATCTGGGAAAGCAGCTTTGAAGCGTGTACCTCCGACGTTCGCGGCGGCTGGCGCCATCTGGGTCGCCGCGTGCGTCACCTGCGACGCTTCGGACTTGCCCGGCACGGCCACCACCTCGTCCGTCGCCACCGCCACGACATCGAGCACTTCGAGCACGACTCCAGACGCCGGGAACGACGGCGGCGACGCTGGCTGTCCAGACGAGAACGTGCCCAGCCAGGTGCCAATTGGCTGGGACGAGGTCACCGACTGGAGCTGCGACTGCCGGCTGTTCATACCGGGCTCGCCCGAAGCACTGCCCGAGCCAGTGACCTGGAAGCCCTGCCCCGATCACGGCGACGGCCTCGACTGCCGTCAAATGGTGACTGACTGGACCATCTACGATGCCGCGCTCCCCATGCCGAAGTTCGCGCGCATCCTCGACGGACGACCCGCGCTCGCCATGCGGCGCAACGCCTGGCCCGTCTTCACCGACATGATCGCCGAGCTCGACGGACCGGTGCACAACGCTATGCTCATGGTCTGGTCCGACAAGAACGACCCCGGCTGCAAGACAAGCGACGCGTCGCTTAGCAGCGGCAAGTACCTTTTCAACCTTCGAGGAGACGATGCCGATTCCAAGGGCTACTCCTCCGCCGAAGGGGCCTACGGGGGGAAGATAGGCGAACCACCAGCCGTGTTGACGCGCGACGATACCGACTTGGTGGTGAGCTGGTACGCCAGCGACAAGCTATTGGCACGAGTTGACACGACCTTCGCGCTCTCCGTCACGAACTGGAGTTTTCAAGGCGAGACATTCATCACCTCGCCTGCCACCGACCCCGACGGCCTGCAAACCGAGCACGTCATCGTTCGGGACGACGCGGTATTCTGGACCGCATCGAACGCCTACGCCGCTGGTCTGATGATCTGGACACCCGAAGGAGGCGTGCAGCCGCTCGTGCGTTGGATCGGCGACGGCACGCGTGGGGCTCGCAACCTCGGCACCGACGGCGAGAACTTCGTCTGGTCCGAGGGCGAGGGCAAGGCCGCGAACGAGCCATACTACCCCGTGCGGCGCGTGATGGCCGCAACTTACACGACCGACCCGAAGAAGCTCGAGCCGCGCACGTTGCGCTCGCACCCTGGCAGTATCCTCGGTGCACGGCAGTGGGTTGTGGGTTGCGGAATGGCGGCCAATGGGAGCACTGCACCCAACCAGGTCGCCGTGGTGCGCATCTCGGACGGCTGGTCGTGGACGGTCCCGGTCTACAATGACATGGCCCTCTACGAGGCCGTTGGCATCACCTGCAACGAAGTGATCGTGTGGGGCGCCGTCGAGGGACGCTCGACGGTTGGGCGAATCCGCCGCGACTCGCTCGGCCCCGGCGTCGCACCTGACTGAGCCCTTGCAAGCACCGCGAGCAGCGCACGCGTCAACAGGACAGGCTGCCTTCGCGTTGCTGCCATGTTGCGGGGCGTTGGTGCATGGCTCGGGTTGACGCCACCGGTCGGCCCGATGGAGGGTGCGC
>CAZRGL010000631.1:0-6229 GCA_964599485.1 uncultured Polyangiaceae bacterium
CCCGGACTCGGACTCGGCCCCAGACTCGGACTCGGCCCCGGACTCGGACTCGGCCCCAGACTCGGACGCCGCCCCCAAGGGGTCTGCCTGATGCGCCTCCTGCGCTCACGCCCTTTCCGGGCCTTGCTGCGCGCCTTCTTGCTCATCGACTTGCGCGGGCAGCACTACACCGCTTCGACCGGCCCCAAGCCCGGCGACTTGGTGCCGCCGCTGTACTGGGTGTTCGGCCAATACTTGACCATCTCAGCGATGCTGAGCGCCGCGTTGTTCGCCCGGGTCGACATCTGGTTTTTCGCATTCGCTGGGCTGAGCACCTCGATGTTGTTGGTGCTCGCTGCCCTCATCGTCGAGCTCGACGAAGCGATCTTGCATCCCGACGATCAGGAGATCGTCGGCACCGCACCCGTTCCACCGCAAACCTACGCGGCAGCGCGTGTCGCCAACTTGCTCGCTTACGTGGCGCTCATGTCCATCGCGCTGGCGATTTTTCCCACCATTGTGGGTGCCGCCATGCGGGATGCGGGCATCTTGTTCGTGCCCGCGTACTTGTTGGCCTCGGTAGTAGCCAACGTGGCCGCTGCGGCAGTAGTTGTGCTCCTCTACACCGCCACGGGCATACGCTTCGAAGGTCTGCGGCAGCTGCTCGCCTGGGCACAGATCGCTCTGATCTTGGTCATTTTCTACGGCGCCCAAGTGATGCTGCGCAACGGCGACGGCCAGATCGAGCTGTGGTGCGCCAAGCCACCCGAGTGGGTGCACTTGCTGCCATCGGGTCTGCTCGCCGATTGGGTGGCTGGAGCCGCAACAGCCCCGGTTGCGAAGCATGCTTTGGCTGCGGCCATCTCGGTGATCGTCGCTGCAGTGCTACTACGTGCCGCGATAACCCAACTAGGCGCGGCCTATCAGGCGATGCGTGTGAGCCCTGCGCAGAGCGGCGAGCCAGGTGCCACTTCCGCGATCGCTTCGTCCTTGCAACGCAGCGCGTCCCCCCAACCCAGCAGCCAGCCCAGCAACCAGCCCAGCAGCCAGCCTAGCAGCGAGCCTAGCAGCGAGCCCAGCCCCGAGCCCAGCACCAAGCCCAGCCGCCAGCCTAGCAGCGAGCCCAGCAGCGAGCCCAGCCCCGAGCCCAGCTCCAAGCCCAGCCCCGAGCCCCCCGCTGCGCAAGCGGACGACAGCCCGAGCATCTTGGACGCGCGCCTTCGGCCTACGCCGGTGCGCAAGGCGAGAGCTGGTCCCCTGAACCCAGCTGACCCGGCGGCGGACCGAGAAACACCGGCGGCTCAATCCGGCGGAGCAGATCAGCCTGGTGCAGCGCTTCAGCCTGGCGTCGCGGCTCAGCCAGGTGCCGAGGGCTTCCGCAGCGCGCTGAGCCAGTTGTTTTGTCGCAGTCGCAGCGAAGCGACTGCGTTTTCCTTTGCCGCCCTCATGCTGCGGCGCGATGCGGATTTGCGCTTGCGCGCGCTTCCCAGCTTGGGTCCCACCATCGCCATCGCGGTGTTGGCCATCGTTACCGCCCAAGCTGGCGATCCTTTCAGAGTTCGTGACACGTCCGTCGTGTTGCCCCTCGCCTTGCCGCCGGTAATGGCTGGGGCAGTGCCAGCGGTGTTCTACGCCATGCGCTTCAGCCGAAGTTTTGCAGCGAGCTGGTTCTTGCGCTCAGCGCCCATCGCCCAACGTGCACAGTTCGCACAGGGCGTGCGCAAAGCCGTGCTGTTGCACGTTTTTGGTCCACTGCTGCTGTTCTGCTTTGCATTGCTGTTCTACGTTTGGCGCCAACCACTTCATGCCGCGGCCATCGTCTTGGTGTGTGGGGCGATGATCGATTTGGCTGCGCGGTTCAGTAGTGATGTGGTGTTGCCAACCGTTCCCTTCTCGATGCCACCCGCGCGCGGCGCCATGAGCGGCGGCATCGCCATGATTTCAGCGGTGGTCACGGGTGTGTGCTCGGCAGCCTCGTTCGGCCTCTACTATGCCGCCGGTGATCCGTTGCGCATGCTCGGTGTCAGCGTGCTGCTCTCGGTGTTGGTGCTGGCGGTGCCGCGATTGCTCCAGAAGAAAGGGGGCAGTCGTGGCTGAACAACCGACCTCGCCCCAGCAACCTTCGCTCAAGCCTGCAAGTGTTCCCGCCAGTTTCGTCCAGCAGTTGCGCACCCTCGAAGGCCTCGGCAAGCTGTTCGCGCTCACCTGCGTCGGAGCCGTGCTGTTTGCTATCTTCATTGCGGTCAACCGACCTTATTTCGACCGCTACGTGCGCGAGAAGTTCCCAGCGCCTTCAGCGGCTGCGCGCCAGCTCGCCGACAAGGCGCGCACGGGCGAGCTCGATCTGAAAAAAGAACTGAAGAACCTCAGACGTTTTCGCGCAGAGCTCTACGCGCTGTGGATGACCAGCCCGCCTGCAGAGGGGGATACGAGGCTGTCGCTCGTCCTGATGGCCGCCGATCCCGCCTATGTCAAAGCGCGCCTCGAAAGAACGTTCGCTACTGGAAGCAGCGCCCAGCAGCTGCGGGCCGTCAAGCTCGCTCAGCAAGCGCCGCATCCGCAGCTGTTGCCAGTTCTGCAGTGGGCCCTACCTCGGGCGAAGGCCAAGAAGCGGTCCGAGCTGACGGCGGCAATCTCAGACGCGCTTTCGCTGTGCCAGAAGAAGACCCAGTAGGTGGCCCCGTCCGAGCCAAATCCCAGAAGGGTTGGCAAATGCACGATTCCGACGATTTGTTGATTGCAACACACCGAGCAGAGCGGCACGATCGTCGCCGAAACGGAGGAGCGAATGAGCGAGGAAGGTGGCGGCAGCAGCGCGAAGGGGTGGATCATTTTCATCCTCATTTTTGGTGTGGGCAATTTGATCCTCTATTTGACCACCGGAATTTTCTTGATTCCGATCTCCCGACGCTAGTTATGTCCTAGCCGCGCGGGGGGCGTGGTTCTCGAGTCACGTTCGATGTTTTTGATGGCGAGTCCGCTTCGGGTGGCGGTGCGCGATGGAGTCCGACGAGCCAGCTGCGTCTGAGCCGCAGCCGAGCCGTTGGCTGTGGCCGTTGCCGGTTCCGGCCGCTGTCGGAGGGGCCGCTTGGATGGCAGCCGGCGCTGCTGGTTTTGCCATCGACAACAAGCGCTGGCCGCTGGCGGGTGCGCTGGTGGGTTGCGTTCCGCTGGCTGTCGGTTTTGCGCTGGGCACCGCATTTCATCAGGTGCTGTCGGCTTTTGGTGGGCTCCTACTCCTGCTTGCAGCGGCCCGCCAAGGCCGCGCCAAGGTGGGGATTGCTGCTGTCGCATGGGCGTTCGTGAGTCACAGCATTTTGGCAATCCTACTTTCGCGTTTCTGGCCAACTCGAGCTGCCGCCTGCTTTCCTGAGGGAGCGACGTATTGGGTCAAGCAACTGCACTGGATCGTCAGCGGACATGACCCCGAGTACGTCATGGCCAATTGGTTGCCGGCCCATTTTCAACTCCTCGGCGCGATGGTCTTGTTCACCTACGTCTCGCTCGGCCTAGCCACGATGCTGCAGGGTTTCTATGAGGTCGATCTGATGAACTATTACGTGGGCCGCTTGCTTGCCTCGAGTGATGGCTCACCTCTCTCGTTGCTTCTTGGTTGGCATCCTTGGTCGGTGCTGCGCGGTGTCTGCTACACGGTTTTGATGTTCGAGGTGGCCTCCTGGTCACTGTCTCGTCTCACCGGCCGTGAGCTGTCGACCGTCGCGGCCCGTCGCTGGCGCTGGGGAATTGCTGGTGTGTTCTTCGCGCTGGATTGCATCGTGAAGCTGGGTGCGACAGAAGCAGTGCGCAGCACGCTCGCAGCCCACCTCGTTTTCTAAGTACAGCTCCTTCCAGGGAGCTGTACCAAGTGGGCCTCGCCAGTCGTTGTCGCGCGAGCTATACAAGACCCATGAGCGGACCAGGCTTATCGGAGAAAGACCTCTACTATTATGGTGGGTTGTTTGCCGGCATCATCATTGCCTATGTCGGGCTCACTCGCCTTGGGGTTCACAACACCTTTGTTCGGCTCGTGGTCGGTCTCATCCTGGGCGTTGGTCTGGGATGGTTTCTGGAACGGACCTTCAACAAGGCTAAGGATGGCGAGCCTCCCGCTTCCTGAGTGAAGTGACGCCGGCGGGCTGATGGGCGAGGGCAAGCGTCGCGTTCCCTGGTGGGGCGGGCTGGGCCTGGCGGTGATCGCTGCCGGTGCGGTGATCCTGCGGCGAGACGTCGAGGGCTGGAACACCGCCTGGTTTCTGTTCGCTTGGATCGGCGCGCTGTTGTGTTTCGACGCTGCGATTGCCTATTTCAACGAAGGTCGGTCCTTTTTCGCGACGCGACGGCGTGAGCTGCTCGCGATGCTCTTCTGGTCGGTACCGTTTTGGTGCTTGTTCGAGGCATTCAATCTCGTCATCGACAACTGGCACTATGTCTTCTTGCCGCGTAGCGAGCTGGCGCAAGCTCTGTTCGCGTTTGCTGCGTTTGCTACCGTCATGCCGGCCTGCTTTTTTCCGGCTGAGCTCCTGCGTGTGGTCGGAGTTTTAGAGCGTGCGCGCTGGCCGGCCCTGCGCGTCGGCGTGGCCGTGCAGCTGTTCATGATCCTCAGCGGGCTGGCCAGCATCGTGCTGCCCCTCGTCTGGCCCAGGTACTTCTTCTGGCTGATTTGGTACGCGACACTCGGGCTGCCGGCGGTCATCAACTACCGTTGCGGCGCGCCTTCCCTGTTGCGCGATCTCGAACAAGGGCGACCAGCCCGTCTTCTCCGGCTGCTTTGCGGTGGGTTGTGCGCTGGCGGCATGTGGGAAGCCTTCAACTTTCCGGCCCGGGCCAAGTGGGTCTACACCGTGCCCTTCTTCGAGGACACCAAGCTATTCGAGATGCCGTTGCTTGGTTTTGTAGGCTTTCCCTTGCTCGCTCTGGAAGCCTTCGCCTTCTACTCGCTGCTTTGCCATTTCTTGCGCGGCGGCCGCAGTCACGAGCGCGATGACGCCGAGCAAGAGGGTAGGGCCAGCATGAGAGGCCAATACCTCGCCATGGCGCTCATCGTCGCCTTCAGCGTCGCGACGCATTTCGTGACGCTCGGCCCCGCGGTGCTAGCGCTTCGACCGCTGCTCACTGAGCTTCGCGGTCTAGATGGCGCTTCAGTCGAGCGTTTGCGCGAAGACGAAATTCCCACCCCGGAGCGGCTGTGCCGAGCCATCGATCGCGATGGCGTCGAGGCCGTTGCAGCCCGCGTGCAGATTGCTGTGCCAAAGCTCCAGCTGGCGCGACGACACGCTGGTCTCGCGCTGCACAAAGGCATGGGCTCCTGGGCTGCAGCCGCGCTCATGGCGGTTGGTATCGACCGTCTCAGTCAGCTTGCCAAGCAGCAACCCGAGCCACTCTTCGAGCGTCTACGCCAGCTCGATGGTGCGCCTCCGATTCGTCGGGCGCAGCTCCGGGCCTGGATACGCGCGGCGCGCTGGTCTTGGGTGTCTGGTGTGCCGACCACCACGGGCACCGATTGCCGTAGCCCCTAGTGTGGTGAGTCGGCCAACGAATTCGGGGTCTTGCGCAGTCTATTGACTCACCAACGCTGTGTTTGATTGTGGTGAATTCAGAATTCACCACACCAGCTTCGTCAGAAGACTAGCCTTTGGGCGATGTCGCTCCAGTACCCACTGTTATTTCGGTTCGCGCCCGCCGAGCTCGATTTCGGACAGCGCGCGCGTGAGACCATTGCCGTAGAGGCGCAGATCGCTGCGCCGCCCGAGGTGGTGTTCGCTCACGCCATTCGGCTGCAACGAGCGCGACAGTGGTTGCGCTATTTCGGCCACGTCCGCTGGCTCACCCCCCATCACGAAGGCGAGGGCGCGACCGTCGACGAGACCTTTGCGTTCATGACTTTGCGGGTGCGCACCTTGCTCGATCAGCCTGGCGAACGTTGGAGCAGCTCGATCGACGCATGCTCGATACCGCTGGCTTCGATGATGTTGCAAGACATCCACTTCGAAGCCGACGGTTGTGGAGGCACCAAGCTGTGCTGGCTGATCCACTACGATCCGCCTCTGCTGCTGCGCCCGATCGACCCTTTGGTCCAACCCTTCTTTCGGCACATGTTCAGCTCATCAGTGAAGCGGCTGAAGAAGCTTCTCGATAATTGCGATGAGCCGTGAGGCGAAGAGCCGTCATAAACCTGGAGCCAGGCACTAGGAGGCGCTAGCGAAGCGTCCGACTCGGCTCGCCCAGCAAAAGGCGAGGAGGAACCCAAGCA
>CAZRGL010000632.1:0-6225 GCA_964599485.1 uncultured Polyangiaceae bacterium
GCTGGCTGCGCCGCCCTGTCCGTTGCCGCCGTTGCCGCTCGAGGTCTAGCTGCCCGAAGACGAGCTCGAGTTGTTGTCGTCGTCGTCCTCGCCATCTGAACAGGCCGACAGCGCACTGCCGGTCGCAACGCCAGCGGCTACTGAGGCGACGATTGTGAGGAAGTTCTTTCGCGTAATTTTCATAGGTTATGCCCTGATTGCCGGCGCACTGTCTGTGTGCGCTCTCGGTACTACGCTCGGCGCCAGCATCCGTTACGGTTCGTGTGCCAATCGGTGGTCTAGGGGTAGCAGCCTTCGACGGGTAGCCCGACTGACTGGATCAGCTCGAGCTGCGGCACCCAAGGTTGATCCGGCGGGAAGCTCAGCGCTAGCTGGACGTCGAGCTGGCAGGGTACGCCAGGTGTGGGCTGGGGCCAGCTGATCGAGCCGACCGCCTCTTTGGCGTCGACAGCGCCCGGTGGGGAGGGACCTAGGCAATCGCCGTCGAGCGTGCCCACCGTAGCCGCGACCAGCTCCCATTGTTCGGGCATGGTGGCTGCATACGGGCCGTCATCCAGTGGGCTCTCCATCCACAGGTGAAAGCACAGCTGTCGCACGTGGTCGGTCTTGATGATGCGCATGCGCTCGTACGCACCGAGGGGGCCGACCTCGGCGAAATAGAGTCCACCGTAGCAACTGGCTTGTGGCAAGCTCTGACCCGCACCTTGGGCATTGCAGGCGTTGCAATAGGTGACGCTGTCGCAAGCCGTCACGCCCGTGCAGCCCGTGTCGCATTGCTTGGGACGCGGCAAACAGAGACCCGGACCGGCGCAGCACTCGCTGGCACAGAAGGTCTCGGGTCCGCAGTCAGCTGGACCGTTGCAGGGTGGCGCGTCGGTGCAGATCAGCCTCGCAAGTTGTACGACGTCTGGGCCATTGAAGCCTTGTGCTGACCAAGTCAGCAAGAGTCCCGGCGGGTTGGCAATGGCCACGGCGGATGGCGGACCGTAGGTGTCGAAGCGAGGGGAGGGGATCCGAATGGGCGCCTGCAGCGGAGCACCTTCGCCATCCAAGTGCCACAGCACTATCTTCGAGCGGCCAGGCGCCTCGCTCGGCAGCTGCGGGTCGCCGTCCTCAGCCAACGAGATGCTGATGCCGTGCTGGCTGACGCGCATGCTCATCGCCCCCACCGGTCGCACTCCTTCGGCGACGACGATCGGAGCGCCGAGTGGCTCGCCTGTCGAGCCCAGCTGAGCCAAGCGCACGATGCGCGTAGCGTCCTCGGGCTCAGCCGGTGCTTCGGTCCAGGCAACCCAAGTGCGCCCCGCATGAGAGCTGATGGCTGGCCGGCGCGGTATCGCTTTTGGATCGAGCACGGGCATGCTGCTGGCCAATTCCAGTCCGCTGTCCGACGAAGGGCTCGCGGGGACGATGCGCGCGATTGTCACGGCGTTGGGTTTGCAGAGCGGATCGTCCTGCCCGCAATTGTCGAACGCTGTCGCCACCAAATACGCCGAGCCTGTCCAGGCAAGCCGAGGGGAGCGTCCCGGGTATTTGCTCGGCGCCGAGGCCGCGTGGGGCCCAAGCTTGATGGCGCCTTTTTCATCGAGCACCGCGACCATTGGCCATGACGGCGCATCGTCGCTCTCGAAGTCCACCTGCCGCCATACGATGGCGTAGCCGTAGCCATTGGGCTGCACGCCGCCGGGGCCTATTGCTGCCCCCGCAACGAGCGCCAACGCCGGTCTGCCTTCGGCGTAGACATCGACTGGCGGACCGGCGACCCAGCTGTCGGTAGCCAAGTTGCGAAACGCGGTGCGGCCCACCATACCGGGATCGCTATACCAAGAAATGGCCAGCTGCTCGTGCGGATCGGGAGCCCGTGCCAGCTCAGCCCAACCATGGGCTTCCACGCCGAATAGCTGCGCTGGGTGCTCGACGTTGACCGACGCAGGCCACGGTCCAGATCCGATGGTCGCGCTCATGATTTGGATGTCCGGGTGCAGCGGGCTCGAGCCTCCGCTGGCGAAGGCTTGCAGCGCGATGCGCGCCGGTGACTCGGTCGAGGCTTGCCCCGGATCGAGCACCACCATCGACGGCGCTTCGGCATGTCGATCAGGAAAGGACAGCAGCTCGGTTGGTGTGCCGTCGAGCAGCAGTCTGCATGATGGTGGTGGTCCGCCGTCGGGGGCGCCACCTCCAGAGCCCGTGGTTGTACCGGTCGTCTTGCTCGAGCTGCTTTGGGAACCACCGCTGACGCCGAGCTGGCTGCGCGCTCCGCAGTTGAGGAGCAAACACATCGCTAGTGCGCTCGAAGCCAGGGCTGCGCCGGTCGCCCAATTGCTCATCCAAGAAGCCAAGGTAGGGCGACAATTATGACACGAGTTGCTGCAGGTGCACGACCGACCGCTATTGAGACCGCCCAGTAGCCTCAACCTTGCTTCTGATGCCCTATACTGCTGACAAGTGGTCACCGAACCGTCCCACCTACAAGAGACCAAGCGGCGCAAGTCCACCGCTGTGGACGCGTCAAAGCAGGCTCCAACCGTGCGTCTCGTATTCGAGGGCTCGACTGGGCCGGTAACGCGTGAGCCCATCTTCATCGAGGATGGGGCTACCACCATGGGTCGAGCTGATGGTGACGCACGCTCTGTCGTGCTCGATGACGAGCACGCCTCGCGCCAACATGCGCGAATCGATTCGAGCGCGAAACGTAGCGGCTCAGCGCGTTTGGTCGACCTCGGTAGCGCCAACGGAACCTTCGTAAACGGATGCCCCATCAGCGAAGTCGAGTTGCACGACGGCGACCTCATCCGCGTGGGCGACTCGCTACTGGTATTTCGCCTCGACGAGGAACATCCTGACGCTGCCATCGAGTCGCTCAAAGGGCAGTCGCCATCGATGCGGAATCTCCGCAGTTGCGTGGACCTGGTGGCCCGGTCCGCGACTACCGTGATCCTCTTGGGGCAGACGGGTACTGGCAAAGAGGTGGTTGCGATGGCAATCCATCAGCTCAGCGGACGAAGCGGGCCCTTCGTGGCCGTCAACTGCGGAGCGATTCCGGAGTCGCTAGCCGAGAGCCAGCTGTTCGGCCATTGTGCCGGCTCGTTTACGGGAGCCAAGACCGATCGCGTCGGCCACTTCGTTGCTGCCGACGGCGGCACCTTGTTCCTCGACGAGCTCGGCGATCTACCAGCGGCTATTCAGACCAAGCTGCTGCGCGTCTTGGAGACACGCCGCGTGCTGCCTTTGGGCAGCAGCCAGGAGCTGCCTTTCGACGCACGCATCGTGTGTGCTGCCGAGAGCAACCTCGAACGAGACATCGACGCCTCCGGTTTTCGTGCCGCACTGTATGCTCGCTTGGCGGGGCTGACCATCGGGCTGCCGCCGCTCAAAACGCGGCGCGAGGACATTCTTCTTCTCATGCATTTCTTGCACAATGAAAACGCTCGTATCACGCCCCAGCTGGCCGAGTCGTTGCTGTTGCACGATTGGCCCTACAACGTTCGCGAGCTGGTCAAGGTTGCCGAGGAGCTTCAATTGCGCTCCAAAGGGCGCGACGTTCTGACCTTGGAGATGATTCGCCACCGTTTGCGCGCCGTTGCACTGGACGACTCGCCAGAGGAGCAGCGCCCCAGCTCACCCGTCTTCGCCACGCCGCCCACTAAGGAGCAGCTCGCGGCGTTGGCCCAA
This sequence comes from uncultured Polyangiaceae bacterium, assembly GCA_964599485.1. Classification (GTDB taxonomy): domain Bacteria; phylum Myxococcota_A; class Polyangia; order Polyangiales; family Polyangiaceae; genus JAPYTK01. The sequence continues at coordinate 3,673 of CAZRGL010000632.1, forward strand.
GCGCACGACGGTAACGTTGCCCGCATGGCCCAGGCCTGTGGCCGTTCTCGCCGGCAGGTCTACCGTTGGTTCGCCCAGCACGATATCCGTTTGGAGCACTTTCGCCCAGGCGGTTGAAGCAGGATTGGGCGCAGGGTTAGCTTTGTAGATAGCGCTTGGTGAAGACCTTCTTCTTGATCTTGATGTTGCGCTTGTATTTGAGCAGCGACAGCGTCGAGGTGACGCTGTTGCGGTGGTCCACCATTTTGAGAAGACCGGGGCTGCAATGGCCGCCCTTACACTTGTACCTCGATCGGGTTTCGGTCTTGATGTTCGCCCCTTTGGCATTGAAGTACCGAATCGTGAGCGGCACCCACTTGCTTTTGTCGACCACCAGCTCCAGCTTGGGATAGGGGGCACTACCGGTCTTCGCTGTCAATGACAGCGTGGCGGTCGAGCCACTCTCGGACAGGGTCTTGGCGTTGTAGAACTTCGTGTACCGGGTCAAGGTCATGTCCTGCTCGCTCAGCGAGGTGCCAAGCATCCCTTGCTCGGTGACATGGCTCGCGATCCGCCTGATCTTCTTATAGGCCGGCAGATAGATGTACCGTTTGGTTTGCGAGATGGTCAGGATCCGCGTGCCCACCATGTCACGTGGTTCCAGGATGTCCACCATCTGCATGTTGTTGCCATTCTTGACTCTCATCCGTACGCGCATCTTGATCGTAGCTGCGCCTTCACCGGGCTTTGTGGTGACGATTCGATACTTGTACTCGAGGGTCTTCCAATTGTTGACGACGGAATCGACCTTCTTCAGGACGTCGCTTCCTGCCGCTTGGGACAGGCTGCTGAGCGCCAGAAGCGATAGCGCCATCAAGGCAGCGGTCGCCTTGGGGAGACGTTTCGTAAACAGTGAGCGAGCGGTGTAGTTCACAGAGGAGCTCCCTTGCAGATCGCGATAGCGAGACTTGCTCTAATGGCAGACGAGAGGTGTGCCAAGAGGCAAGGCTTTGACGAAGTTGCTGCCGGAATTGTTCAAGGAAGGCACGATGGGGCAGCTTTGCGGCAAACTCAACCGCGAATCTGTCGCGGCGCGCAGGCGAGCACGCTTGCGACGTGCGGGTGGCGCGGGCGTTGCGGGTAGCGACGAGTGCGCGCCGCAGCTCAGCTGCTGGGCCGCACACACGAGCGTGTCACTGGGTCACGTGCGGCACGGTCGCTGTCGAAACTACGAGCAGACTGTTGACTGCCCGGCATCGTTGCGGTGCGGCTGAACTCGACCAGAGACGGTTCGCTGTGGGTCTTGGTGCGATAGCTGCATACGGGAGCGCACCTACCAACTGGAGAATCCCCGATGAAGAGATTTCGCGCTATCACGACCACCTTCCTCGTTGCGGGCAGCCTGCTCGGCGCCTGCGCCCAGGACACGACCCAAGTTTCGTCAGAAGGTCGTCTGACCCAGGCCCCAGGCAGTGGCAGCTGCCTAGACGCGTGCGGAGCACAGTCCGCCGACGGCTGCTGGTGTGACGATGTCTGCGAAGACTACGGTGACTGCTGCAGCGACAAGCCGAAGCTGTGCGGGGCCGCGAGTTGCACTGATGGCCAGATCGTCGTCAGCAAGAGCTTCGTAGCGTCGACGGACGACATGGAATGCCTCGTCGAGACCGAGCACTGCCTCGCCGAGGATCTCGATGGCTGTCCTGTTTCCTCACCATTGCCTTCCGACTTTTGCCTCAGCGGACAGGTGGTGCAGGGGCCAAGCTCTTTCGTTGCAGGAGCAGACGGCAAGGAGTGCGAGATCGGGTCGGTGCACTGTGTGACCAAGGACGAAACAGCATGTCCTCAGCTGAGCGAGCTGCCCGCCGACTATTGTGCAAACGGAGACATCGTCAAAGGCGAAGCGATGTTCATTCCGTCGGCTGACGGAATGGAGTGTCAGACGCAATCAGTGCATTGCCTCAGCAAGTCTGTTGACAGCTGTAGTCCGAGTGGCGGCTGTGACAATGGCGAGCTGAAGGTCGAGGACCTCTTCGTCGACAAGGGCAACGGCCTGTCATGCGTGACGCCGGCAAGCCACTGCTTGACCAAAGACGCCAGCGCGTGTCCTCAACACACTCCAGTGCCGCCCGACTATTGTGACGAGGGCCAGATCGTGACCGGCGCAAGCAGCTATGTCGACAGCACCGACGGCATGGAGTGCGAGCTGCCCTCGGTTCATTGCGTCACGACCGACGTCGATGCTTGTCCAGCGGTGCAACCGCTTCCGCCGGGATTCTGCGAAGGCGGCAAGGTCGTCAAAGGGCCCGATTCCTTCGTTCCCGCAGCCGACGGAATGGAATGTGTCGTGGCTTCGATCCATTGTGTGGACGGAGGCAATTGCAGCTGACGACGACGCCTGCTCGATCACTTGTCCGAAAGAGATGCTCGAATAGCGCGCGACCGCTGCCGGCGCGTACGCGCTGTGGCGAACACGGCTGCGAACAACAACAGCAGCCCGGCGCGCGGGGCCGCGCGCGCCCCCACCCGCGCGCTCGGGCCGGGCGCGGCCGCGTGCTCATGAGGGGGGGGCGGGGG
>CAZRGL010000633.1:0-6191 GCA_964599485.1 uncultured Polyangiaceae bacterium
GCAGGTGGCCGCGCATTGACCGTTCGGCGGCACGGTCGAAAACAACTTGTCGAGCGTGTCGACGACGCTCAGGCCCTCACACAGCATGAACTTGCCGTCATTCTTGTAGACGATGCGCAAATCGGTTGCGGGTAGTGTGATCCAGCTCAGGTACTTGGTCGATACTGCGACATTCTGGCTGAAGGTGGGGATCGTCGTCGTATTGCGCAGCGTCGTCGACTCCCAAGCCACGGTATTGAAGCCGGTGAAGAACGGATCGGAAACGTCATCGACGTTGGCCACGAGCGTCCAGCCGCCGCCGTCGTTGCTCATGTCGCAGAACACGTCGTAGGGTGGGTTGCCGCCCCCGCCATCGGAATCGATGGTGTAGATGCCATCAGGTGTCGCCGGATTCTGCTGAAAGATGGTCAGGCAGCTCGTCGCGTTCGAGCACGTGCCGCCGATGCACACTTCTCCGCCCGGGCAGGGGGAACCGCAGCCGCTGCAATTGGCGGTGTCGAAGAGCGGGTCGGATTCGCAACCGTTGATCGGGTTGCCGTCGCAGTCGTTGAAGCCGGGATCGCACACTGCCTTGCCAACGCAGACGCCACTGGAGCACTCCAGCGTTCCGTTGGGTACTTGGGAACAGGCTTGCCCACAGCCGCTGCAGTGCGCCTCGTCGCTCATCAAGTCGATCTCGCAGCCGTCGGCGACGTTCAGGTTGCAATTGGCATAGCCGGGGCTGCACACGATACCGCAAGTGCCCATGGCGCAGGCCGCTGCCGCGTTTGCGCCGCCAGGACAGGGCGTGTTGCAAGCGCCGCAGTGTGCCGGATCGAAATTGGTGTCCACACACAAGCCACCGCACTTCGTCTGGCTGACTGGGCATTGCACCGTGCACACGCCACTGGTGCAAACCTCGCCGCCGGCGCAGACGATGGCGCAACCACCGCAGTTCTGTGGATCGATGCTGATGTCCACGCAGAAGCTGCCGCACTGGGTGGTGCCTCCGCCGCATTGCAGGCTGCATTGCCCGGCCGAGCATACTTCGGTGGGCGCGCAGGCGTTGTTGCAGCCGCCGCAGTTGAGCGGATCGTTGTTGGTGTCGACGCACACCAGGCCGCACTTGGTGCTGCCGCCGACGCATTCGAGCCCGCACTGTCCCGCTGAGCACACCTCGCCTGATCCGCAGGCATTGGCGCAAGCGCCGCAGTGGCTGGGATCGACGTTGGTGTCGACACACACGCCGTTGCATTTGGTTGTGCCGCCCAGGCACTTGAGGGCGCATTGGCCGGCCGTGCATACTTCGCCGGCCCCGCAGCCGTTGTTGCAGCCGCCGCAGTGATCGGGATCGACGTTGGTGTCGATGCACTCCTTGCCGCACTTGGTGGTGCCACCCAGGCATTCGAGTGAGCATTGGCCGGCGCTACAGACTTGATCGTCCAGGCAGCTGTTGTCGCAATCGCCGCAATGCTCGAGGTTCGATTCGGGGTCGACGCAGAGCTCGCCGCACAGCGTGGTGCCGCCCTGGCAGCCGAGGCCACACGTTCCGAGCGAGCACAGCTGCCCTGGCGCGCAAGCGTTACCGCAGGCGCCGCAGTTGTTTTTGTCGAGCTGCGTGTCGGCACAGTCGCCGGTGCAGTCCGTCAGCCCGGCTGCGCAGCCGCCGCCTGCGCCCCCGAAGCTCGAGCTGACCTGCTTGCCCTTGGTGGTGGTCGTGTCGCCCGAGCAGGCCCCGAGAGCCGCCAGGGCCAAGGTAGCTACTGCACCAACGATCGCCACACACTTCCGCTCGAATGTCGCTCGCTCGTTTGTCGCTGTCATGTCGTTGCTCCACGAGAAATCGTCAGAACGTGAACCCAAAACAATACCCGAAGGCAAGGCGCTCGGCACGCGCCGAGTTCCTAGTGCTCACTTGGGGCGTCGACGACGGCGATGCACGATACCAGCAGCCCGAACGGGTCGAAAACCGGACATCTGCGAGCCCTGCCGCCGCTGTAGCAGCTGGAGGTCCTGCTGAAAAAACCGCGCGCGGCTCGCGCCGCAATTTTTTTGCCACAGAGGCACAGAGACACAGAGAGGGGAGGGGCAAAGCCGAAAAACACCCCTCGTCCACGAACGCGCGGCGAAACATGGATCAGCGTTTCCTTCAGCGATTGAGGAATGAGGCGATCGCCGAGCCGAGAAAAGACCCTCTGTGTCCCTCTTCGTGTCTCTCTGTGCGTCTCTGTGTAAAAAAAGACGCGCGAAGTCACAGCCCGTCGAATCGGGCGCACACCGCTCGCCCCACACTCCTTAGCGAAGAAGATGCGGCGCAAGCCGCCCACGGCGCTTCGGTTGGCCTATTTGATGACCGTCTCGCAGCCGAGCTTGATGGTGACTTTGCCTTCGGGGCTCTGCTGGACCAGGTCGCAGGTCGCCGGGCAGAGGATGATCTGCTTGGGGTCGTTGGGGTCGTCGTAGTACCAGCCGCCGGTGCCGTCGCAGGCGAGCTTGCCGCCCGGCACGTAGTAGATGAGCTGGGCTGGCGCGCCTGGGTTGGGCTTGTACTCCACGTTGACCTTGCCGTAGTCGATCATCTCGTCTTTGGGCGGGTCAGGGATGTTGTAGGTACAAGCGACCAGCGAGCTCGACACCACGGCGGTGGCCATGTCTTGGAACATGGGCAAGAACTGCTGGGTGCAGAGATTGCCGAGGATCCCTTGGGTCTGCGCAACGAGCTCTTTGTAGACTTTGCCCTCTTCGGCGGGCAGCGGAACGCAAAACAGATTGCTACCGGTGTCTTTGCCGCAACATGGATCACATTGCTCGCAGGGCAGCATGTTGAGCGAGCAGTTCATGCAGACCAGCGGGTTGAGCACCTCGTAGGGCGCCACAATGGCGTCGAACTTGAACCCCTCGAAGCTCGGATCCTTGGCGATCAGCGCATTCTTGAAGTCGTTGGCGCTCATCGACGAGTTGTCGTCGGAGATGACGGCAATGGTCTTGGTCGCGCCCGGCCGCAGCGAGCTCTTCCACTGATCGTAGGTGCTGAGGATCAAGTCGAAGGAGTTGCTGCTGGCGACCTCTTGCACCACGTGGCGGAAGGTCGGCAGCTTCTCGTCGCCAGGGCAGCCGCCGCTGCCGAGGGGTGCGGGCACGCATATCCCTTGCTTGTCGGTGCTGTCCGAGGAGATGAGCACCACATGCGCGTCGATGCCGCTGTTGGTGATGATGGCGGAAAACTCGTTCATGCTGTTTTGCACGAGCGCCGACTCGTCGGTCATGCTCCCGGAGTTGTCGACGACGACGATGATGTCCGCTGGCAGCACGCCCTCTTGCGCCTCCGAGCTCGTCTCGGCGCAGCTGTCGCCGCCGCCCGTGCCCGACGATGAGCTCAAGCCCCCGCCGACGCCCGATGAGCTCAAGCCCCCGCCGATGCCGCTGCTCGAGCCGCTACTGCTGTTGGTGTCGTCGAGCTCGCTTGGCTTGCTCGCGCTACAAGCTTGTGGCCCAACTGACATCAACGCGAGCGCGCCGACGATTGCCCAAGTTACGTGTCGCATGCGGTTCACGGCATCCTCCTGCCTTGCCCCAAAAAGAAAGCCCCGTCTGAGAGTAGGTTCTCATGTTACGGCGCCCAAAGCGAGCGAACCGCCTCATCGTTGTTCAGCAGCGCGGATCTCGGCCTCGTGGGCGCGGTACCAGGCGATGGTCTTGCTCAGGCCTTCGTCGAGGGCGTGTTTGGCGGTGAAGCCGAAACGTTCACGGGCTCGGCTCACATCGAGCATGCGACGTGGTTGGCCGTTGGGTTGATCGCTATCCCATACGATTTTGCCCTCAAAACCGGTGGCGGTGCTGATCGTGTCAGCCAGCGCGCGCATCGAGATCTCGAAGCCTGCGCCGAGGTTGACCGGAGCGGGATCGTCATAATGCTCAGCGGCGAGGAGCAAGCCCTCGGTGGCGTCCTCGACGAAAAGGAACTCACGGGTGGGCGTGCCGTCTCCCCACAAGGTGACCGTCGGCTCATCGCGCTGTTTGGCCTCGATGAACTTGCGGATCATCGCAGGGATCACATGCGAGCTCTCCAAGTCGAAGTTGTCCCGCGGGCCGTACAAGTTGACCGGGAACAACATCACGAAGTTGCTGCCGTATTGTTGGCGGTAACCCTGAGCCATGACGAGCATGGCTTTTTTGGCGATGCCGTAAGGCGCGTTGGTTTCCTCGGGATAGCCATCCCACAGTGCGTCTTCGACGAAAGGCACTGGGCAGTGCTTGGGATACGCGCACACCGTGCCTGCGATGACGACTTTGGCCGTGCCGTGCTGCCGGGCTTGCTCGAGCACATTCAGGCCCATGGCCATGTTGTCGTGGAAAAACCGCCCTGGATTGTGGCGGTTGGCGCCGATGCCTCCCACTCGGGCGGCCAAGTGGAAGACCAAATCCGGCCTGGTTTCGGCGAAGAGCGTACGGGTCTGTGCCCCGTCGGTCAGATCGTGCTCGCTCGAGCGCGGCACGATGACTTTGGCTGCCCCTCTGGCCTGTAGCGCCTCGACGACGTGTGACCCGAGAAAGCCGGCCCCGCCGGTGACCATGACCTTGCGTCCCTTGATTTTGCTGCTTGTCACTTGCCTCGAGCGCAGGTGTACGACATTTGTGCGTTTGCACCAAGCCAGCCGATGTCATCGAAAACGCGTTACACCGACCGTCTCCAGGCCAAGCTCGCCTCGCTCGAGCCATCGAGCGGCTGCTACCTTTTCAAGGACGGCAAAGGCGCCATCGTCTACGTCGGCAAGGCCAAGAGCTTGCGGGCTCGCGTGCGTAGCTATTTTCAGGCCCGCTCGTCTGATGACCGCTACTTCATTCCGATTCTTCGGCAGCTGATCGACGATCTCGAGACGGTGGTCACGGCTACTGAAAAAGAAGCCGCCGTCCTCGAAAACGAGCTCATCAAGAAGCACCAGCCGCGCTTCAACGTGAAGCTCAGAGACGACAAGGACTTTCTCTGTTTGCGCATCGATGCCGCCAAGGCTTGGCCTCGGCTCGAAGCGGTTCGGCGCCCTTCTGCTGACGGCGCACGCTACTTCGGCCCCTACCATTCGGCCACCAGCGCACGGCGCACGCTGCACCTGGTCAACAAGCACTTCCAATTGCGGACCTGTAGCGATAGCGAGCTTCGTTCGCGCAAGCGCGCCTGTTTGCAGTACCAGATAAAGCGCTGCCCGGCGCCCTGCGTCTACGAGGTAGACGAGCAGTGGTACGGCGAGCAAGTGCAGGCCGTGCAGCTCTTTCTCAACGCCCGTCACGACGAGCTCAGCGGCGAGCTGACGCGGCGTATGCGCGAAGCCGCTGAGAGTTTGCAGTACGAGCTGGCCGGCCTGTATCGCGATCAACTTCGGGCGGTGGAGTCGGTCCGTGAGAAGCAGCGGGTGGTGTCGGTGAAGCGAATCGATCAGGACGTGATCGGCTTGTATCGCGAGGGTGAAATGGTGGAGCTGGTGCTCATGCTGGTGCGGCGAGGACACGTCACTGACAGCCAGTCCTTTTCGCTGGGGCGCAGCGAGCTCCCGGACGAGGAGATCATTGCGGGCTTCTTGACCCAGTACTACGCCTCCGAAGCGCGGGTTGGCGTCTTGCCGGACGAGCTCGTGCTGCCAAGGCGTCCCGACGCCGTGCAGGGCTTGGCAGACTGGTTGAGCGACTTGCGGGGCACCAAAGTGCGCGCGGTGGTGCCCAAGCAAGGGCCTCGCAAGAAGCTACTCGAGCTTGCCACCGACAACGCAGCTCATGCATTCAAGGAGAAGCAGCGGTCGTCAGCACAGATCGACACACGCCTCGAGGAGCTGCAACGCAAGCTGTCGTTGGCCACGTTGCCGCGGGTGATCGAGTGCTGCGACATCTCCCATCTAGGCGGCGGCGATGCAGTGGGCGCAGTGGTGTGCTTGCGTGATGGTCAGCCTGACAAGTCGCGCTACCGTAGCTTTCGGGTGCAAACCACCCAATCGGGGGACGACTACGCTGCCATCTACGAGGTGTTGGCGCGGCGCTTTCGGCGGGGGCGCAGCGCCCAAGACGGTGACCCAACTGCTGCAGAAGGTTGGGAGTTGCCCGATTTGTTCGTGGTCGACGGCGGCCGGGGTCAGCTCAACGTGGCTCTGGCTGCGGCCAGCGATCTGGGCTTGCACGACTTGGCCGTCGTGGGCTTGGCCAAGGAACGTGAGACCCGCGGCGGC
>CAZRGL010000634.1:0-6140 GCA_964599485.1 uncultured Polyangiaceae bacterium
GTCGTTTCGCAAGATAGTCCGAATAGGCGATGATGGCTGTGAGCGGGTTGTTGAGCTCGTGAACGATGCTCGCTGCGCTGCGTCCAATCGTGGAGAGCTTTTCGAGCTGCGCCACGTGGGCCTCGAGTCTGCGTTGTCGCTCCCGCCCGCGGCCCTCGCGAATGACCAGTGCGAGCACCGCAGCCGCTTGGGAAAGCAACGCCTCGCAGCCTTGTTCGGAGAGTTGCTCGAAACGCGCTGCCGCCAGGTGCAAGGTGCAACTGGCCGCGCCGGGCAGGCTCACTACGGTCTCGAGCGCGAGCTCGGGAAATAAGCGTCCGCCGCTGCTGGCTCGCTCGACGATGATGTTCGCCTGCCAAAGCACCTGGGCTGCTTGTTTGCTGCATGGCTCGCGGTTCATCATCAGCCCGACGGCCGCATGCGGCTCGAGCGTCAATATGGTGGCGAGCATTTGCTCGAGCAGGGCGGTCTGCGAAACAGCTTCGTCGGCTGCGCACGCCAACGCCAGCAACTCGCCGATGCACCCGGGAATGGCCGCTTCGGTGCGTCCCGACTCAGGCAATTCTGACGGACGGACCCCGCGTTCCCATTCTTTTGCGCTCGACCCCACGCTCCCTCCTTTTAGTATCCCGTAACTGGGGGCTCATTGTCGATGGAACGATCGATATCGATGATCTTCGTGTCACCCACGTAGGGCTTCGTTTCGTACTTGGTGAGCTTGCCGATCTTCTGAACGATTTCGGCCATTCGCTCGGCTTCTTGCACGATGCGATTGCTCACGCGCTCCAGATTGTGGTCGGACTCTCCGAGGCGCCGAACGATGAGTCCGGCGTAGCCCATGATGGCCGTGAGCGGTTGATTCAGCTCGTGGGCAGTCGCACCAGCAAGCTCGGCTATGAGCGCTTTCTTCTCTTGAACGACCAGCTCCCTCTTGGTTTGAGCGAGATGCTCTTCAATTCGTCGCTTGGCGCGTAAGTCTCGGAAGACACCAACTGATCCGATGGGCCGTCCGCGATGAACAATCAACGCGGCTGACAAGAGGACTGGTACGAGGTTTCCTTTCTTCCCCAGCAGACTCGTCTCGTAGCCCTGCAGTACGCCCGGCTCACCGTTTTCGTCCGATCGAATCAGTCTCATGATCTCGCGAGCGGTTCCGGGCGGGTAGAGGTCCCGCACGTTCATCTTGCCAACGACCTCCTTGGTGGCATAGCCATAGGTGCGTTCGGCTGCGGGATTGAACAGCAGCACATTGCCGCGCATGTTCGCTGACACGATGGCGTCGACCGAGTTGTCGATGACGCGCTGCAAGAACTCCTTGGTTCGGGTCAGCTCGCGCTCCGTGGCCCGATCGGTCGACACGTCCCGCAAGCTGACGATGACGCCAGTTTGCTCGCTGAACGTACTGTTGAAGCTGACGTTCAGAACGCGTCGTTCCCCGGTTGGCGTCCGGATCGGTAAATCGACGTTGTGCGGATAGACGCCCGCAGGAAAGCCTTTTTGGATTTCGCGAAAACGCACCCGTCCGTCGCGGGTCAGCATCTCGTCGAAGCTCTCGCGACTCAGGGTCTCGCGATCGCGCCCGACAATCGTGCACGCGGCTGGGTTGCAGAACAGCACGCGGCCGTCGACCGAGACCACCAAGATGCCGTCCGCGCTCGAGTTGAAGAAGTCGACGTAGTGCTGCACGACCTTGAGCTGCTGTTCGGCTTCGAAATGGGCGAAGCGGCTGCGGCGTGATTGCTCCCGCAAGGACTGCAGCAGCCGGGCGTTGCGCAGGGCGATTCCTGTGGCGTTGGCCACTGCGCGCAGCAGAAACATCTCGTCCTCGTCGAAGCTGCGGGGTCGCTCGCCGCGCAAGAACAGCACGCCCATGGGGCGGTCCTCGAACAGGATGGGGAACAAAGTGAGAGAGCGAAAGCGGTCGGGTGCCGCAGCCAACGAAAACAGCGGGTGATCACGAGCGTCCTGAATCTCGAGCGGTTCACCCGTCTCCAGAGTCTTGTTGATCTCTGGGTAGTCGCTGAGCTTGATCGGCAGGTCGCGAAGCTGCACGTCGTCGCTGGCCGCGATGACGTAGCCGGTGTTGTCTTCGCTGCCACCGAGCACGATGCTCACGCGGTCGACCAGCACCACCTCGGCGATGCGGCGCACCACTAGAAAGAGGATGTCACGCAGCTCCAAGGTCGACGACAAGGCTTGGGTGAGCTCGAGCACCAGCGCAGCGCTGCGGTGGCGGCGATGGAGCATGCTCAGCGTATGGTGGCGCTCGATGCGTGCTTCGATGCGGGAGCGTAGCTCCGTGGGGTCAGCACCTTGGGCCACCCAGTCGGCCGCGCCCAAGGCAAACGCTTGAGCTGCTGTGAGCGCACCTTCCTTGTCCTCGAGCACCAGCAAGGGCTTTGTCGCTAGGCGCTCGTCCTTCGCCAATACCGTGACCACTTCTTCGAGCTCGCTGTTCGAGTCGCTTCGGGTCAACACCACATCGGGCAAGCGGGCGTCGTCGCACAAGTGCTGCGGGCTAGCCACTCCATAGCAACTGCTACTCTCCTGCCCCAACAGTTCGACCAACTCGACCCGTCGTGCGAGCTTGTGGTCGACCACGGCGATCAATGCACTGCTTGCCACTTTTAGCTCCCATGATCATTGCATGGGCGTCCAACGAAGACACTCCCTAGCGCTCATCTCCCGAGAAGCACTCTATTCACTGCCGTCGAATAGCTCTCCTTGTGCCGTCTCGTCTGTCGTTGGCGGTGAAGGCCTGCCCAGCTGCAGATAGGCTTTCCGTGTGGCGACCCGGCCTCGCGGTGTGCGGCCAATGAAGCCCTGCTGCAACAGGTAGGGCTCGTAGACATCCTCGATGGTGTCGCGCGGCTCACTCAAAGCGGCTGCCAGCGTGTCGACGCCAACCGGGCCACCATCGTAGTGATCGACGATGATGGTCAACAAGCGTCGGTCCATGGTGTCGAGTCCGGCGGGGTCGATGTCCAAGCGTTCGGCCGTCGTGCGCGCGATGTCGACGTCGATTGAGCCGTCGCCAAGCACATCGGCAAAGTCACGCACGCGTCGCAAGAGTCGATTGGCGATGCGCGGCGTGCCCCGTGAGCGGCGGGCGATCTCGAGTGCGCCGTCGTCGTCGATAGCAACCTCGAGCAACCGGGCGCTGCGCTGCACGATCTTCGTCAAGTCCTCGACAGGATAGAAATCGAGTCGCATCACATAGCCGAAACGCGACAACAGCGGAGCGGTCAGCAGGCCCGTGCGCGTGGTCGCACCGATCAAACAGAACGGCTTGAGCGGGAGCTGGATGGTGGTCGCGTATGGACCCTCGCCAGTCATGATGTCGATCTCGAACGACTCGATCGCCGGGTAGAGACTTTCTTCTACCGCTGCGTTGAGCCGGTGGATCTCATCGATGAACAAGACGTCGCCTGTCTCCAGTTTCGTCAACAAGCCAGCGAGCGCGCCTTTGTGCTCGACGGCTGGACCGCCCGTTGCATGAACGGTGACATCCATTTCCTTTCCGAGGATGTAAGCGAGGGTCGTTTTTCCCAAGCCAGGAGGGCCACACAACAACATGTGGTCGAGCGGCTCGCCGCGTTTTCGCGCCGCTTCGACGAACACGCGCAAGTTGTCGATGTGCTTTTGCTGGCCAACGTATTCGTCGAAAGAGGAAGGCCGAAACAACCGATCGAAGCGATCGTCATCGGGCGACGCAGAGGACGAGACCAAGCGGTCGGACATGACAACGGGGTATCACTTCATGACCGTGCTGGCGAGGTTTCGCCACCGCTGCACGTCGCGGTCAGGTCGAGCCCAATGCGCAGCAGCCTCGGCTCCGCGCCGAGTGTGGTAGCTTCGAGTTGTGACGCGAGCTGAATTGAGTCAGGTCCAAGCCGTCCGTACACTTCGGGTCAAGGTCGTCGATGGGCCCGATACGGGGATGAGCTGCACCACTGCTGCCGAGACCATGACCGTGGGGACCGCTGCGACCAACGACCTGGTGCTCAGCGATGATGCCGTGTCGCGTTTCCACGTCGAGCTGAAGTGCTGTCCCGAAGGTGTTCTGGTCGTAGATTGTGATTCCAAGAATGGTATCTGGTTGGCGAGCACGAGGATCGACAGGGCCTGGGTCGCGCCGCGCTCAGTGATCAAGATCGGTGCCACGCGCTTGCAGGTTCAGGAGGGCACCGAAGCCGTGATCGAGCTGCACGGTGAGGACTCCTTTGGACGTGTACGCGGCCGCACCCCGGCGATGCGTCGGTTGATGGCACGTTTTCACCGGGTCACCACGTCTGATGCCCCGGTGTTGCTGTTGGGCGAGGTCGGAACCGGCAAAGGACTCATCGCGCGCGAGCTTCACGAGCAGAGTGACCGCACCTCAGGTCCTTTCGTGAGCTTCGACTGCGGTGCGTTTGCTCAAGGCCCGCCGCGCGGCGTGCTCTTTGGCCAAGAGCGTGGCGCGATGCCCGGCGTCGAACAACAGCAGATGGGCGCGCTCGAACGAGCAAGCGGTGGCACCCTGTTGCTCGATCATGTCGGTGAGCTGCCGGCGGAGTTACAGACACAGCTCTTGTCGGTGCTCGAGACGGGCGTGCTGCGGCGCGTGGGTGGAGACGAAGAGGTGCCTTTCGATGCACGTGTCATCTCGATCAGCAACCACGACTTGCGTGGCGACGTAAACGCCGGCCGTTTTCGCGCGGACCTATACTTCCGACTTGCTGCGGTCGTCTTCCGCGTGCCTCCGCTCCGGGAGCGGCTCGACGACATTTTGTTGCTTGCCGAAGCGTTCCTGCGTGAGCAGGCGTTCGAGGGCCCGGTCGATCAAGTGCTGCCGCCAGCAACCCTCGATCGCTTGTTGGTGCACCATTGGCCCGGAAATGTGTTGGAGCTGCGCAATCTCGTGCTCGGACGACTGGCTGTAGGCGAGAGCGTGCATCCCACGTTGAGCCCCGAGTCCACCTCTCCCGTTGCCAAATTGCCGAAACACATGTTGAACATGCCCTTCAAGGAGGCGCGTTTGGCGATAATCGACGAGTTTGAGACTCAATACCTAGAGCATGCGCTGCGAAACGCAGAAGGCGATGTGAGCCGCGCTGCGGGACAGGCCCATATAGGACGCGCCCACCTAATGTCCTTGCTACGGCGCCACGGTCTCGGCTGAGTTGTTGTAGTCGGGTTGTTCGCCCGAATTGCAAACACTGCGGGCTGGCGCTGGCGAGGCGCGCACGATAGCCTTCTAGGGGACATGGATGTAGGGGTCGGAACGCTGGTCACGCCCAACGTTCGGCTTGTTCGGCCGATCGGCGAGGGCGCCATGGGAGAGGTTTGGTTGGCAGACCATCTCACCCTCGAGACCCAGGTTGCGGTCAAGTTCATAAACGAGGATGTCGCATCAGATGCCCCATCTTCGCTGGACCGTTTTCGCCGCGAAGCGTCGGCCGCGGCGAAGATAAAGAGCCCCCACGTCGTTCAGACCTTCGACCAGGGGGTGATGGAGGACGGCACGCCTTACATCGTCATGGAGTTGCTCCACGGCGAGAGCTTGGGTGATCGGCTCGATCGGGTCGCGCGTCTGACGATGCGGCAGACCGCCATGGTGGTCTCGCAGGTATCCAAGGCGCTACGTGCGGCCCATCGCGCGGGCATCATTCACCGCGACATCAAGCCCGAGAACATCTATCTGATCCCCTTCGAGGACGGCAAGCTCATCAAGGTGCTCGACTTTGGTATCGCTAAGCAAACGCGCATGCCGGAGAGTCGCCGCCTGACTCAGGATGGGTTGCTGATTGGAACGCCGGAATACATGTGCCGCGATCAGATCGTCAAGCTGGGCGCGGTGGACTTTCGCTCGGATTTGTGGGCCCTGGCGGTGGTGGCTTACGAATGTTTGACAGGCAGCTTGCCCTTCGACGGTCCCACGTTGGGAATGGTGTGCGCCAACATCATCAACTCCAAGTACACACCGGCGACGGCCTTGCGCGAGGACCTTCCGCCCGACGTGGACGCCTGGTTCGAACGCGCATTGCATGCCAAGCCAGAAGAGCGCTTCGAAAGCGCCAAAGAAATGGCCGCGAGCTTCTTGCGCTTGTTGCCGACACGCATCGCAGACATCGAGGCGGATCTCTTCGACAGTGATGGTG
>CAZRGL010000635.1:0-6124 GCA_964599485.1 uncultured Polyangiaceae bacterium
TGTCAGCCACCGCTCGACCAATCGACGAGGTGGCCCGCTTTGTCGGCGGCGATCGCCCTGTGGCGGTGGTGGACGCCAGCTCACCTCCTTTGCTCGAGCTGCAGGTCATGGTGCCGGTGCCCGACATGACCCGGCCCGAGCGCAGACGCGACGGCGAGCAAGCACCGTTACAGGCCGAAGAGGCTCCCAGCGGGGACGAAGATGACGACGTCGAGCCAGCCCCCAAGCCCGCCCAGCACGCCATCTGGCCCGTCATCGTTCCCGAGCTGTTGCAGCTGATCCGAGCCCACCGCACCACCATCATTTTCGTCAACAGCCGGGGCATGTGTGAGCGGTTGGTCCAGCACATCAACGAGCTGGCTGAAACGCCCTTGGTGCGCGCCCACCACGGCAGCTTGGCGCAGGGGCATCGGCGCGAAGTTGAGGAGATGCTCAAAGGCGGGCGCATCCCTTGCATCGTGGCGACCAGCTCGCTCGAGCTGGGCATCGACATGGGCGCGGTGGATCTGGTTGTGATGGTCGAATCGCCTGGGGCCGTGGCCCGAGGGCTGCAGCGGGTCGGGCGCGCAGGGCACGGTGTAGGCGAAATCAGCAAGGGCCGAATTTTTCCGAAGCATCGCGGCGATCTGCTGGAGGCCACGGTGGTGGCCCAGCGTATGCGCGCCGGCCAGCTCGAGCCTTTGCGCGTGCCCCGAAATCCGCTCGACGTGCTCGCCCAGCAAGTGGTGGCCATGTGCAGTCTCGAGCCGCAGGCCATCACCCAAATCGAACGAGTGGTGCGGCGCGCCGCCAACTTCGCTGAGCTGCCCAAAGACGCCTTCATCGGCGTTCTCGACATGCTCAGCGGGCGCTATCCATCGACCGACTTCTCCGAGTTGCGTCCTCGGCTGACTTGGGATCGGCAAGCCGACGAGCTCAGTGCTCGCCGCGGCACTCGAATGCTGGCGATCATCAGTGGCGGGACCATTCCAGATCGAGGCCTGTATCGCGTTCAGCTAGGGCCCGACGGGCCCAGGGTAGGGGAGCTGGACGAAGAAATGGTCCACGAGACCCAACCTGGCAACATCGTCACCTTGGGGGCGAGCAGCTGGCGGGTCGAAGCGATCACCCGCGATCGGGTGATCGTCGCGCCAGCGCCCGGCGAGCCCGGGCGGATGCCTTTTTGGCGTGGTGCGGGTCCAGGGCGCCCCATCGAGCTCGGCCGGGCGCTCGGAGCCTTCTTGCGCGAGCTGTCCGAGCAATCCGACAGCCAAGCCCACGACAACTTGGTGCAGCACTACCAACTGCCCCCCTTGGCAGCCGAGAACCTGTTGCGTTTCTTGCGAGAGCAGCGCCAACAGACGGGGGCGCTACCCACCGATCGAGCCATCACCGTCGAGCGCTTTCAAGACGAGCTCGGCGACTACCGCATCTGTATCTTGTCGCCATTCGGAGGAAGGGTACACGCGCCCTGGTCGCTCGCCCTCGAAGCACGCTTCGCCGACAGTACGGGTCTCGAGGTGCAGACCATGTGGGGCGATGACGGCATTTGCATTCGGCTGGTCGATGCCGAAGAGCTGCCCGAGCTGCCCAGCTTGTTTCCCGATCCTGAGCAAATCGAGGAGCTCGTTGTCGAGCAGCTTGGCCATTCGGCCTTGTTCGCCAGCCATTTCCGCGAAAATGCTGCCCGGGCGCTGTTGTTGCCACGACGCCGGCCTGGCTCACGCACCCCATTATGGCAGCAGCGTCTCAAGTCGCAGCAGCTGTTGCGGGTGGCTCAATCCTTCCCCTCCTTTCCCATCGTGGTCGAGACCTATCGCGAGTGTTTGCAGGATGTCTTCGACATGCCCTCGTTATGCGAGCTGATGAGTCGAGTACGCAGCCGCAAGGTGCGGGTCGACGAAGCCGTTACACCGTCAGCATCGCCTTTTGCCCGCTCGCTGGTGTTCGCCTTCGTCGCCACGTATCTCTATGAGGGCGATTCGCCCATCGCTGAACGTCGCGCCCAAGCGCTGTCACTCGATCGGAATTTGTTGCGCGAGCTGCTCGGCCAAGAAGAGCTTCGCGAGCTGCTCGATCCAGAGGTGATTGAGCAAGTCGAAGCCGAGCTGCAACACCTGAGCGAAACGCGCCGCGTCGGGCACCTCGACGCGCTTCATGACATGCTCCGGCAGCTCGGCGGGCTCAGTCGCGAGGAGATTCGGGCTCGATCATCGGTGGAGGTCGCGCCCTTGCTCGCGGAGTTGCAAGCCTCTCGCCGGGTGGTTGAAATGACCATTGCGGGCAACAACGCTCTATTGGCTGTCGAAGACGTCGCCCTCTATCGTGACGCGCTAGGTGCCGCGCCACCGCTAGGTCTGCCGGACGCTCATCTCGAAGCTCGAGCCCAGCCGCTGCTGGAGCTGCTCGCCCGTTACGCCCGAACCCACGGTCCTTTTACGGCCCGCGATCTTGCCCATCGCCACGGCTTGCTACCTGCTGCAGTCGAGCCGGCACTGGCCCAGCTCGAAGCGGCTGACAAGCTCGTGCGAGGGGAGTTTCTGCGCGCGGGCAAGGGCGAGGAATGGTGCGACCCACATGTGTTGCGGCGCATCAAACGGCGCACTTTGGCGCGGCTGCGCGGCGAAGTCGAACCGGTCGATCGAGCGACCTTCGCGCGCTTTTTGCCTGCTTGGCATGGTGTGGTGTCACCGCATCGGTCCACTCGACGCGAGCCCCGCGCGGCACTCGAAGCGGCCATTGTTCAGCTCGAAGGAATGCCCCTGAGCTACGCCGAGCTGGAGCGCTCGATTCTGCCGGCACGCGTGCCCGCGTTTCAACCGCGATTGCTCGACGAGCTTGGGGCGATGGGCTTCGTTTCGTGGATTGGCTGCGGGGCTTTGGGCAGCAGTGACGGGCGGGTGGCCTTGTATCGTCGCACGCAAGTGAGCAGCTTGGTCGAGCCCGTTGCGCTGCTGGAGTCGGTGTCAGTGCTTGGCCGGCGCATCGTCAGCTGGCTCGAGCAACGCGGCGCATGTTTCTTCGAGGAATTGCTCAGCCTCGAACAACGCGAAGAGCAGGAGTCGGCGCCCGCTGGTCAGGAAGAAATGCTCGAGACCCTGTGGGATCTGGTCTGGGCGGGCCTGGTCACCAACGACACGTTTCAACCGCTGCGGGCGCTCGGCATGCGTCGCAGCAAGCCGCGCAGCCGGCCCTCTCGGAGAAGCAAAGCGCGGGGCGATTTGCGGACAGCCGGCCGCTGGTCTCTCGTGGCCCAGCTAATCAGCACCGACTGCTCGCCGACCGAGCGATTGCACGCCCGGGCGCTGATGTTGCTCGAGCGTCACGGCATCGTCAGTCGTGAGGCCATCGATGTAGAGCACTTCTCGGGTGGCTTCAGCGCGGTCTATCCAGTGCTGCGCGCCATGGAAGAGGCTGGCAAGATCCGCAGAGGCTATTTCGTCGAAGGGATTGGCGGCGCCCAGTTCGCGTTTCCCGGAGCAGTAGATCGACTGCGAAGCATGAAAGAGCCGCCTGCCGAGCCGCAGATCACCATCTTGTCGGCGGCCGATCCTGCCAATCCTTATGGTTGGATTGTGCCCTGGCCGGAACAACCTGACACCGCCACCCGGCCTCCCAAGCGCAACAGTGGTGCCACCCTGGTGCTCGTCGATGGTGAGCCTACGCTGTTCTTGGATCGGGGCGGCCATGTGCTGCTCACCTTCGAGTCCGCCGCCGAGAGCGGCGCCTTGAGTCGAGGTTTCGAGGCGTTACGCGACATGCTCGCTCGGCGTAGCCGCAAGACCATTCGCATCGACAGCATCGACGGGCAGCCAGCCCTGCGCTCCGCCCATGCGCCGCTGCTGCGCCGGCTCGGCGTCAGCTTCGATCACAAGGGTCTGGTCATCGAACGCGAGGTGTGAGCGGTCGGCGCGGCTGCTTGGCTGCGGCAGGCTGAGCCTCTTGCTCCTCGAGCTGGCCCACCACTCGAGTCAACAGCTTTCGCAGGGTCTCACGCTCTGCGAGATCGAGCGCGCCCATCATTTCGCTGACCAAGCGCCTCTGAACCTCGAGCGCTCGTCGGGTCAGTCGCCGTCCTGTTTTGGTGAGCTTGACGCGATAGGCGCGCCCGTCGTTGGGATCTGCCGATCGCGTCACCAGCTCGCGGTCCGCCAAACGGCCGATCAGGCCTGTGAGATTTCCTTTGGTTACGAGCAACTGATGGGCCAGCTGTTGTTGGCTGATGCCGTCCTCGAGGTACAAATTGGCCAGCGCATCGAACTGCGCCACGGTCAGCTCCAGCGGCCGCAAGCCTGCAGCCAGGCGCTGGCCGCCCTTCTGGTAGCAGATGGCGATTTTGATCCAGGCTGCGAAGCCTGGCGGCCAGAGCTCGGGTGCGTACTTCGGCATTGAAAACGGTTTATGTATAAACTATCTATTGTTTAAGCCTAAACCTTTTTCCTCCGACCCCTTTCGGAAAAGCCCACCATGCAGATCTACAAGACCCCCCTCGCAGACATGAAGTTCGTGCTCGAAGCGTTTGGCTACGACCAAGTCGCGGCGCTCGAACAGTTTGCAGCCTACGACTTCGAGACCACCATGATGCTGCTCGGACAAGCGGCGGCTTTCGGTGAAGAGGAGATGATGCCGCTCAACCGCAAAGGTGACGAGCAGGGCGTCGGGTGGGATCCCAAGAGCGGCGCGATCACCACGCCAGAAGGATTCAAAGAGGTCTATGCCAAGCTCGTGGAGAATGGCTTCGTGGGGATCTGCGGAGCCGAGGAGTTCGGCGGCGGCGGCGCGCCGATCACCCTGGGCATGCTGATGAGCGAGGTATGGACCGCGACCAACAAGAGCCTGTCGATGTGCCCCGGGCTGACCGTGGGCCTGGTCGAGGCGCTACATGCTCACGGTAGCGATGAGCTCAAGCAAGCTTACTTGCCCAAGCTCGTGAGCGGTCAATGGTCGGGCACGATGTGCTTGACCGAGCCGCAGGCCGGCACGGACTTGGGCTTGGTGCGCACCAAGGCGGTGCCCGATGGTGATCGCTACAAGCTGACCGGAAACAAGATCTGGATCACCTTTGGCGATCACGACATGACCGAGAACATCGTGCACTTGGTGTTGGCGCGTTTGCCTGACGCACCTCCTGGCATCAAGGGGATCAGCACCTTCTTGGTGCCCAAGATCACCCTCGAGGGCAAAGACAACGGCGTCCGCTGCAACGGCATCGATCACAAGATGGGCATCAAGGCTTCGCCCACTTGTGTGATCGACATGGAAGACTCGGAGGGCTGGCTCGTTGGCGAGCCGCATCGCGGTATGCGCTCGATGTTCACCATGATGAACGGAGCCCGCTTGGCGGTCGGCGCCGAAGGCATCGCGCTGTCGGAAATCTCCTACCAAACCGCTATTGCGTTTGCGCGCGATCGGCGTCAGAGCCGCTCGCTCGATCCCGCCAAGCAGGACAAGAGCGCCTCAGCCGACAACATCCTGGTTCATCCCGACGTGCGCCGCATGCTGCTCAACGTCAAGTCGACCACCGAAGGCATGCGTGGTCTAGCAACGCTGGTCGGCATCAACATCGACCTGGCCCACAACCACCCCGACGAAAAGACGCGCGAGCGCGCTGACGATCTGGTGGCCTTGCTCACACCCATCGTCAAGAGCTTCTGCTCGGAGCGCGGCTTCATGAACATCAGCGAAGCCATGCAAGTTTGCGGCGGTGCTGGCTACACGACCGACTGGGCCATCGAGCAGTACATGCGCGACATCCGCATCGCCATGATCTACGAGGGCACCAATCACATCCAGGCGCTCGATCTGGTCGGACGCAAGCTCCCGATGCACGGCGGCCGTCCCATGAAGCGTTTTGCTGGTCGCATCGCCAAGCTGCTCGAGGAGACCAAGTCCGACGAGACCCTGAGCGAGCTGCTCGCCCCCTTGGGCAAGACCCTCGAGCAGGTCACGAACGTCACCATGCAGCTCGCCGGCAAAGCGATGGCCGATGCCGAAGAAGCGGGCGCGTCTGCCTCGAGCTACCTGAACCTGTTTGGGCTCTTGGCGGTGGGCTACTCCTGGGGCGTGCAAGCCAAGCACGCAGTCGAAAACCCAAGCCCGCAGTCGACCACCAAGCTCAAGACCGCGCGCTACTACTTCACGCGCA
>CAZRGL010000636.1:0-5325 GCA_964599485.1 uncultured Polyangiaceae bacterium
GAGGGCAACCTTGACGCTGCCCAGCTAACAGCCGACCTCAACGAGCAGACCGCCGCCGGAGACCGAGTGTTTCTCGCGCGCGACTTCCTGTCGAGCGTCGCGGTCAGCGCCGCGGCTACCAACCGGAGCTACCACGAAGTTCACTACGCACTGGCGGTCAACCTCGACGCGCGCAGGCTACGTGAGCTCCATTCACATCAACAGACGATGATCGGACTCGGCACCGTCCACGACCCGGCGGTGGCTGAGCTAGCTGCTGTTTTCAACGACCAGGACGAACCGCTCGGCGAAGCTTGGCAGCTGTGTCTTCGGGGTAACTTCAATCAGACCCGTTACCGCGCGCTCATCGTCGATCGACTGAATCGGGCGCCGAAAGCAGAGTTCTTCATCGCCCGAGTCCATCGCACTTGCGGCCCTGCAGCACCATTGGAGGAAGAGCCGCCCTGGAAGCTCCCCCCCCAGCCGCCACCGCCCGAACCGCCCGGCCAGGTTCCCGCCCCACCGCACAATCCCGAACATCCACCGCCGCCCGTTTGCGTCGACTGTTTGCAGGGCGCCCCCGTGATCCTGCCATGGCCTTTCCGCAAGCACCCTCTGCCAGCCGCCCCCAGCCCAAGTCTGCTTCAAAAAGCACTCGCGGATCCTGGGTACCTCGATCCGCTGCTGGAGGATTGCGCCGAGAGCACCTCGATAGCCAACGAATTGGCAGCGCAAGCTTGGCAAGCCTACAGCGAGCTGAAAGGCCAGCTTGGTCTAGACGTGAAGACCTTCAATGGCTTCATTGATCATACCGGGCATGTCTCGGGCTCTTGGCAGAGCGGGCTCGCCTTCGAGCTAGCTTGTATGAAGAGCCTCTATGCCCAGTTCTCCGAGCATGTCGACGCTCTGGCGAAGCAGATCGACACCTTCCGGCAAGAGGGAAAGCTCGCCTGGGAGCAGCAAGAAAAACGCAAAGCATCACTGCCTGCGCGTCTGCGCACTGCTAATTATCGCACCAGCCTGTTGAGCAACATGTGGTTCGTGGGGGGCCCTTGGTGGACGGCCAAAACAGCGGCCGTGCACTTCTGGCCTCTGCAACCGAAGAACGACGTCCTGATCGTCGACGCGAGGAAGCTGGCTCCCGCATTCGAGACGCACCTCAAGGTGGGGATGATGGCAGGGCTGACCTGGGACAACGCCATCGCCAAGGCTCTCGACGCCGTGGCAGGCAGCGAGACTACAACCCGAAGCTTGTTGTTTCAGTACGGACTCGCGCTGAAGGAATCGATGAAGAAGATGGCCAAGGAGTTTCTGCCGAGGGCATTCGAAGGACTAGCCAGCGGTGATCTCGATGGGATGGTCGACGTCCTATTGGGTGGCGAGCAGGCACTCCTCGCAAACGAAATACAGACCTGGGAGGCTTTTGTCCAAGACACGAAATCATACCAGAGCGGCGTAGACGAGCGGGCAATGCAGATCCACAAGCTAGAGCTTCAAATCGACACCTTGAGGCGCCAGTTCCGAGAGGCGGCGCGGAGCTGCATCGACAAGAACCGCCGGAGCGCAAATGAGATCGCCGAGCGGGCACGGTTGCTGGAAGGCCACGAGAGCTGGTGTGAGGCAATGCAGACATTCGCCAAATGGGACGGCTGGCAGCACGACAAGGCCCTGACCAAAGAGGAACTGTGCGACGCGCTCGAGCAGCTCCGCCTCGATCTGTTGGTCGGCGGCTCGGGCCCAATCCTACTGCGCTACTATGTAACCAAGCTCCTCGAGCAGGAATGCGGCTACCAGCCACTCGAATGCGAGGCCAAGCCCGATGGCACTCCTTGCAGCAACGACGGAGCATGCTTGGCCGGCAGCTGCGTCCAGCAGTGCGAGCCGCTCGATTGCGATGACGGCGACCCCTGCACCGAAGACGACTGCCTGCAAGGACAGTGCCTGCACACCGCCATCAGCAGCCCGGACTGCGCGTACGGATACTGATTGTGTTCATTGTGACTGGCTAATCCGGCGGTGGCTCACGGATCGAGCGCGAGCGGGAAACGTTGGTACGTCTTGGTCGCATTCTCGAGAAACGGGGCGGCTACGATGGTCTTGGCGGCTAGGAAACCAGTAAAACTCGTCGATGACGCCAGCTACGATGCGATCGAAGCTGAGCTTGCTGCCAGCTTGCGCCAACCACTGTTGGCGCTCCGCCGTGACGCTCTCGAGGAGCTCAGCTGGGAGTAGGCGGCGACGGTCGCATTGCGCTGTCCTTCAGGCCATTCCCAATGACGCGCTCGAGTCCTTCATGGACCGCTGCAGGCGTACATCAGCAGTCGCGACGACAATGGTGGTCGCGGCAGTCGTCGCAATGGTAATGGCGGCTCGGAATCGGAGGTGCGCTAATGGCGCGGCGACGAATGCGGGCGACAATACTGAGGCGGGCGAGATCGCGGGCAGAAGCCGTGCAGCCAACGGCAGCGCTGGTCGTGGGGCGGCGTCACGGAGCGGTGCGAAAGCTGACAGAACAACTGCTGGCGCTGTGTCGCACCCGACCACGGTCACGCCCCGACCACGGCCACGCCCCCGATTCCGACCACGCGCACCCTGTCGCCCGCCCGCTCGCACCCGACCACGCCGGCCCCAGAACGGACGAACGTAACCCAGCCTCGCGTCATCGCAACAGCCACGCCGGCGCGAGGGGTGGGGGATTTTGAGGCACCAACCGGCATCTGACCGACCAGCTCAGAGATTGGGTGTGTCAGAGGGTCTGGAGTCCGAGTCCGCGTCCGGGGCCGGGTCCGCGTCCGGGTCCGCGTCCGGGTCCGGGTCCGAGTCTGAGTCTGAGTCAGCAGGGTCGGCGGTAGGGGCGGGGCTAGATTGGGGTCGGGTTTCTTTGGCTTCGGCGGCGACTAGCAGATCGCCTTCTTGGCCACTGAGGCGAAGGGTCAAGAAGCCGAGGATGAGGACGGCTGCGATGATGGCTGCCCATAGTGGCCAGATTGGGGGGGGTTGCTCCACCCGAGGGGGGCGATAGCTCGGGTTCGGTTGCAGCGGACCGATCCGAATGGGCTTGGTGGGAACAGCCAGCACCAGAGCGCGGGCGGCGCTCAGCTCGTAGCGCGGCCTGCTCGCCTCGAGATGGCCGAGGAGTAAACTGTAGGTGCCGGCCGTGACGGCTACGTACAGATCGACGGTGGCGACGGTTGCAACCACCTTGTCGAAGGATAGCGGCTGGTCCTGTCCGTCCTCGACGAGCAACGCCAAGCCGGCGAGCCGGCGCGTTTGGCCGACCAGCTCCAAGGACAGCGGCATGGAGTCGCCTCGTTCGCGGCGCAATCGGCCGCGTTTCAATACCTGATCGGCACCGCCTCGTGGGCGAAACACCAACGTGTAGCGTCGGTCGACGAAGATCGCTCGAGAATGAAAACTGAGGGCCGTGACGACAACGGGCTCAGCAGGAAGGCTCAGCCCGTAGCGCGAGACGCCGTCAGCGTCGATGGTTGGTGCGGCGATCTCGGCTTGCGCCTGAAGCTGCGCGCCGGATTCGACGAGATAGGGCCTCTGGCGCGCTTGTTGATCAACGATGCGGATGTCGGCCAGATCGGCCCGGGCGGCGGCGAGAACTTCAACATTGAGCCGCAAACGGCTGATCCCCTCCCCAAGATGCGCAACATGCAGCTGCGCGCGCTGCTGGTAGCGGGCTTGCTTGACCTTCTTGCCGGGGCGGACGAGGTAGCCGAGCGCTGGTGCGCGGTCGAAGCTTGGATTGTTGCTAGGCGGCGCGAGCGTGGCCACGCGGTAGCTTTGGTGTTGGAACAACGTCGGTCCGAATCCGCTGCCAGCGAGCTTCTGCAGGTCGTAACGCGGCGCGTGCGCACGTCCGCCCCCAAAGCGCAGCAACAAGGGGCGCTGAGCACCAGCATCGTCCAGCACAATCGCTGGCCGATCCAGGACTGCTGAAAAGGACAGCTTGGCCAGCGCTGGACTGTCACCATCGTCGATTTCGACCAGCAGGCGATCGCCCACTGCGCGCCTGAGCGGCAGCTCGAGTTGGTCGGTCTGGGTTGGCTCGCTCAGCCGAAAGACGGCGCCCTTTGCGAGCTGTTTGCTCTTGCCGACTGGCCCACCATCGCGCACCACCACGGTGCGATAGAAACTCTTGGTGTCCGAAAAAACTGCCAGACGCTCAGGCACGATCCCCCGTGGACGGGCCAGCTCGATGAGCGTCCGCTTGCCCTCACGCCGCCGGGCGATCTCGACCAAGTCCACCGCGTAGCGACTATCGATCGGGGGACGTGCTGCCTCGAAATGCGCATGTGGCTCGAGATAGCCTCCGTCGCCTTCCAACCTGACACTTATCCGCTTCGGCAGCGGCGTGGCCAGACGCAGGCGCATGTGCTCACGCCGTGGCTGGTTCAGGCGAAAGATCGAGCCGCTCGTCAACAGCCTGCCGCGCCGACCTGCAGTGCTGACTTCTACGCGCGCCACCAGTTGTTCGGCCCGTGTGCTGAGCACCAAATCCCAACCGTCACCGGGTGACCGCTGAGGCGGCGTACGAAGCTCGAGCCATTCTCGGTAGAGCTTGTCGCCACCAGGCCGGCGGCGGGTTTTACGCCGCATGTCGAGCACCTCGGCTTCGATCTGCCCGGTGCCAGCAGCAGGAGCGTTCAGGGGCCGACTCTCGCTGTCGATCACGAAGGACAGCTCGCGCCCACCACCATCGAACACCCGCAAGTCGGCCAGATCGGGCTTCAGCGCGCTGAGAACGAAGCCGGGCAGCGCCAACCGCACCAGCCCTTTGCCTGCTTCGACACGCAGCTCGGCTTGTTGCGAAAAGAGGCTCGCCAGCTTCTTGGCAGCGCCGCTGACAGCCGGGCCAGCGGGCGGATCCACCTTGGGTTGCCCCGCGACCATCGAGCTCGAGCTCATTGCGACGACCAGCACCCAAAGCCCGAGCAGCCAGACAACGCTCCGGGGGGGGCGTTTCACTCGTTTCGTGCGGCTCATACCCCCTCCTGTTCAGACGGCTCATCGCCATCGTTGGGCGACTCATCGCGAAACACGAAACGCTTGTAGGACAGAGAGATGACGATGAGCGAAAGTGCCAAGCCTACCAGCGAGAGGACCCGATACAGATCCTTCAGATGGGCCAGGTCGTAGAGGAACACCTTTCCAGAAGTGATGAGCACCAACACCAGGCTGGCACTTCGCAGCGCTTTGCTCTCGCGCCACATGCCCAAGGCGAGCAACCCCAGACCGTAAGCTGCCCAGCCAATCGAGAGGCTCAAATCGCGGGCGGGAAGCCGGTCCAAGCTCAAGGACAGCTGCCGATCGACAGAGAACCAGTCGAAGATCGTG
>CAZRGL010000636.1:5335-6120 GCA_964599485.1 uncultured Polyangiaceae bacterium
CAAACAGAACGACAATCGCGCTCGCAACCATCAGCTGCGATCCCAATGGCCGATCCTGCAGAAAGTCCTCCCAGCTGCGCCTGCGCGGAGTCTCGAGCTTGCGCAGCAGGGCCCACGCCCCAACAAGACAAGCCGTTGGCACCAAGTAGGTGTACGACAGCCAGTTGATGATCCGCAGCGAAGCGCGCGGGTGGTAGTCGAGCACGTAGGGGTTGAGCAGCAAGCGCATGCTCACCATCCCAAGCAGCACGATGGCGAGGTACTTCAGGCCTGCATGGTCGAGTCGCCTCCACAGCGCCAACACCGCCACCCCTTGCAAAGCCCACGCGATGGTCACCCACTCGTTGCGCAGCTGCAGCGGAATCGCGAGCGTCACGAAGCCCAGGCCACAGGCCCCGAGCCAGGCAAACGCACTTCGGCGCACAGCTGGATCTTCGGGCCCAAAATGACGAGTGGCCCCCACGGCACCGAGCGCCACCAGGGCTAGCGCGAGAGGCAAGGCAGCGATGAAGTCTCTACCCCAGAGGTCGTTGTGCAAATACGATGCAGTCAAGAAGAACGTTGGTCCGGCCAAGGCCGCCACCCGATAACTCCAGCGGGTTTGTCGGGCTCTCTTTCCCAGCACGAAAGGCCAAGCCGTAAACATCAGCACGGCCACCGCGTGCGCGCCGTACACCCACATCATGGCCTGCCGACTCGGTTCATCGAACGACCAGGCAGCCGCGCATTGCACCACGGGCGTAATCAGCATCGGCGCCAGCAGCCACACGGCTACGCCCAAGCGG
>CAZRGL010000637.1:0-6101 GCA_964599485.1 uncultured Polyangiaceae bacterium
CGAAAACGACTCCGCGGTCCTGATGGGCACCGATGCCGTGACTCTGGCGCAGCGGAAGGACTTCCTTCGACCCGACTCCTTGCTGGCCATTGTGATGCTCACCGATGAGAACGACTGCTCGATACGTGACGGCGGTTCGTTCTTCTTCGCCGCCCAGATCTACACTCCGGGCACGAATCAACCTTATCATCCGCCCAAGCCCAGGGCTGCCTGCGCTACCGATCCGAATTCGCCTTGCTGCCGTTCCTGTGGTCAACAGCCAGGCGAAGGATGCGACGACTCCAAGGACGACTGCACGGGTAGCCTCGATACCTTGTCAGATTCGATCAACTTGCGTTGCTACGATCAGAAGCGTCGCTTTGGCATCGACTTCTTGTGGCCCCTCGATCGCTACCTCACGGGGATGAGCTCGACGACGGTTCAAGATCGCCATGGCAATCTCGTTGCCAATCCCATCTTCACGGATCTGAATCCCGATGACGAAAACACCACGGTACGCGACGCTAACCTCGTATTCCTGATGGCGATCGCGGGTGTACCCTGGCAAGACATCGCCCGGCGCGACGCTAGCGGGCAGCCCGATCTGACCGGCGGTTTGGACGCCAACGCCAACCCTGTCGGCGGATTCATGACCGCCGGAGAGCTGAGCGCCAACGGCGTGTGGGACCTCATCCTGGGTGATCCGTCCAATTACGTTCTTCCAACGGATCCACTGATGATTGAGTCGGTCGACCCGCGCACTGGAGCCAATCCGATCACCGGCGACGCCTTGCAACCGCCGTCTGCCGGCGAGCTCGCCAACCCGATCAACGGGCACGAATACAGCAACCCAAATCGAAACGATCTGCAGTACACCTGCATCTTCCCGCTGGCTACGACGCGAGACTGCACCGATCCGACGCAGATCTCCTGTGACTGCTCTCAGCCGGACAACGACAACCCGCTGTGCGATCCAAACGACAAGACAACGCAGAAGTACGCCAAGGCCTACCCGGGTGTTCGCCACCTCAGCGTGGTCAAACAGCTCAGCAGCCAGGGCGTCGTTGCGTCGATCTGCCCGAAGCAACAGACCACGCCGGACGCGCCCGATTTCGGCTACCGGCCGGCCATGGCAGCCTTGACCGAAGCGCTGCGTTCCCAATTGGCTCCAGCCTCCACTAGCAGCGTCAGCTCTGCTTGCGACAAGCTGATCGCCTGTTGCAAGGCTGTCGAATCTGCAGCTGACGCAAGTCTCGCGTGCGGCAGCATCGAAGAGGACGCCGCTGGCGATTGCGATAGCTTCAAAGGCGAGCTGATTCCGTTGTACGAAGACCTCATGTCCACCGAGGGCAAGCCCATGCCGTCCGAGTGCAACTACTAGCGGAGCGCAAAGGGACATTCGAGCCCGCAAAGCGGCAAAGCGGCGAAGTAGCTTGGGTCGATGCGTCGCGGCGTTGCCGCGGCTAACGGTTGACTGCGTAGCTCGCGACCGCACCCATGCCGCGTGGCTCGTTCAGGGCCAGGGCGACCATTTCCGGAGTGCTCGGATCGAACAAGCACGGGTAGATGCCCGGCTCGGCGGATCTTTGATGGGGAACCATGACGCGTTGCCTCGTGTCCACTTCTACCTCGTGCTCGTTGG
Source organism: uncultured Polyangiaceae bacterium (assembly GCA_964599485.1). GTDB lineage: Bacteria > Myxococcota_A > Polyangia > Polyangiales > Polyangiaceae > JAPYTK01. The sequence continues at coordinate 1,622 of CAZRGL010000637.1, forward strand.
CAATGGGCAGCCCGTCAGCCCGCTCGTTGCAAGGCTCGAGCCATGCCTGCGCTGCTTCGCCGTCGCCGGCGCGAGCGGCCAGCCGAGCGAGCCGACAGGGCAGCCGATGCCGGTAGCCAGAATCGGGCAGGATCTCGACCGCGCTTTCGAGAGGGCGCGCTTGGGTCGATTGCCGAGCGCTGGCGCTAGCAACATAGTCGACCCCGGGAAGCGATTCGCTCCTCATGCGACGCGTGCTCGTGTCTTCGTAGCCTCAGACGCATCGCACTGGCGCCCCGTCAAAGGCCAGCGCGTGGTCCCGTCGCAACCGTCGTGCATAATCTCTGCATGGCTCAGCAGCGAGGACACCGGGGCGGCGAGGACGGCAAACGGAAGCAACAGCCGAAGAAGAAGACAGCGCGAGCCAAGAAGGGGCTGGTTTCGCGGGCAGCGCCAAAACGAGTAGCAACGGAATTTGGACCTCTGCGCGTGCGCGAGCGGGCGGTGGAGCTGGGTGATTACACCTGGAAGGAGCTCGAGCTGCTACCCAGCGAGGCGTGCAAGCTTCCCACGGGGGCGATCGTCGGTGACCCGACCCGGCAGAACTTCGGCATCGGTGGCGCGCAGCTCTACTACGTCGATCGGCACAAGCGCTGCGAGAGCTGCACGCGCCAGTTCGTGTTTAGCGCCAAAGAGCAACAGTACTGGTACGAGCAACTCGGCTTCATCCGCGATTCGACGGCCAAGGACTGCGCGCCCTGCCGACGGGAGCGCCGCGCTGAGAAGAGACTCATGGCGCAGCTGCGCGTCGCCATCGAAGCTTGTCGCACTGAGCCAACGGCCCAGGCGCATCTGGCTGTGGCGCAGGCCACCTGGGCGCTACGTGAGCGCGGTCTGGGCGGCAACATCGATCGCGCCATCGGTGCAGCCCGAGCAGCCTATCGACTCGACAGCAAGCAAGTCGAAGCCCTCTATTGGGAGGCCCGCTTGCAAGAGCTCGCGGGCCGGGTGCGCCGCGCCAAAGAAACGATGCAGCGATTCGTCGACACCAGCACCAGCGCGAAACGGAGACACGTGGCGGACTTGCGAAAACAAGCCCGTCTGCTTTTGGCAGAATGAAGCCCGCCGTCTGCCGAACCTGTTCGGGCAGAAGCTACATATCGGGACACAGTCGGCCTGACCGCTGCGTGCATGACACTGGCACGGGTTGTTGACGCTGAGGAGGGCGACCACAGAGCCATTTTCCCTCAAGTTCTCATCGCTTGGGCCGTTCTGATCGTTAAGCAGATTAATGTCCATCGGCTTCAATGCCACGGCCAACGCAGGTTTTGCAGCGCGACAACTGGACGCGCACCAGGGAGCTTTGTCTCGACTCAGCCAACGGCTGGGCTCCGGCCTTCGTATCAACAGCGCCGCCGACGACGCGGCCAGCGTCGCCATCTCGGATCAACTGCGTGCCGACGTGCGCTCGATGGCGCCTGCGCTGCGTAGCGCCCGGACGGGTGAGGCGATGATGAACATGGCCGATTCGGCGCTGGGCTCCATCAGCTCGATCCTGGTTCGCTTGCGTGAGCTTGCAGTGCAGGCCGCTGACGGAGCACTTACGGACGAAAACCGTGGCTTCATTCAAACCGAGTTCAGCTCCACGATGACGGAGATCACCCGGTTGGTAAACACCACCGAGCTGAATGGCACGAAGCTGCTCGACGGCTCGCTGTCCGGTGCGGCCTCCCCCGCGACGGCCGCCGAAGTCACGGCCTCCTCCGAGCAGACCGCTCCGCTCGGGTGGGCCAACGAGCGGCTCACCTTCGAATCGTTCGGCATCTTCAATGGTCTGCCCGGAAACCAGCGCAGGGTCACACTCACCGCGGGAGCAGTCGCGGGCGACTACGTTGCGGCCATCAACGGCCACGCCCAGATCGGCGCCCGTGTGACGGCCAGCATCGTTGGTGGACGTCTGACCATCACGTCGAACAGCACTGGAGCCTCAGAGCAGTTTCGGGTGCGCAGCAACCGCGGCGCCGCCGCCGACACCTCGGGCATAGGCACAGGCACGCTCCAAGGTGACGGAGCAGATGCCACAGCAGGCGGCGGAATGGATCTGCAGATCGGAATCGACACCTCCGCCGAAAGTCAGCTCACGATTAGCCTCGACTCGGTCCTGCCTGGCGATCTCGGTTTAGGCGGCAGCGGCGTGGCCAGCGCAGCCTCGGCCCTCAGCGCGATCGGTGAGCTCGACGGAGCCCTCGACCTAGTCAACACCCAGCGCGCCAGCGTCGGGGCCTACAGCAGCTCGTTAGCGCGTGCTCAGTCGACGCTCTTGACACTCGATCACAACATGCGGGCAGCCGTCTCGAGCCTGCGTGACCTCGACGTGGCAGAAGCCTCCAGCCAATTCGCCCTGCGAGACACGCGCCGCAACGCGTCCGCTGCTATCCTCGCTCAAGCCAACGCCACGCCCCGGCTCGCCCTGTCGCTACTCACCTCGAACGAGCGCTGAAGGTAGGGTTCACCAAGGGCGCGCCGACAACTTGGGATAGGAGTGGGTGAACGCGGGCAGGTAGGGAGTGAGGCTGCTACTGGCAGCCAACGTCCAGTTTGAAGCCGTTGCCGGCCGCGAGCGAGCTGTCGACGATGAAGTAGTAGGTCACGTTGCCCATGGCGTTGAACGTCTCTTGCTCGTCATTGTACGCGCCCCAGCCCCAGGCGATGCATTGACCTTTGGGATCGCAGTCGTTGGGCGTGGAGCCGACGATGGCCAAATCGAGATCGGGGTAATAGCCGCCGTCGCCATCAAGGGTCACCGTGACGCTCGCGGCGTTGGGCGTACTGAAGATATAGTAGGCCTCCGGACCCGAGTTACCGACACCGTTGCAGCCCACGGAGCTGATGTTCTTGGGCCCGTTGACGGTGGTCCCGTTGACGCTTCCGCCGCAGCTTATCGGGATGGGCGAAGGGCATATCGTCCCACTCGAGCTGGTACTGCTCGTGCTGCTCGTGCTGCTCGTGCTGCTCGTGCTGCTCGTGCTGCTGGTGCTGCTCGTGCTGGAAGAGCTGGTGCTGCTCGTGCTGGAAGAGCTGGTGCTGCTCGTGCTGGAAGAGCTGGTTGAGCTACTCGAGCTGCTGGAGCCACCGAAACCGCCTACCCCGCCCATTGCGCCTGCGCCGCCTGAGTTGTTTCCACCCATCGACGTAGAGCCGCCTGCGTTGATGCCGCCCTGCCCTCCGTTGGTGGTGCCATCGTCGTCGGTTTCATCCCCGCCGCCAGTGGAGCCTGCCGCACAGCTCGCGACGAACATGCCCGCGATCAGTACGGTGGTGACGAGGCGTGCAGACGACGTCCTGGATGAAATCATGTTGTTTCGCTTCCCTCGAAAGCCGCAAGGATGGGGGGCGTGCGGGCGCGTCGCAACACGCGGGCACTATTGCCATTGAACCACGAAGGTTCCATGGGGTCCAGGCGTCGAGATGCTTGCCGAGCTTTCGTCTGCCACGGCGAAATCGAACACTGCGAGGCAAAATGGACAACTACGCCGTCGCCGTTCTATCGGGCGGAGCGGTCATTTCCGTCTGCGAGCAGCTGCAGCTGCAGCGACGATGGCAAGTAGCAGCAACGAGGCGCTCGGGTAGCTACCTCCGGGCGTCGAGCAGCCGCAGCTATCGACCACGAGCATGTTGACGACGTCGGGTCGCTCCGCAGCCCAGGCCACCATGTTGGTTGCGAGCGTGGTGGTGTCGTCCTCGGCGATGTAGGCCTCGGTAAAACAGTTGCTGTCGCCGACAACCAAGATGCGGCCGGTGAAGTCAGCGTCCTCGCTCATATCCTCGAGCACGGCCATCACCGGCTGACCTTCCACGCTGGCGAGCAGCTGCCAGTTGCTGCCGTAGTCGAAGGTGACTGGAGCGGCGATGCGGAATTGGCCGACGCCCTGGATGAGCGGATGGCTGCTGGCAACCGCCACAGCTGCTTGGGCGTCGATCTGCGAGAACGAGCCGACGCCGAACGAGGTGGTGAACGTCGAATACTCGGTGACGGCGTCGTAGTCAGCGGTGACGATCAGCGTTCCGCCGTCGCTCAGCCACTTGCTCAGGGCCGTGCGCTCGTCGGCGCTCAGCCCGCTCGGCGCGCCTGACAGCGAATCGAGCAAACCGGTGTAGAACACATCGACCGAGGAGAGGTATGCGTCATCCAGCACCGCTGTCGGCAGCTCGAGCACGTCTCCTCGTTTCAGAATGGCGCCGCGCAGCGTCGCATGCGCTGGTCCTGCCAACGTGCCCTCTTCGTAGTTGAGGCGCGTCGCGTCGAAGCTGCCCCATACCGCTGCGGCTGCGGGAGCAGACAGGAGCGAAATCAAGACAAACAGGGCCGCCGGTGTCCAACGTTTCATTTCCACCTCCACAAGTCCGCCTCCACAGGTCCGCCTCCAAAGGTCCAACTCCAAAGGTACACCTCCAAAGGTCCACCACCAAAGGGCCACCACCACCGGACCGCGACCACAGG
>CAZRGL010000638.1:0-6088 GCA_964599485.1 uncultured Polyangiaceae bacterium
CGCGGGGCCCCCCCCCCCAACCCCGGCCCCCCCTCGGGGGGGCGGCTGCGCGCGGGGGCCCCAACCCCGCTTGCCTCGAGATGTTGAACAATTTCAAGGACTATTTGGGACTGACCTATGAGCGGAGGTTGCCCGTGTGGCGGAATCCGTCCAGCACGGGCAAGCATGGCACACGCTTCGGGCTCCATCGAACGGCATTGGGGCCAAGAACTTGTCCGCCGCGGCCTGTCCGAAAGACCCTAGCGGCCACGCTCGGCGATTGCTGCCGATTTGCGCGCGCGCGAGTCCCAAGTTTGCTCTTCAATACCGTCACGTACGCGTACTTCTTTCCCGCGGTCTTCATCATCACGTGGCTGCTGGCGCCGTGGCGCAAGATCCGCCTGGGGGTGTTGCTGGTCGCCAGCTACATCTTCTACGCGGGCTGGACCTTCGTGGGCTGGGACAAGCTCATGGCGGCGGAGGGCCCTGCCTTCTGGCAAGCCGTCTTCGAGAGTGTCAAGTACGTCCCGCTGCTCTTCGTAGCGACCAGCATCGACTACTACCTCGGGGTTCTGCTCGATCGCATCGACGCGCCAGGACCGCGCAAAGCGATGCTGATCGGCACCATCATCGTCAACGTCGGCATCTTGATCTTCTTCAAGTACTGGAACTGGGGAGCCGACACCTTCTTGTGGCTGGTCCGCGATCAGCTCGGCTACATCGTTCCGGATATCCATCTGCGTGTCGATTTGCCCATCGGCATCTCCTTCTTCTGCTTCATGTCGCTGAGCTACGTGGTCGATGTCTATCGGCGAACCATCCCAGCCTGCACCAGCTACCTCAACTACCTGACCTACATTTCCTTTTTTCCGCATCTGGTGGCGGGGCCCATCATTCGCGGCCGCGACTTGCTTCCTCACTTGGAGCGCAAGACGCAGCTGACGGCCGAGACAGGCGGCGAGGGCTTGTTCCTCATCGCTGCCGGCTTGTTCAAGAAGGTGGTCATCGGCGACTACATCGCCGTCAACTTCGTCGATCGGGTCTTCGCCGAGCCGACCAGCTACTCGGCCATCGAGTCGCTCACTGCAATGTATGGCTACGCAGTGCAGGTCTACTGCGACTTTGCCGGCTACAGCGATGTCGCCATCGGCTCAGCGTTGCTGCTCGGCTATCGCTTCAAGATCAACTTCGACGCCCCCTTCAAGTCCGCCAACATCGTCGAGTTCTGGCGGCGCTGGCACATCTCGCTGTCGACCTGGCTGCGCGACTACGTCTACATTCCGCTGGGCGGCAGCAAGCGCGGGCGCGCCCGCAAGTACATCAACATGTTCCTGACCATGGTGGTGTGCGGCGTGTGGCATGGCGCTGCATGGACCTACCTGGTCTTCGGTTGCATCCAAGGTATCGCGCTGAGCGTGAGCCATTGGTTCAACGAGACGCGCCGCGAGCACGGCTACTGGAAGCTCGCCTGTGGAGCGGTCGCGGTCTCGGCGTTGGCCTGGCAGGGGGGCGTGCGCGCCGCTCATGCTCTAGATCTGCCGGGCATCGCCATCCTGGTGAGCCTGCTTCTCGCGGGCGGCTGGTACGTAGCCATCGCCGTCTACCTGGTCGAGCGCTATGGCGGAAAGGGGGCTCAGGGCCCGCTGCGGATCTTCTGCGTGATCGCCAACTTCACCTTTGTCGCGCTCACCTTCACGATGTTCCGGGCGGCCTCCTTGGACAAAGCAGGCGCCATGTACGAGCGCCTCCTGTCGCAAACGAGCTACACCCACAATCTGCACCCAGGCGTGCTGGCAATCATCGTTGGAGCGGTGGTCCTGCAGTGGACGCCCCGCCGCTTCTACGATGAGGCCAGAGAGCTGTTCATCAAGGCGCCGGCCCCATTGCAAGCCGGTGTGCTCGCCTGCCTCGCTGTTGCTTTGCGCGAAGTAGCCAGCGCCGAAGCCGTGCCCTTCGTCTACTTCCAGTTCTAGTCTGCTGAATAGCGACTTCGAAATAGGGACGTTAGAGGAGCGGGGGCGTAGAGCAAAGCTGGCTCGACACGCGCCAGCGCGCCGCACACGCACCACGTCGGCAACCGGAGCTGCTCTGCCCACCAGCTCGGCAAGGTAGCTGGAGCCACCCGCGCGCCGAAACTGTGCGCGGTCGCGCAGCCACGAAACCACTGGATCGTGAGCAAGGTAGAGCACATACGCCCAAGAGCTTGCGTTCGACGGGCGGCCGACGCCACAGGAATTCGGTCCGGTTGTGGTCGATTCTGCTCACAGCAGCGCTGCGCCTGACTCGCGAGCCAACTTCTTGTCGAAGGTGAGCAAATTGCCAGTGGCGCTGCTTCGCGCTTTGCCCAGGATGAGGTAGTCCGCCAGGTTCGCTTTGCCAGCGCGGTATTCGTCGAGAGCATGTTCGACTAGCTCGAGCTCCTCGACCACAACGCCTCGAGTGCGCACCAGCCGTGTAACACGCTCGTGAACCGTCGCCCTATCCCATTGGTAGGCGCTTGTGAGGACCCAGCCAACCTCCGCAACGACAACGAGCGAGAGGAAGACGCCATCGCCCTTGGCGTGGGCAACGAAAGCCTTTTCGGCCTTCTTGGTTTGGTTGGGGTCATCGCCAACGAGCACGCGCACGATGATGTTGGTGTCAAAGGCGACCATTGACAACGTCTCCGATAGCTTCGTTCATCTCCTCAACTGAAACGATTCGCGCGACCGGTGGACGATCTGTGAACAATTCCTCCGGATCGTGGAGCGCGGGGGTCAGCACGAGTCGTTTCTTCTCGTCGATCGTCACATCGACCTTGCACCCCGGGTAGAGCTTGAGGTGCTCTCTCACGGCTTTTGGAAGTACGAACTGCCCCCTCGAGCTCATAGTGATGGTCAACATGCCTCTAGTGTAATACTACATGATTGAATTTTCCAGATTTGTCACCTTACTTTCCACGGGGTGGGCTCGGTGTCGCCCGCAAGGCCCAAAGCGTCGACGAAACCGGCGTCGCGTAGCAGTTGCAGCTCGGGCGCGCCGCAATAAGGGGCGTTGAAGTCGCCCGCTACGATCTGCGGCCGCTCACAAGCTCGCTGTTGGACCACCAAGGATGTACAAAGGGCGACGACAGTTATTTTTGCAGCGCCAGTTGCAACGTGGATGCCCAATGTCCTGCCGGCTGGGAGTGCGCACATTATCGCTGTTCACCGCCCGGCGGTTGACGAGCCGGTCGGACGCTCAATCAGCGTGGGCAGACCGGGCAGCATGACCACGATGCGCCGAAGACATCATTCGCGACCCTCGCTACCACTGAAGGGCACACGAAGGATGTCCCCGATTTGCCACGACGCATTTTCGGCGAGCGGAATGGGGTACACGTGAGCGAGTACGGAAAGGGTGAGCGGGTTGGGGCAATTCGACATGCATTGTCGAATTTGCCACGAGGGCGGGGCTATCGATCACCCTTCGAGCTCGAAGCTCTCGGCGAGTTGCTCGGCTGCCTCGATGAGCTGGCGATGTACGTCGATGATGGTTTCGGGTGCCAGCTCCTCGCTGTGCGGCAACTCGATGCCGACGTCGCGGCTTTTTACGATACCTGGAAGGCGAGTTATCTCGTGTCTGCCGGGGAGGCTGGTGGGAAGGCGCTCTACCGCGTGAGCACGGACGACCCCACGCGGACCGTCTCTGAGGGGCAAGGGGCCGGTGATGGCGAGGGAGCGACTACCGATGCGAAAGACGAGAGAGATTCTGAGGCTGCTTTGGTCACTGCGGCGCTCGGTGCGCCAGACGCGGCGCGGAGCCTGGGTGTGAGCGCTGGTGCAGTGTCCAAGACGACCACCACAGCCAAAACGGCGAAGCTTACTTGGGAGCAGGCCCAGCAGCTGTCCCAGCAGGAATTGGAGCGGATGCTGTACGGCACCCGTCCAGTTCCCTCTCTGGCGCATGTGAAGCGCCCCCTCGCGCTCACATCTCGTAGGCGCCGCGGTCCTGCCCTCCTCGAAGCACAGCGCAGCAACCGCTGGCGCGCCAAGCGGCACCTGGGATTGAGCTCGGTCGAGCTGGCCCACACCGGAGCGGTGACCTTCATCCAGGGCTTCGCTCTGCTTGTTGGCTCTTCGCCTGACGGCTCATCGCGGCCCTGCGGCTAAACCCCCACCCGCACACCTTGGCGCTCGACGGGGTTTACGTCCGGGGCGACGACGGCGAGCTTGCCTTCCACCCACTACCGGCGCCGTCGGCCGAGGAGGTGGCCGACGTGGCTCGGCGCACGGCCGCGCGGGTGCGCAAGCTGCTCGTCCGCCCCGCCGCTCTACGTTGCCCTGCGAGAGGAGGCGGAGAGCCAACCCCACCGCCTTCGCTACTTGACCCAGACCCAGTTTCCCTGGTTCATGCTTCTTAGTCGCTGGCGATGGCGAGGTATTCGGTCGCGCAGGCTGCCCAGTCCTCTCCTTCATAGGCGGCCTCTGCCCTGGCGCGGGCACCGGAGCAGTCGAACATCGCGATGTAGGCGGCCATCGGCATCAGGCCGATGGCGGCTCGTCGTTCGTCGATGGTCTCGTGGTCTTCGATCGGGAGCGGGGCCCAACCCTGGCTGGGGTCGTCCTGGTTGCAGGTGCCCTGGGTGCCGTAGCGCTGGGGCCGGTCATCGGCGCCGGCGACCCGGTCCCAGAGGTAGGCGTAGTTGTTCCCGAGGACCTCGCCCGACGCCAGCATGGGCTCCATCAGCGCGAGCACCTCCCTCTGGAAGCTGGGGTTCTGGTCTGCGTGTTGAACGAGCAGCCAGGCATCGTAGGTGGCGGACTCGCCGAAGGTGGAGATCGGCGGCCAACCGAACTGCGCCACCAGATCCTGCATACGAGAGGTGTTCGCCGCGTCCGCGATGGCGACTTGCGCCCAGGCACGGGCACGTGTGGCCTCGTCTACGTCGAAGGCGTCGTTCCGAAGCCGCTGGTCGATAGCGACACGCAGCGCCAGCTCGTTGGTGATGGACTCGGGATCCGTTCCCAGCGTGATGGCCGCCAACTCGTGCTCGACAGGCCCGGTCTCTGGGGTGTCGTTGGCGTTGGATGTCGAGGCTGGATCGGGCGCATTGACGACGCCAGCTGTGGGCTTCGGGCAGCCGATGAGGATGCCACTGATGAGGATGAGGATGTATCGCATGCGGTCTGTCGGACCCCCGCCAACGCGATGGCTCAGAGTTTGAGATCCTTGAGGGCAGCAGCGATCTCGGAACGGACGTGCGCCTTGAGCTCTGCTTGGGTCGCGAGTGGGTCGTCGTCGGGTACGAGGTGGCCGAACTGGCCCTCCATTCGGGTTGCGAAGGCCTGTGCCCTGTCTGCGGCACCCTCGGAGTTCTTGGCGAGGTCCGACAGAAGCTGCAGACCCTCGGCGAGAAGCGCTCGCCCTTCGTCCAGATCGACCACAGGATCGTGGCGACCCGCACGGAGCTGTCCGAGGATCGTGCCCTGCTGCACGCCATAGCTTCCGAGCTCACGCTCGATCTCGCGGACGGCCTCTTCGGCCTTGGCCCGCGCCGTTGGATCGTCACTGTCGAGCCCATCGACAGCGCCTCGGAGGGTTGACAGTCGCTCCTGCATGCCGGCTTTCGCCTGATCGATCAGCCCATCGACCGCTTCTCGATCCATGCCGAGTAAGGTCGAGGCGAGCCCTGCGATGTCGATGTCCGGGCCGGTCTCGGATCCAGCCGCAGACCCGGACGCTGTGGTGTCCCCGATCTTGAGTTGCGACACGAACTCTGCAGTGCGCGCACCGACTCCGAGCTGGACCACCTGCTCTTGCAGCCAAGCGGCCTCGTCGGCGGAAACCGGGATGTCGAAGTCGTGCAGATTCGACACGAGGTTCTCGATGGCCATTGGCTCTTCGCCAACGTCCCAGAGCTCAATCACATCAGGGCCCCGGCCATGCGGCAAGCGGGACGCTAGGGCGTTGAGTGTCTCCATCGCGAGCTACCTCACGGACTTGGGTTGCGGGGTACGTTGGTGGGGAACGCGGTCACGATTCCAACGCCGGCGGGTTCCACGATCACGGTGATGTCAATCCCGTCACGCGTACTCGATCGTCACATCGACCTTGCACCCCGGGTAGAGCTTGAGGTGCTCTCTCACGG
>CAZRGL010000639.1:0-6079 GCA_964599485.1 uncultured Polyangiaceae bacterium
CGCGAGGCGCGTTTCGTAGCTTATCATTTCTTCTGGGCATCTTGCCGCTCATCGGGATGGGCGCAACCACCTCCGCATGAACAAAGTGCTGTCCTCGGGTCGGGATCGGCGCAAAAAAATCTCCAGCAGGACGATTTTCTCGATCATCGGGCTGTGCTGGCTCAGCTGCTGGCGGCACCGAATCTCGTATCGAAGCGGCGGTGGTAGGCGTAGTAGCCGCAGCTCGGGACAATCTTGCCGCCCGGCAACAAGTGCTGGCAGCTGCATTTTTGCAGACGTTTCGAGTCGAAGCTCCAGCCGTCCATGAATTGCATCAAGTAGACGGTCTTCATGTTCTCTTCTGCGATTTTACGGCGCACCTCGCTCTCCAGGCCACCGTCTTCGGGAAAGAGCTTCAATAGCAGCGTCTTGAGCTTCTGCAGAACCATGGCCGCATCTTCCTGCTGATCCATTCGGGCATAGACACTGTCGATGGTGTCGCGCAGCAAGCGCTCGAGGCCTTCGTCGACCTTGCCGAGGTTGGAGTTCTTGGCGTAGTCGACGACGCTCGTCATGTCGGCATGCCGGAGCAGGGGCGTGATCTCGTCGTCCATGGCCAGGAAGTACCCCACGGCAGCACACAACGGATTGGGCATCGGCAGCGGCATGAAGTCGTGCCTGCTGATCAATCCCGCCGCGCCGCGATCGATCTCGTCGAGCGCCGCTGGGATCGTGAGCCGCTCGAGCGGGTCACCATCGAAGCTCGAGCCTCTACTTCCCGTGTAGGTCATCATCGAAATGATGACCGACTTGACCGCTTCGGAGCGCGTCAGCAATCCCGTCACGATGCCGCCCAGCTCTTTGGCGTTCACGCCCTGTGCAGCCAAGACCAGGGGAACGACGCTGACCTTGCGCTCGATGAGACGGTCGAGGGCGCGCTGCTGCACGTCGTGCGAGATACCCCTGAGCTGCTTGGAGCCCGGTCCGTCGAAGTGCAAACAGATGTAGACGTTGTCCAGCTCCGCCAAACGATCGACGAAGGCGTCGTCCTGGGCGATGCGAACACCGTTGGAGTTGATGACGATGCGGTCTACCTCGGGTCGCCGCAGTACCTCGATCATCTCGAATAGTTGCGGGTGGACCGTGGGCTCGCCGCCGGAAAGCACGAAGGTGTCGACGCGGTCTTGTGATTGAAGCAGCGTGCCGAGCGCGTCTCTCACGTCGGCGACCTCGAGCGAAAAACTATTGGCGTTGTTGGCCAGACAAGCCGGACATTTCGCGTTGCAGTCGTTGGAGATCTCGACAGCGGCGGTGCCAGCGATCTGCTGATGCTTGGAGCACAGCCCGCAATCCTCAGGGCAGCCCACTTCTTCCGGTGCGCCATGGTTCTTGGGCAGAACCCCTTCGACATCGAAGGCCGCGAGGCTGTCGTACCAGCGTCGGTCAGAGCAGATCAGCCCATCGAAGCGACCGTGCTCGGCGCAATGGCGCGTGACGTAGATGCGACCGTCGCGGCTGATGACATGGCCGTTGACGAGCTCCTCGCACTCCGGGCACATCGAGCGGGTGTTATAGAGAACCTCGTCGGCATTGAGCCTGCTCGAGCCCGTGTTGGTCGTCATCAGTTGCTCCTTTGCTCTGCGTCGCGTTCTTGCTCGTCGAGTGCTCGAGTAACCACGAGACAGATTGCCTCCACAGTAATCATAGAGAAAAGCTGGGCTGGCGAAATGGCGGTTCGGTCAGCCGCTGCGGTGATCGCGGGCAGCCATTTCTCGAGACGGGAAACGACGGCCTCGGTCAGGTGCTCACCTTGCATCACCTCCGGGGACGAGAAGTCCAGTCGCGTCAGGAAGGTGAGCTCCGTGTCCCGGACCCGTATGCCCAGCTCGCTGTCGAGCATGAAGATGATGTCGACGAAGTCGAGCGAGTCAGCCCCGAGGTCGTCGATCAGTCGGTCGTGCAATCCGATGCGGTCGGGCTGCACAGCCAAACTGTCGGCTATGCAGCGCCGCACGGCATCGATGACGTCATCACGGGTTTGGGGGCTCATCGTTTCGGTTGAAGAAAGGGTAGTCTAGCCGGCCCTTGCTTGGCAGGACGATCGTTGGGTTACCATGGGTTCTGGTCAGTCCCCCCGCCCGGCTCTTTCTCGGCATTACCAATGACCCCACGCTGGATAGCATTCATCGTCTTGCTTTTTGGTCTCACCATCCCGTCCGCTGGTCTGGCGGACGCGGTCGGAGCGCCACCCGAGGGCTGCCCAAAAGGCTCGGAGGGAGAAGCGAGTCATCAGGGGACCTGGTGCGCGCCGAGCGCTGTTTGCAAGAGCGACGAATCCTGCAAGCGGGAGGGGCGTCGCTGCCGCTCGGACGTCGGCATCTGTGTCAAGGAGACGCGCGTGCGATGTGGGGGCAAGTACAACGCCTCAAGGGAGTGTTTCTTCACGAAGCGGGAAGTCGTCGGCAACTGCGAGTCTCAGTCCGATTGCTCAGTCGGCGGCACCTGCGTCATGACTAAGCGCTGTGTCAAAGCGTGGAGTCCAACGTTCACCATGATGCTCGTCGGGTTCGGCGTGTTCGTAGCGCTCATCCTCCTCGGGCTGGTGGGCATTGCGATCTTCACCAGGAAGAAGAAATCCCCAGCCTGAGCGTGCTCGACTAGTCGGGCACGACGTAGACGATCTGAGCTGTGCGCTTGCCGCCCCGGACCGCATAGAGCGTGACCGTCTTACCAGCTTGTCTCAGGTGGTAGCGCGTGGGGCCACAGTCGCAGCTCACCAGATCGTCGGGATCCGATAGAACATTGCCGCAGCCACAGCTCGGGTGGCTGTCCACCGTTCGCGAAAGCACCACGGCTCCGTGGCGGATGACCAAGACAAGACCAGCGGCCCAAGGTACGCGGCTGCCCTGATCGCCGCCGGTGTCGAGCGTCATCGCTGCCTTCACTCGTCCGGGGGGGAGGTGGTTGCCAGGCGCTGCAGATCGACGCCGAAAGTCCTTGTCGATGGTCCTCAGAAAGTAGCGCCGCCCCTCGTGCTCGATGCTCCGCGCCGTCGTCCCAGAGTCCGTTCGCTCGGTGTTCGCACAAGCCGCGGTCGACACAGCGCAGGCCACAGCTAGAAACAAGTCAACGTGTCGACTGGCCAGCGAGCCCCGTGAGAACCACATCGAAAAATGCCCTTCGTGGCCCATTGTGCACGACCATTGCGCTTCTCAAAAGGAGCGTTCTCAGAGCATCAGCACAAGGCGCATGTCGTACCGAAGGAAGATAGGCCAACATCTGCTCTGTGTTGGGGCACTGCTTGTTGCATGGCTCGTCACGAATGGCTGTGCTGACCCTTGCCGCGGTACGCCGGTTTGCGAGTTGTCCGGTCAATGCGTTTCCGAGGCTGGCGATTGTGTTGCGGTTCGCAAGGAGGATTGCGAGGCTTCAACTGGTTGCGAGGTCCATGGGCGCTGCACACTCGAGGACGGCCAATGTGTGGTTGGCTCCGACAAGGACTGCCGCGACTCGCGGGTTTGCCGTGAGGACGGCGCTTGCCAACGCTTGATGCGGCACGCCAGTCGCGACGGCAGGAGGGCAGCGACCTGCTTGTTGCCCTGCGACAAGCGTTCGGTTTGTAGTTACGGTGGTCTTTGCACCAAGAAAGGAGGTCGCTGCGTCGCGGCTTCGGACGAGGATTGCCGCCGCGGCAAATGGTGTCGTCTGAGGGGCCTGTGCAGCGCCAAGAATGGCCGCTGTGTGGCCGGGACTGCCGAAGATTGTCAGAATACAGTGCTCTGCAAGACGTGGGGCTCCTGCTCCTTCTCAAAGGGCAAGTGCGCCGCTTCGAGCGATGCGGATTGTCACGGTGCACGAGTGTGCAAGAAGTACGGTCACTGTACGTTAGGGCAAGGAGGCTGCGTTCTGAAGTCGGACGCGGACTGTCGTCGCTCGAGAAACTGCGCTCGACACGGCGCCTGCGTGCTGCGCGAACGCGACTGCGTAGTGGCAAGAGAGGACGACTGCCGCCGGTCTTGGTGGTGTCAGCAACGCGGCTACTGCACGTTGCACGATGGCGCATGTGTAGTGGGCAGCGACGGTGATTGTGCTCAGTCGGCTTGGTGCGAAGGCAAGAGCTATTGCACCTTCTCCAGCAGCAAATTCCAAGCACGCTGCCGACCATCGCGGGATGGTAGTGCTTTGGTGGACCACGCCCGCTGCCTCTGCGGGCTTGCCGAGCGGGAAAAAGGCTTCCAGAGGCAATGCGATGACGCGCTCGACTGCGCGACGAGCGGCGATGGCGAGAGCTGCATCACGGTGGAGCACTCAATCCGAGCTGTTCGTGCCTTGCGCGTGCTGTTGGACGACCATGACGGCGCCATTCCAGCCAGCTGCATGGAACTGATGTGAGCTGAGCGGCGAGGTCCGTCGCGGCTCTAGCTTGGGTAGCCGGGCAGCCAACGAGGCTAGAGTGTGATGACTTGGTCGGGGGGGCTGCCGGACAGCGCGCCGTACAGGTCGGGGAAACAGCCGATGGGCACGCCGTCGAGCAACTTGTCGGCGATCTCCCGCTCGTAGCAACATTGGTCGCAGCCCATCAGCAGGATGTTCTTTTCCTTGGCGATTTTCAGGAGCCTCTCACCGATGGGGTTGCCTTTGAGGAGCACGTAGTTGTTGTCCTCGAAGAAGAACATGCCGACGACGTCCGCGCCATGCCGCCCCTCCTCGAGCTGAGGCAGGATCATCTTGGCGAGCACATAGGAGACGGTGTGTTTTTGGGTGGCGAATAGGTAGGCAACTTTCATGACTGTCAGCTTTCCTCGAAGTTAGCGTTTCGTTCTGCGCTAGCAGGTCGATGGGCGCGCAAGGGCGCTGTGCAGGGCGCGAATGGCCAGTGCCGCACGGTCCTGCTTGATGGCTGGCACGCCGGCAAGCCAGCTGGCCAGTTCTTTGGGTGCGATGGCTTTCGCCTCATGGGTCGTCAGCGCTTCGACCGACTCGACCAAGGCTTCGCAGTAGGCGACCAAGGTTACACAAGTGGACGCCTTGAAGCTGGCCACTTGAATTCTGTCCGCGTCGATCTGCAAGCTGAACCGGGCCGTGAGCTGATCAGCCCCCGAGACCAGGGCACCAGTGATTGGCAAAGACTCACGCCGCTGGCGGGCGAGCCCCCGGTTGAAATAGTCGATGACCGTGCCGCGGCGCGCGCAGCCGCAGCTGTCGTTGTGGCTCTTCATGATCAACGAGCTACAGGCAGTTCTTTACCGCCACGCCCTCCATCTGCTCGTCCGAGCAGCTGATGCTCCCGGTGCCGGACTTGCTGTTTTCGCAACCCGGCATGCACACCGTACCGTCGGAATGAGCCGCGCCATAGCGACTCGCCGAAGCCGGCATCTCCGGAGCATCATCGCCGCCATCGTCAGTGATTGGTCTGAACATGAAGTCGCTCGCGCCTGTGATTTGTGCCGAAGCTAGCATAAACCCCGTCCTAGGACTGACAAACGCTCTGCAGTGAGGAGCATCAGGCTAGACTGCATGGTCATGAACCGCGTGCTAACTGCGTTGCTGGCACTCATTCTCGGCTGCACACCGAACGCCAAGAGGGATCTTGCCGGCGATGGTCCCGCCCGCTCCGCTACCAAGTCCGGTGTGGCGCGCGGCGGCGAATTGCTGTTTGCGCCGAGCCGCACCTACGCGGTCATCGCGGGCGTTTTAAAATGGCCCGACCCTGCGCTCGCCGCGTTTTCGGACCAGGATCGCAAAGACGCGGAGCTTCACAGACTGCTTAAAAGGCTTGGCGTTCCAGCCGAGCATACGAAGCTGCTGCTCGACGAGCAGGCCACCACCAAAGCAATTCTGGCTGCCACGCGCAGCAAGGCTGGACAAGCCCCGAAGGGCTCGACGTTGCTGTTCTACTTTGCGGGTCATGGCCTGAAGGCCAAGGACGGCAAAGCCTACTTCGCCTCCTATGACATCAGCTCGAGCGATCCCATCGGCACTGGTCTCTCTCTCGACAAGCTCAGCGCCCTCATCGCTGCGGATTTCAAAGGTTCTCGCGTCGTGCTCATGGCGGACTGTTGCTACTCGGGGGCGCTCAGCGACGTTGCCGCACAGCTCT
>CAZRGL010000640.1:0-6070 GCA_964599485.1 uncultured Polyangiaceae bacterium
GTTGGGACCGAGGCGCTGGACATCGTGGTCCACGCGCTCAGATCCCTCGCCGTAGCTCACGAAAAAGGGGTCATTCATCGGGATTTGAAGCCGGACAACCTGCTTTTGACGGCGAGTCCAGCGGGCGACAAGATGTGCAAGGTGCTCGACTTCGGTATCGCCAAGCTGCTCACCCAGGAGGGCGGCATCGATGCGCTCGAGACTCAAGCCGGCACGGTTTTCGGCACACCTCGCTACATGTCGCCCGAGCAGGCCCAGGGCAAGAAGCTCGATCCGCGTAGCGACCTCTACTCGCTGGGCGTCATTTTGTACCACATGTTGGTCGGCCGGCCGCCCTTTACGGACGGCGATGCGGTTGTGGTGATGGCTCACCACATCAAGACGGTGCCCAAACGACCGAGCGTGGCAGAGCCGAGTTTGGGCCTGCCGCCGCAGCTCGAGGCCCTGCTCATGCGGGTGTTGGACAAGGATCCGGCCAACCGGCCGCAAACCGCCAACGCCTTTCGAAATGAGCTCGCGGCGCTGTCGCTGGAAGCACCTGTTGCAGCCAGTGGTGACCTCACCGCCGTGGTGGGAGAGCCGGCTTCGGGGTCGCGACCGTCGCGCCGGCTCATGCTTGGGGTTGGTGCGGTGGTGACCGTGGGCGTGGTAGCCATGATGCTCGCCCTCGGCGGTGATGGCTCACCTCGACCGCAGGGCGTGGCAAGCGACCTCGCGCAGCGCGCAGACCGAGCCGCGCTCGCCGCACAACAGCAAGCGGAGCGGCTCGCCGAGGAGCGACGTCGCCAAAGAGATGCTCAGGCCGCAGCGAGCGCGAGCGCGACCGCGGGGGCAACCGTTTCGGCGAGCGCTCCGAAGACCTTTCCGAAGAGCGTTACTGGCAAACGCGGCTATGAGCGTTTTGACCGCTGAGCGGCAACGTTGAAGAACCCTACCTTTCGGTAATTGTACCTGTACTGCGCATTATCGACCGTGTAAGTTCGCGCCCAATTCATGGACCCTGCGCAGATTGAATCGCTGGTTCAGCGGCTTGTATTGGACCCCCACGACGCTGATGCGCTGGCTCAAGCGCACCACGCCGGACAACACAATCCCCAAGCGTATGCTGGGCTGTTGGAGCGAGTGGGCCAAAGCAGCACTGACCCGGTCTTTTCCGCTCATTGGTTTACCGAGGCCGCCATGGTGTGGCAGAGCCTCGGCGATGGCGGCCAACATGTGCGGCTGCTGCAAGCGGCGGCTGAACGTGATGCGGCAAATGTCGCCGCGGTCGAAACCGTGGCCCAGACGCTCCGCGAAAGTGGCGACCAAGCTGCCTTGGCGCAATTGCTGGAACGGATGTGCGAGGCGGTTGCCGCCGTGCTTCACGAGCAGCCCGACGTTCGGCCTCATTTGGTTACTGCCCACGAAGAGCTGGCGGGGATTTACGGCGATGGCCCCCACGCAAATCCGGCTGGCGCGCTGAAGCACTGGCGGGCACTTGCGGAGCTGGATTCCACTCACGCGTTGGCCATCTACCAGGCGCGCGAATTGCTGAAGGGACAGCAGCGCTGGACTGAAGCACTTCCGTTTTTCGCCATGGAGCAAGCGCTGGTTCAGGAACCTGAGCGGAAGCTGGCGCTCTATCAGGACGAGGCCGAGGTCTGCAGGAGCGCCGGCGATTTGGCAGGGGTGACCCGAGCACTGCGTGGCGCTCATTTGCTTCAGCCCGAGGAAACGAATGCCCGCTACGCATTTGCTTGCTCGATTGTGGAGCGGCGCGACGCAGGCCTCGAGGTCGACGTGACCGAGAGTCAAGAGGCGGCCCAAGCGCTGGTGGCGCTGGCTGAGCTCTATGAGGGCGAGCACGCGATGATGTACGCCCAAGCTGCCCTCAGGGCCGTGGCAAACGACGACCGTGCGATGCAGCTGGCGGACTTTCACGCCGAGCAAATGGGGCGACAGGGCGAGCTGGTAGAACAGTACCAGGCGTATCTCGAGGCGAGCCCGGATGGCTACATGGCCGAGAAGGCCAAAGCCCAGCTAGCATCGGCCGGACAGCCGGTCGCTGCGCCATCGGTCCAAGAAGCGCCTCCAGCGCCCCAATCCAGTGTTGCGGGCGGGCCCGCGCTGGCCAGCCATCCCGGCCCGGCTTCGGTACCAGTCGCTTCAGGCGCAGGTGCACCCTCTGCTGCAGGCGTTGCGTCAGCGGCCGGTATGTCGAGCCCGGGAGCGGTCGCCGGCCCCGTGTCGGTGCCTACTGCAGGGGCAAGTGCGGCGGACGCCGCTGCGATAGATGGCGCTGCCCAAGCACCGCCTGCCGTGGCCGAGGCGCCACCACCACCAGCCGAGCCGGAAGTACCGACTCCTGCTTCCTTGCTGAAGGAGGCTCAAAAGCAGCTGGATCAGGGGCGCAAGCCGCAAGCCTACGGCGTCTTTTGCAAGGTGCTCGAGCTGGAGCCTTCCAACAGCGAGGCCCTCGGCTGGGTGGAGGACTTCCTACGACAACGCCGCAAATTCGCTGATCTGCGCGATGTGCTGCTGGCAGCCGCCCGCGACACGACCCAGTCAGCCGATACCCGCAAAGCACAGCTGCGGGACGTAGCTGGCATGTGCGAGAGCAAGTTGCGCGACTTCGACACGGCGATCGTTGCGTGGAAGCAGATTTGCCAGCTCGACCGCGGCGATGAGCAAGCCCGCGAGAAGCTTTTTGGGCTGCTCGAGAAGCAGAAGCGGTGGGACGAGCTTGCGCCATTGCTCGAGCAGCAAGCGATGAACGAGCCCGACGCCGAGAATCAGATCGCGCTCGAGAAGAAACTGGCCGACCTTCATGAGAAGCGACGCCAGGACCCGGTCGCGGCGGCGGAGACGTGGGTGCGCATCGCTGGTTTGACGCCTGGCGACGAGCACGCGCTGAAGACTGCCATCGACCTCTATGAGCAGGCGCAGCAGTTCGAGAGCGCCGCCAACGTCATCGTGGAGAACCTCCCAGAGGCAGAAGCCCAGCAGAAGGCGCTGCTGTTCACGCGACTTGGTGAGATCCGCGCAAAGATGGGCGACCAGGGTGGTTCTGGTGACGCCTATTCCGAAGCGGCCGATCTGTTCGACGGTGAAGAGGCGGACGGCGCAAAGAAGCTCGAAACCTGGGAGAAGGCGGCAAAAGCGTACGAGGCCGCATCACGTTGGGCCGATGCTGCCCACGCGGTCGAACAGCGCGCTATTTTGACGGAAGGTCGCCCGAAAGCGGAGCTGTTGGCTCGAGCCGCGGGCCTGACCATGCAAGCAGGCAATCCGCAGGCCGCGTTGGCCCAGCTCGAGCAAGCCTCCGAGCTGGATGCAGCCAACGATGAGCTGGCCATGCGCGTCGAGGAGCAATACCACCAGCAAGGTCGTCACCAAGATCAGGTGGCCTTCTTGCTGCGTCGCGCTGAGAAGCTGGATGACCAGGCGATGCGGGTCGGCGTACGCCACCGTGCCGCAGCGCTCCAGCGTAGCTACAACGACAACGACGGCGCCCGCGAAAGCCTCCAGCTGGTGCTCGAGGATGGTGAGGACCTGCACGCGCTTCAGGTGTTGCTCGAGATGAGCGAACAGCGGCAGGATTGGGAAGAGGCCGTCGAGCTGCTCAAGCGCTTGGTTCAGCTTTGCGAGGGAGATGACAAGCTGGCTTACGCCGTCCGGCAGGCGCAGCTGCTGGCTGACGGGATGCAGGATCTGGATGGGGCAGCGGAGCAGTACCGATCGGTGCTCACCGATATCGATGCCAAGAACCAATATGCTCTGCATTCGCTCGCCGACATCGAGATGCGCAGGGAAAACCCGGTCGGGGCTGCCGAGCCCATGGAGACGTTGATCAAGCTCATGGAAGGCGATCAGCGAACCGAGGTCGCGCGTCGCCTTGCGGAGCTGTACGAGGGGCCGCTCGATGATCCAGAGGCGGCGCTGCGCGTGCTGGCCATGGTTCATGGTGACGCTCCGCAGGACGTAGACGCGATCGCCCCGTTGCAGAACCTCGCCCGACAGCTGGAGAAGTGGCCGCGGGTCGTCGAGCTGCTCGCGAAGCTGATCGAGGTCGAGGGTGACGAAGAAGAGGCCGGCGAAATGACCCGGCAGCTCGCTACCATTCTTGCCGATGAGCTGGACAAGGGGGACGAGGCGCTGGGCGCTCTCGAGAAGATGGCCGACGCTGGCGATCACGGCTGTCAGGAAGCCTATGCTGAGCTCGGTATTCGTCTCGGCTGGAAGGGTATCGTCGCGACCAAGCTGGTGGCGTGGAACGAGTCTGTGGCGGGCACTTCGCGCGCCGACGCGTTGCGCCAGGCATTTGCCTTGTTCGTCGAGGTCGAGCGCGACGTCGACGCCCGAACGGTGGCCCTAGAGCTGGCGCGCTCCAAAGAAGCCAACGTGGAGCTTGCGGGCCAGTTGGAGCAAATCGCGGTTCGGCTCAAGGAGCTGGACGCGCTCGCGGTAGCCCATGACATCCTTGCCAAGGCGCTGGGCGGCTTGGAGCGGGCCGAGGAGCTCGTGCGCCAGGCGCAGGTCATGGTCGAGGCGGGTGCCGACGCCATTGATGCCATCCACCATGGCGAGATGGCCCTCGCGGGTGTCGAGCCTGCGGAGGCGCAACCGCTCCTGGCACGGCTGGCGGGATTGACTGATGCCCCTGGGCACATCATCGATCTGTTCGAACGGCAGGTACAACGTTGCAAGAAGCCGCCAGAGCGCGTCGCAGCGTTGGCACAAGCTGCCCTGGTCGCGGCCGAGCGCGGCGCCATCGACCGCGCCCGTGATTTCTTCAATGCAGCGCTCAGCGGAGGCGTACACGAAGACACGCTGGCGTCACTCGAGACAGCGGCCCGGCAAGCCGACGAGGTTGCTGGCGCGGACGGCAAGCTACTTCGCACGCTCGCGGAGGCGCTCGCTGCCGGGGGGCAGGGCTCACGTGATGGTGGCCGTACCCGCAGTGCCTTGTTGCGTCGCGCGGCGATCATCGCGCATCGTGAGCTGCGGGACATCGAGGCTGCTTTTGGCTGGCTCGGTGACTCAATCGTGGCGCACGTCGACGATGCCTCCCTAGAAGCCCTCGATGCGCTCGGCGCAGAGGTACAAGAGCTCACGCGGGTCGACGCTGCGCTCAGCCGGGCCCTCGAGGAGGTCTACGACGGGCCCTTGGTCCGCAAGCTCCTGCGCAAGCGTGCGGATTTGCGCAAGACGGAGCTGGATAACCAGGCCGGGGCCGCTGAGGACCTCAAGCGCTTGCACGACTTGTCTCCAGCCGATCAAGCGCTCACCAAAGAGCTCAGCGACTTGCTCACCGAGCTCCGTGACCACCGCGGCATGATCGAGCTGTTCGAGGACCAAATCCTGCGCGGTCGACAGCCGCACGTGCGTGCTGAGCTCGCCCGTAAGGTCGCTCGGATATGGGAAGAGGAAATCGGCGACGCGCGTGAGTCTGCCGACGCTTGGCGTCGCGTCTTGCGCATGAAAGCTGGCGACAAAGAAGCTGCCGCCGGGCTCGAGCGTTGCAAGAGCGGCAAGCTCAAGAAGCCGCCGCCGGTGCGCACCAAGCCAGCGGCCCCGACACAGGAAGCTGCGCCGCGCTCCAAGCCGCCGCCTCCGGCTCCGCTGTCCCAGCCGCCGCCCCCACCCATCTCGAAGCCTCCGCCTCCTGCGGCCGTGCCAGCTCTTGGCGAGGAAATCGCCGAGCCAGCAACGCTCGATACTGATGGGCAACAACCAGACTACGCGCAGGGCGACTACGCGCAGCAACAGGCCGAATACGCTCAGCAACAGGCTGCCTACGCGCAGCAGCAAGCTGAATACGCCCTGCAGCATCCTGAGTACGCCCAGCAAGCAGAGTATGCGCAACAGCAGGCTGAATACGCACAGCAACAAGCCGAATACGCACAGCAACAGCAGGCGGCGGCTCAGCCCCAAGTTGGTGCCCCCCTCGTTGAGGCCCAACCCACTGACGGCGTCGAGGCCGTTGCGGCCGAGGCTCCCGAGGCTGTCCCACCCGCGGCAGTTGCTGCCCCCGACGCAGTCCCAGCTCCCGACGCTGGACCTGCCCCCGACGCTGGACCTGCCCCCGACG
>CAZRGL010000641.1:0-6069 GCA_964599485.1 uncultured Polyangiaceae bacterium
TACCGCAACCTCACGCCCCAAGGCGAGCTGTGTCGCGCGGGAGACTACCGCAGTGCCGCCATAGCCGATGGGCTCGAACAAGCGGATGTGGCTGTCCAAGCTGTGCTTACTCGAGGTGAGCACGACGGGTAGGGGTGTGGACGCGGGCGAAAGGGATGGCTCGTCCTCTGCTCGACGCGGGATGGTACCGCTGTCGTCTCGTTCGATGCCTTCCAGGGCACTGAAATCAACCGCGGCTCTCATCCCATCTTTGGCGTTCGGGAGCATCGCTCGGAGCGCAGCGGCGACGTCGGCTGCGCGCGGCCGGGCCTTCGGATCTTTGCTCAGGCAGGTGCTGACCAAAGCGTCGAGCTCGGTTGGCACGTCGGCGTGGTCCGCCAGGGCTGGGGCGGGCATGGGGCAGCAAACCTCCACCACTAGATCGGCGATCTCGTCAGCCACGAAAGGTCGCCGGCCAGCGCACATTTGGAAGATGATTACGCCCAGCGCCCAGACATCCACGGCGGTGCTGCAGGCGTCCTCTCTCCACTGCTCCGGCGCCATGTAGCCCGGCGTCCCACCCCCACTGGGTTGCATCGCGATCAAACTGGCGCGGTTCGAGGATAGTGCGGTCGTGTCGAGGGAATAATCGGTTTGGCCCAGCACCTGGGCAATGCCAAAGTCGACGATACGCAAGCGATCGTCGCGGGGGATGACGATGTTGGCCGGCTTGAGATCGCGATGCAGAATCCCGCGGCGGTGCGCCTCGGTCAGAGCCTCCGCGATCGGGAGCGCCAGTCGTATGGCTTGCTGGACGGACAAGCTGCGCTGTTCCAAACGCTCGCCCAGATCCTGACCTTCGAGGTATTCGAGGGCAACATAAGGGCGACCTTTGTGCTCGCCCACCGCATGGATTGTCACGATGTTCGGGTGACTGAGCTTGGCGGTGGCCCGCGCCTCGAAGAGGAAACCTTCAACCGCCCCCTCGGAACGCAAGCGATCAGCCCGAATGAGCTTGAGCGCCACGTTGCGGCCGAGCTTTGTGTCGCGGGCCAGATAGACCTCACCCATACCGCCCCGCCCGAGCAATCGAAGGACCTTGAAGTGGTCTATCTGCAGGCCCGACGACAGCGGCAAGGTCTCCTCATTGTCGCCCCGCTGAACGAAAGGCTCTCTTCGAGTCGCCTCATCACGTGACGGGCTGTCGTGGGACAATCGCTTACACCCCCGCGTCGATCCACACCGCGGCCAGGAGCCCAGGTAGACTCAGAAACTGACGCCACGGTGCGGATCGGCATGCTGTGGACCGGCGCTGCGATAGCTGCCGGCGATGCCTTGTCGTAGGTCTTATGGCTTGAGGACCTTCCTGATTGAATCTCGCTGCGTCACCAGCGCCGGGTAGTCAGCGAAGAATCGCATCTTGTTGTTCACGACAGTCTGCTCTGGTCCAATCATGTCCCGCTTGATCCATTCGGCGTATGACTCTGCAATATCCTCGGTGGGAGAGGTCGCGGCATACTCTGTCACGTAATCCCCGGTTGCGAATCGCTTGGCTTTTGCATCCGATGGCTCATTGTCAGCGGTCGCAAGCAGATAACCCGGCCAATATTCTTTGCAGAATTTCCTGAGATAGGCGTCCTTGGTCGGACAGCCGTTGTCGGATGTATAGACATCGCATGTCTTGACAGCAGATGGGTCGACAGGGATCTGACTAGGCCGCAGGGTCAGCAGGTGCGCAAACTCGTGGATCATCGTGCGATCCAGAGCGGCAGCCCCGAAGGCGTTGGTTGCATCCAAGGCGATGTAGAACTCGTTGGGATCGGCGGCGCTCGCTTGCATCGCACCGTCGACGTCATTCGACTTTTTCGCGTCAATGGCCACATAGAGTGTCACCTCGGGCCGTGTCGCTGCCGGAAAGAAACTTGCAAAGCGCTTCCACACAGTGAGATGGGCGGGCTCCACGGTCCCAACCAGGGCGTCCTCATTGACCTTGTATCGAGCGAGCTCGTGAATCGTCTTGTCTCCCACAGGGTCGACACCCGAAGATGTCGTTGACGAAGATGTCGTTGACGAAGATGTCGTCCCCGAAGATGTCGTTGACGAAGATGTCGTCCCCGAAGGACTGGTTGGCGTGCTGTCGTCATCGCCACATGCGCCAACGGCCAACGCCAACGGCACCAATATCAGCCACATAATCCGCAGGTTTGACGTTGGCTCTCCTGACTTCATATTTCCAAGCATACTAATTCCCTTATCTACTTGTTAAGAAGGAACCGAGAAGCCCTCGGCAAGCTCGTGCAGCATTACTAGGCGAGCCCGTGGGCGCTCGAGACGGCTGTCCAGCCAGCCATAACCTAGAGACAGGTGGCGCCTAGGAGTTGCATATTAGGTGGGATAGTCGCCCACCCTTCGGCGGCGGAGGGTAGGCGACTGCTCCCCCAAAAGCCTCGTCAACAGCTTGCCGCTGTCGAAATGTAGGCTGATGCCCTACCTATTTTGCACCTCCCTGGCGTCGCCTGCCTCCTAGTAGCTAGTCCCGGAATGATCGGACTCGCCTATTCCGGGGCTAGCGGGCGATGTGCTCGCTAACCGTCGCTGGGCGCTTTTCGCCCCGTTCATGTTCTCGTTGTCCTTCGGACGTCTAGATTGCGCTGGGCCCATTGCGTATTGGTTTGGCAGCTGTTTCCCCGACGGCTACTTGGCCAACATGGCCGTGGCGAAAACGCCCTGGCGGCGGTGAGTGGGGACGGGAAGGCGCTCTTCTGACTGCTTGGAGGTCTCATGAGGCAAGTAGCTTTTCTCTTTTTGGCGGCAGCCATTTCGGGTGCCAGTCTCGCTAGTGCGTGCGGCGCGAAGGTCGCGAGCAATGACGGAAAGAACAATGGGTCGAGCGCCAGCGCCAGCAGCGGCGGGACCGCCAGCTCGTCGAGCACTGGTACAGGTGGTGCCACCAACACCACCAGCACCCCGACCGGCACGAGCACCGGCACAAACAGCGGCGGTGCGGGCGGCTCGACAGGCTCAGGGGGCAGTGCCGCTAGTTGTCTCGGTGCTGACGACTGCAAGCTGTTTGCGAGTTACTGTGACACTGCGCCGTGTGAGTGCCTTGTCATGCTCGCTATTGAGCCCGATCCAATCTGCAACGGCGAAATGGTGACCTGCTTCGGAAATCCGTGCCTCGACAAGAGCGTCGACTGCGTAGCCGGCTCCTGTGTGTTGGTCGAGTGACGGCGACAACCGTCCGACTCTAACGCATCGCTCGACTGAACGAAGTGCACTGCGCGACAGTGCTATGCCGGCCGTTGCAGGCGGAGCAGGCCGGTTATCCTATGGGGGGGGTGAAACTCTTCACCGCAATGGGCGGTGCTAGCCTCGAGTCGAGCGGCTAAGAACCATGAACCAGGAATCCTGAGGTTGGGTCAGACCCGCAGTCGCCCTACAATCCCACCGACATGTTTCTTGCGAAGTTCCCAGCTGGCTCGTTGTGAGCGGTGATCGCGCCAACGGGCGGGTCCTCGCTGGTCACGGACGGAACTTCGCGAGAAAACCATTCTTGGTGCCGAAGGGGGCTTCCAGCTCCTGCTCGCTAAGTCGCTTGCTCCAAAGGTGCGAACTAGAGGCGTCAAACTTGGCGAGGAACGCGGCCCGCGGAATGGGATCGGCGTGTAGTGGACCTCCCCCAAGATCGAGAGTCCCTTTGAAAGCTCCGGCGAGCAGGGCATTGCCATGTGGGTTGACCACAAGCGGACCTCCCCATAGATGGTCGCCGGCCCCCCACCCGAAGGACTGGCTCCAGACGTGCTTGAAGTGATCATCGCATCCAGTCGCCGATTCGACCGGCGAGCGCTCCAGCGGCTGGAAGCCCGTGCGACCACCGCAACCAGCCGCCAGCACCAAAACGGTCAAAACGCGGAACAACACCTTCTGAGGCTACGCTCCCGTCACCGCAAGAGCTAGCCGCCTTCCACCTTGCCCTCGCCGTGATGGGATGCGGCCTGCCCGGAGGAGCGGAACACAGTGAGTCGAACAGGCGCTTCTCGAACACAAGCCCACCGTTGTCCACTTCAGCGGTCATGGTTCAGGGAGCACCGGCATCGTCCTGCATGGCGATTCACAAGCGGAGAAGAAGCCTGTCGGCGCAGATGCGCTCGCGGATCTCCTCCGGATTCTGAAGGACAACGTGCGTGTCGTTGTGCTCAACGCCTGCTACAGCGAGGTGCAGGCGAAGGCAATCGTCGCCGAAATCGATTTCGTCGTGGGTATGACCGAGAGCATTGGCGACAAGGCGGCGCGGTTGTTTGCAGCGTCGTTCTATCGTGGGCTTGGCTTCGGTAGATCGGTTCAGACTGCTTTTGATCTCGGTGTAAACGCCATAAAGCGCGAGGGGCTTTTCAAGTACGAGGATGTCCCTGTACTGCTCGTCAAACCTGGCGTCGATCCAGCAACGCGGCTGGTCACTGAGGGCGTAACCCCTTAGAGCGTCCGCCGGATGCCCTGGCCCAACCGGCGGACGAATTAACTGGGCGGCTGCGACCCGCAAGGCCGCTCACGCGGTGGATCGGTGTAGTGGCTGTGGCCCTCGCCGTTGTTCTAGCTGGGCTACTGCTCTTCTACGAGTACAATGATCGCACTCTCGCACACGGCGTCGGGCCTCGCGTCAAGGCCGGACTATCCGATGCCGATGTGCATCCTCGCGTCGTGAACAACTTCTTGACGGTGATCAACGATGGGCCAACCACGGTCACCGGGATTGAGCTAGAACTCAACACCCTCCCGTCCGACACATTTGGCTTCGTGAAGGGTGAAAACCTCACGTCGGTAACGATGGGTTGCCGCGACGACGCCGGCCGCGCAAGACCGTTCTGCAACACCATGCTTCGGATACGATGAGCGTGGACACGACGGGGGACTCCGCAGACCGCCCGCCCGTGCGATGGCCGCGGGCTGCATGGTCTACCTCTCGGTGCCATCGAAGAGTCGGTGGCCGCAGCGGGGCTCTGAGTGCCGGCGCCAAGGTCATCGAGACGTGGCAGCGCCGCGGGACCTTCAGCTTATGCCGAACCGCTTGCAGAGCGCGGCTACGCTCTCACCTCCGGCCGCGTCCGGGTCTGGAACGGCAACGAATGACGGATCCCGTGGGTTCATGATCGAGCTGACCACCCAGGCAGCGGCACCTTCGCATTTTGGATCCTTCATCGCGTCCCCGACGGTAGCGAAGGACTGGTTGAGGGCACTTCGTAGCCTGGTGCGTTTGCTCACGATTTGGAACAGTAGCCACGGACAGGGCTGCGGGCAACGACGGGCTGCCGTCCCGCGATACCCTCCCCGCACCCAGGGCGTCCATCTGAAGTAGGCCCACTTGTCGGGTAATGCGCGGAGTTTCGACTCGCGGAGACGGCCGCTCAGAGCCCCTGAAAGCCCTACTTCCTCGGCCTGAGCTTCAGCAGCGACAAGCGGGCACGCCAACGAGAGGCGTTCTTTGCCTCCGGGCGGAAGGCTGCGGAGAAGTTCCTGACGGAGTGGAACTTCGAGCAGTACAAGGACGACTTCCGTAGGCAGAAGCCGGTGTCGCTTGGGACGAGGCTACGCAAGGGGCGCTGACGCGTCATCGAGTGCCCGGATTGCCACACCAGCAGACTCCCACTTCGGGCCCAGCGATTTTGCTCCGTGAGCACAAGTCAGCTTCATCCGCGCTATGGCGCCTCTGGAGGACAAGGACCCGGCGGGATTGCCTCCACCTCAACCTCCTGTCCCAACTGCGCCCGTTTCATCGTGAAGCCAAACCCCGCAGAAATACCATCGCACGTCTGGCCTGGATCCTGGGTTCCGTCGACCAGAATGTCGGCGGTTTGACCAAAGTCGAAAGGCGGACCACCTATGATGTCGCAAAGCGCCGGGTTGATCTTGGTCCTCAGCCGATGCATTTCGATTTGGATTTCGTCCTTGTCGATGATCCCAGCAATCTGCCCATGCGTCGCGACGTTGCGATCCGAAGAAAGCACCGCAGTGACAATCGTCTGATGAAGTGTGACGAAGAAAGTCCAGGTCTCCGTCGTCGCCGCGGACGTAGACGCCGTCGAGCGCAAGAGA
>CAZRGL010000642.1:0-6056 GCA_964599485.1 uncultured Polyangiaceae bacterium
GCACGCCCATTCCGATCGTCACCGGTTGGCGACCAATTCGCAGCGCACCAATCGGCGTTCGGACTTGAGCGTAGAGACGTCGCACGTAAAGCGCGGAGGCGTCACAAAGTGAGTAACCGTAGCCGCTCGCGTCGAGCGGGTCGCCTCCTTCAATCACACCCACGCAAGGCTTGACCACGTTGGGGTTTCGAGTGGTCACCTGCAAGCCCGCCTCCGATGAAGGAGTGCTTCCGAACGTGCCGTTGTCTCCCCACAACACTCCATCGAGCAGATCCAGCGAGGTCGTCAGCTTGATCATTTCGTCGTAGTCGACAGTGACCCCAAAACGGCCGCGATGCTCCATGAGGTTGTAGCGTTGATTCTCTTCGGCGCTGAGCGCGATCGGATTGACGAAGATGAACTGAGCGCGATACTCGGCATCAGCAGCAATACCGAAATCGCCGATGGCGTGGCGCTCTGGCGGATGCTCGGGGTCCGGATCAATCCAAGGTTCGGCGGCCAGCGCGCTCGCGCTCGTAACGAGCACTACGGCGGCAACCGAAAGACTGGGCAGCAATGGTCTGGCTGGCAACATCCCAGCTCACGGTATCGATGGTGATGGCTGCCGGCAATTCAATTCTGGCCGGTCAGCCGGTCAGCGAACGCAGCTATCCCGCGATTGAGCGAGAGCCCGTAAAAACAGCCGCGCAGTTGGCGCTACGGCGCTACTCACCCTTGGCTTTCCACGCCAACTTTACTGGCGTGTCGTATTGGAGCGCACGCTTTTTGTCGCGCTTGAGGCGACGGGCGGTTCCGTGGCTCACCCGGACATGCACGATGTCCCGGTGCACACGCATCACACGTGCCTCGGCGACCTGCTCCCAAGAAACGCTGCGCAACCCTCCCACCTGACGCTCGGTGAAGCGCAGCACGAGGACTTTCTGACTCGCGCTGGGCAAGGTGTTGTTCGCCAGTGCTTTGATCTGAACATTGCGGCCGGTCATCCCAACGACCCGACCCGACATGCGCGTCGAGCCCGCTCCGCCGGGCTCCTCACGCAACGGCAACTGCTGAGTCTGCGGCAGGGCGCCACGTGAGAAACACGCCAACGCCCCGTCACGGTCGGCTGAGCACAACACCTTGTCGGCAACAGCCGCATCCGCACTGACCGGAGGGCTCGCCCCACTGCTCCAGCCCGCGCCTACGCTGTGTGCGCCGCCGGTGTCGACACGCAGCAAGAGCAAGCCATCCGGGCCGGCAACGCCGACCTCTTTGTCCGAGACCCAACGTGCTGTGACCACCTCGCGCACCACGCGGAAGACACGGGCGCTCTTGAGCGTCGCGACCCGCCACACCGCCGCCAAAGGTCCAGCGGCGGCAAACAACTGACTGGCATCAGGCGAAAAAGACAGACTGCGCACTTCGAAGCCTCTCTTGACGGACAGGCGCCGCACACGCTGATCCTCGTCGACGAGCAGCATCTCGCCTTGCTCCAACCCAATCGCCAACTGACCTCTGGACGACAAGGCCAGCGCGGTCACCTTCTGATCGACGCTGATCTCTCGGGCCAGCGACCAATCGCTCGTGCTGTACAAGAGGACCGGGCCATTGGCGAAACCCACCGCCAACTGCCCTACACCGAACGCCACCACCCGTGCTTTTCGCGGAAGCGACTTGCTGCCTCGGAAATCGAGCTTCGGCAAACCGAAAACCTTGATGGCACGTTCGCACACCAATGCCCCAACACCCGCTTCGACGAAATCAAACGCGTCGCGGAAGGTGAAACACACTTGCGCAGAGGCAATCTCCTTGCCCGTGCGAAGCTCATGAAGCGCGAGGCGGCGAGACGAAAGCACCGCCAAATGACCGCTGGGCGCCAATGCCAACCCCTTGTTGTAGGGCTTGGTCGCCAGCTTCCAGGCGAGGCGAAACGGTTGGGTGGGGTTGTTCGAAGGACCAATGGCGCTGGCGGAGGCTGTTGGGACAGCTGTTGCAGTAGCCACCGGGCTCGGCGGGCTCGGCGTGTGAGTCGACATTGCAGCCGATGCCGAAGCTTGTGGGGACGAGGTCGGTCGCGACACGACCTGTCCACACGACAGCACGCCCAGGATTAGCGCGAGCCCGGCGAAGGCGAGGATGGCCGGCGCCGGCTGAGTGGCGGTGCGAAGGGCTTGCTGCGCGGGGGCTTGCCTCATTGGGGCATTCATGATGCGCACAGACGCCAAGGTCAAGCAGCTGTTTTCCGAGCCGCCGCTGCGCGCGACAGGGCGATGGCTCCTTCGAGCACAATCCACAGCTCGAGCACCAAGAGCAGCACGGCCACAGCAGCCAAGGCGTAGTGGCCTTTGGAAACGAAGCCGCCCACCTTGTGCACGAGCGCCGCGGCGGCGATGTTGAGCACAACCGCCATGGGAATCGCCGCGTACGCCCAAGGACGACGCGCCTTGTACAACCACACCGTCACCACGACCAAGGACAAGCCCGCTAGCATCTGGTTGGCGGCGCCGAACAGCGGCCACAAGGTCATCTCTTGGCCGAGCAGATACAGGGCGAGCGGCGGCAAGACCGCCAGGCCGCCACCGACAAATCGATTGCTCAGCCACGCAACCCCATGCATCTCACCGAGCTCCGCCACGATGAAGCGCTGGATGCGCACACCGGTATCGAGACTGGTCGCCGCAAACGAGATGACCAGCACGGCAACGAGGACCTGTCCCGCGTGAACGGGAATCCCCAAAGGAAGTAGAAAATTGGCCGCGCCCTGCACGAACAAGCCCACCCCCTGAGGTGCGTTCGGCATGACGTGGTAGTGCGTCGCGAAGCCAGCCAACCCTGCCGAGACTGCGAGTGTCGCCACTACCGCCAAGAGGCCGTCGCCCAACATGGCGCCATAGCCGACGGCGCGCGCATCAGCAGCACAAGCGAGTTGTTTGCTCGTGGTACCCGACGAAACCAGACCGTGGAAACCGCTGATGGCTCCGCACGCAACGGTAACGAACAAGAATGGGAAGAGCGGCGGCGCACCGGCCGGGTGGTGGTTGATCGCCGGCGCATTCATGGCTGGGTTGGCCACGAAGATACCCAGCAACAGCAGCGCCAAGCCGACGAAAAGCTGGTGGCTGTTGATGTAGTCGCGAGGTTGCAGAAGCGTCCACACAGGCAGCACGCTCGCGATGAAAGCGTAGGCCAACAGCAACATCACCCAGATGGTCATCTGTTGGCTCGTCGCGAGGGGAGAAAAGGAAAGCGGCACCCGAATACCGACCCAGATCATCGCGTAGAGCAAGATCAATGCGGCAATGGAAGGCCACAACAGCTTGGCCTTCTTCTTGTAGCAAGCCCAGCCGATCAACAAGGCGATCAGAATCTCGAAGTTGATGGGAATGACCGTTCCTGGATGCTTGATGAACAAACCGGCGATCGCCTTGGCGAAGACCGCGATCACGATCAAGATGAGTGCAAAGATCACCAGCAAGAACAGCCGTCGCGTGCGAGGGCCGATCACCTCTGCGCTGATGCTTCCGACGCTCTTGCCACGATGGCGCATGCTCAACACCAGCGTCGAGAAGTCGTGCATCGCGCCCATGAAGACCACGCCGATGGTCACCCACAGAAGCGCCGGCAACCAACCCCAGACCACCGCGACAGCCGGACCGATGATGGGCGCCGCACCAGCGATCGAAGCAAAGTGGTGACCGAACAGCACGTGGCGCTTGGTTGGGACGAAATCGACACCGTCCTCTTGCTCGACAGCGGGCACGGGCTCGTCGTCGCGCAGCTGCAGCACGTACTGCGCCAGATGCCGTGAATAGACGAAATAACCAAATGCGAAGACTGCCAACGCAGCCACGCAAATGGGGGCAGCGCTCACAAGTCGCCCCGCTGCTCATGCTCGCTGGCGAGTCGGCGGCGCTCCTGGGCGAGCCGAAGTCGTTGCTCGCGACGCGCCTTGGCCTCCTGCCAGCGCAGCTTCTCGGTAGCCGAGTGCGGCTGCAAGGGTCGTACGGCGCACGGCTCACCGGTTTGTTCGTCGAGCGCGACAAAGGTGAGGTAGGCGCTGGCCGCGTGTGCCCGCTGACCCGTACGTGTGTTCTCAGCCTCTACCCGAACACCGACCTCCATGGAGGTACGGCCCACATAATTGACGAGCGCGCGCAGATTGACGAGCTGACCGACGACGATGGGCGCCACAAAATCGAGCTGGTCCATCGAGGCGGTAACTACGACGGCCCGAGCGTGGCGCTGAGCCGCCATGGCCGCGCAAACGTCGATCCACGACATGATTGTGCCACCAAAGACAGTCCCCAACGAGTTGGTGTGCTGCGGCAACACCAGCTGGTTCATCTCGATTGCAGAGCTCGATGGCGCGTTCGATGGGCCGCTGGTCATGATGAGCAGCCTTGCACCATTGTTGACGCTGCTTCAACTAGCTCGGACGTGGACGCGGACTCGGACCCGAACGCTGACCCGGACGCGGACGCGGACGCGGACGCGGACGCGGACGCGGAC
The DNA here is from genome assembly GCA_964599485.1 of uncultured Polyangiaceae bacterium. Lineage (GTDB taxonomy): Bacteria > Myxococcota_A > Polyangia > Polyangiales > Polyangiaceae > JAPYTK01. The sequence continues at coordinate 4,489 of CAZRGL010000642.1, forward strand.
GCGGACTCAGCGGCGCTTTCGCCTGCTCGGTTTGGATGCGGACCGACGAACCTTGGCTTTGCCACGGACGCGGCTCAAGCCGTAACGCAGCGTCACCCCCACCGGATCATCCGACGGCGTGCCAATCCAGCGGTTCTTCAAAAACTTCCGAACGCAGCGTCCGGCTTTCTTGTGGACACCCTTGAGGGACAAAACCTCCACCCCTTCGGCCCGTCCGCGAACCCTCACCAAGAACTGAACCTCGATTGATCCATCCTTGCTCCTGAGCCCACCATGGTCGGCCACACATCGGCCAACAGGCTCCCGCGTCTTGGCGAGCATCTCGACGATGAGCTTGACCTCACCGCCAACGAACTGCAGCTGCCCTATTTCCACTCGCGGAGGCGGCGCCGCTGGCTTTGGCTTGCTCGGCTGGGACTTGCTGCCTTGACTGTCGTCGGGGCTGCGCTCGTTCTTGTCGCTGGCAGCGGCAGCTGGGTTGCAGATCAGCAGGGCGAGGGCGACGGCAACAGCGTAGAAGACGGATCTCATGGTTTGGATGGGCTTATCACGAAGACTCCGAAGGGGCCCAATGCGCGTCAGCCCAACAGATCGCGCTCGAAATCCACCATCAACCGATCGAGCTCCGTTGGGCGAAACAAGCCGTCAGCGTAGCCGACCAACACGCTCAGCCGACCACCATGCCGATTGGCGATCACCTGCAAACCTGGCGGGACCATGGCAGTTGCAAGCGCGTAGGCGTCGACCACCTGTCGATCGAGGAATCGAGGCAAGGCGATGCGACCCGGGTTCGACAGCAGTAGCGAGCTGCGCTCTCCGTCAAAAGGTCGGCGCATGCTGTAGCTGTAGAGGCGACTTGGCAAGGAGCTGGCGAGATCCAGGCCGGCCAGCATCCCCACTTCGAGCCGCTGCTTGACGATGGCGCGACGCTGCAACGCGAGACTCGAAACAGCGGCTGCTTCGTCGTCGAGCAGCTCGCGATCGAGACACAGCATCATCATGCTCAGGTGGTTGCAGAACATCCGCTCTGCCTGGTGCTTGGCGTCCAGAGAAATGGGCACCGGTGCCAGGTAGCGCGGCGGGCTGAAACCACGACGGCGCAGCGCGCGATCGAGCAGACGTACCGCCCCGAGCAAGAGGATGGAGGTGTCAGCAAGTCGAGCGCGCTGGCGGACCGAGCGATCGAAATCGCGGGTCTGCTCGGCGCTCAATCGAAGGCGACGAGCACGCATGGGACCAGGGTGGGGGTTTCCTTGCGCACGGTGCACGCTCAAGATGGGCCGACTTGCCAGCTGCATGACGTGGCGGAAGTAGGCACGCGCCAAGGCGACGCGCTCGCGGCGGTCGGCCGGCAGCAAGCGACCCGCACATATGGTGCGTGCAGCGGGCTCAGGCGCTTCGAGCTGATGATCGGCAACCGGTGAGCCCATCCATGCCAACCAACGCGCTGCACCGCGCGCATCGGTCAGTGGGTGATACCAACGCAACAACAAAGCGTCGGAGCGCTCACCACGAAGCAAGTCGAGCTCCCAAGGCCGCGTCCCGCTCAACGGTCGTTCGAGCCTCTG
>CAZRGL010000643.1:0-6053 GCA_964599485.1 uncultured Polyangiaceae bacterium
ATTTGTAGGGCGGGCTCCCCCCCCCCCACCCCCCCCAGCGAGGCCCTCCCCCCCGCCCGCCACCTTGGGTCCGCGGGCGCGCTGCACAAAGACGCCGACAGCCGTTTCTTGACTGCATTCGAGCTTTCGGTCGCGTTCCAACACGCGATGGCGGGGGTGCTCGAGAGGGGCGTAGCGACTCATGTGGGCGTTGGAGCAGCCGCGCATGAGACCAACGCGCTGGGCTCACGAGCTGCGCCCAGCCCCTTGGAAGCCGGGACTGCGCGAGGCTCCGCGCCTGAGTTGCTCGGACCGTCAGCGAATGCGGCCGCTCCAGCTGCTGGCTCAGCGCCTGGTCTCGCGGCCGAGTCAGCTGCGGCTGCCAGCTTGCGCCAGGACCCGCTGACGACCACCGGGCCCCACCGCCCACCTGCCGCGGGCACCATGGTGAGCGGGATGGGACCCGCACCCACACCACAGACCTTTCAGCGCGCTATCGCGCAGCCAGAACAACCAGCTCAGGCTGGCGTGACCAGCCCGCAACGACCGCCCTGGCTCACGGCCGTGTTTGCCGCGAGCACCGCTTTGATCGTCGCGGCCATCGCACTTGCCTTCGCGTTCAAAGGCGAGTCGACGCCCCCAGCCAGTGATGTTGACCCGTTGTTCAGTGGCTTCAGCATCAAAACCGAGGCGGCTGGCGCAACCAGCTCGTCGAGCGCGCTCAGCGACTCTGCAACCACAGCGTCCCGCAGCACCGCCGTGTCGACCAGCACCGCCGTATCGACTGGCACAAGCGCAGCGACTGGGCCTTCCACACTGCCCAGCACAACAACCAAGACAACGTCCACAATCCGTTCCACGCCGACCAGGCCGCCGCCAAGCAAGTCCAAGGTCGACTGCGTTAACAACCCGTACTACCGAAAAGACGGTAAGTTGATCATTCGAGAAGCATGCAAACGATGAACCCACACGCAAAGTGGTTGTTGGCCATCACGCTAGCGGCAAGCGGACTTTGCACGAGCGTGAGCGGGCATGCAGTCGACAAACAGGCCTGCTTCGCTTCGTTCGACAGCTCGCAGGAGCTGCGAAAAGAAGGCAAGCTCACGGCTGCTCGCGAGCAGGCGCTGATTTGCGCCTCGGGAGACTGCCCAGCGATCACGGTGAGCAAGTGCAGCGAGTGGCTCGACGAGCTCGAAAAGCAGATCCCCACCGTGGTGATTGTGGCCAAGGACACAGCTGGCGCCGACACCACCGAGGTGACTGTATCCGTCGACGGAAAGACCGTCGCCGACAAGCTCGATGGACGCCCTATTTCCCTCGATCCGGGGGCGCACAGCATCTCCTTCGCTCACGGTACTGCTGAGGCCATCATCCAGCAGGTTGTGGTTGCGGAGGGAGAACAGAACCGCAAGCTGAGCGTCGACTTCTCGAAGCCAGGAGCCTCTGACAGCTCCGCATCAGTCTCCCCGCTCGTCTACGTCGGCTTCTCCATCGCGGGTGCAGGCGTGATAGCAGGCGCCATCACCGGCGGCTTGTCCTTGTCGATTGCGTCGGATCTTCAGGACGTTTGTCCCGACAATCACTGTACCGATTATCAGAAAGCCGACTTTGACAACGGTCAGCTACTGGCCCACATCTCCACAGCTGGCTTCGCCGTTGCCGGCGCCGGTGCCGTCATCGGTGTGATTGGTTTGCTGCTCCCTTCCACTCCCGCAGCCCCTGGTGAAGAGGCTGACGACCAAGCTTGGCGGATCGAGCCACACATCGGTTTCGGCTCCATCGGCCTGAGCGGCCGCTTCTAGAAGCAGTGCAGGGCTGCAAGTCTGCTTTGCGCCGCCAGGCGGGTACCCTTACTTGGTGGAGGCACCCACATTCCAGTCCGCCGCGAGGAAGGTTGGCTTGCTGCCGGCGGTGGCTACGCGCAGCCAACTGGTGTTGCTCTGATTGCCGCTGTTGATGCCCATCAGGCCTGAGGGTTGAAAGCTGATTGGGGCAGGCAACGCTGGGAAAGGCTCCCCGGTGCTGAATGCAACCACATCGATGACATTCGCAGCCGTGCTGCAGACTCCGTTGCAGAGCAACACGGCGCCACCGCGGGTAGGACTGAACGGAATGTTGCCGCCAGCGGGGATGTCCGTACCGACTGCACCTGACTCGACGACATAAACGCTGCTGTTCGCGGCGATCATCTGTTGGGGCAGCTTGGTGGTCATATCGCTCGACGATGAATCGTCGAACAATATTTCGAGCCCATTCACATCGAGCGGACAAGCAGTAGGATTGTGGATCGAGATGAAGTCCGCATTGCCGATGTTCAGCTCCTTCAGATAGAGCTTGTCCACACTGCAGGCGCAGTCCTTGTCGCTCTGCTCGCTGCAGATTGCCGGACAGCAGTTGTCGCCGTCGAGGCATTGCGTGACCGGCTGACCGCCGCCGCAATTGCCTTGCTGGCATGTCTCACCGGCCGTGCAAGCGTTCAGATCATCACAGCTCTGCCCCTCCATCACGGGCTGCTGGGTGCACTGGCCCGACATGTTGTCGCACACGCCGAGATTGCAACCGACGGTGAGTTGCGAGCAGTCCTTGGGGGTGCCACCTTGGCAGGTGCCGCCGCTGCAGGTCTTAGTGATGGTGCACAGGTCCATGGGGTCGACGCAGCTCTGCCCCTCGTTGCCCGCCACAGCCTCACACTTACCGCTATTCGGGTTACACACCGACACGTGGCAGTCGTTGGGCACTGGCTCGAAGAAGCAGTCTTTTTCCGTACCGATGCAAAGACCGTTGATGCAGCTGGCATTCATCTCGCACAAGTTGGCCGAGACGCAAGGCTGCTGATCGGGAAGCTGCTGCAGGGCGCAATCCTTGGTGGCCTCGTTGCACACCACCTCGTCACAAGCGGCGGGCTTCAGGCCACAATCGTTGGGCTCGGCCCCTACGCAAAGGCCCGCCTGGCAGCTGTCCTTGACGGTGCAAAACACCTCGTCGTCACACTCGGTTCCGTCCTCGGCGTCGACCACCGCGCACGTAAGGCTTTCGGGATCGCAAACAGCCTCATGACAAGAGTCGGTCTCGATGGTGGCGCAATCGATCCCACAGGGGTAGGGATTGGCTGGCTCGCCGCCCGTACCTGCCCCGCCCTGGCTCGAGCTCGTCGGAGCAGCGCCTCCACTCGCTGTCGTCTGTTCGGACGTCTCGAAGGATCCGCTTCCTGTTGCGCAGCTGGACAGACCATACCCCGCCACGAGCGCCAAGCAAGCGGAGGTAGAAAGCAAAGAAGACCAGCGCATCACTATTGTTAAGATAGCGGCCTGCGGGGACGAGGTCGACTTATCGGGATCAAGATCAAGTGGCGAGCGCGCCGCCCCGAGCGCTATCCCCTCACCACAGCCTCCCGGAGCGAGCCTGTGCTACGCAAGCAGCAATGGACCTCGAAGCGCTCATGATTGAGGCGTTGGCGGAGGCGGACTTGGCCGCTGCCGGCGGCGATGTGCCTGTTGGCGCCGTGCTCGCCGACGATCGTGGAACCATCGTGGCACGCGGGCACAATCGACGCGAGCAGAGCACCGACCCGAGCGGGCACGCCGAGATCGAGGCGCTACGCGCAGCCGCCAAGGCCATCGGGCAGTGGCGCATGGACGCGCTCACCATGGTGGTCACGCTGGAACCTTGCGTCATGTGCGCGGGAGCGCTGGTCAACGCCCGCATCGGCCGACTCGTGTACGGCTGTCGTGACGAAAAAGCGGGGGCGGTCGACTCGCTGTTCGTGCTGGGACGGGATCCTCGGCTCAATCACCGCTTCCCGATTCGCGGCGGGGTCCTCGAGCAAGCCTGCGCCGATAAACTCAGAAGCTTCTTCGCTGCCCGTCGCGGACGGAGCTGACCAGAGGCTCCTGTCAGCGCTCTGCTTCGAAGATCGAGCGCTCTGGATTGTTGAAGAACGCCAGGCAATCCGCGAGGTTCACGGACGACCACAAGACCTCAGCCCGGACCGGGAGCAGTGAGACTGACAGATCAGGAAAAGCAGAAGTGATCAGGCTCACCCGATCGCCGTTCAGGTCGTATTCCTGGTCAATCCAGAACATCGGCTCCGGCAGGAACACCTGCTCGACCTGTCGCCCTTCAGCGAGCAACTGCTCGAGCCGCTCGGCCACGGTACGGGCCGTACCGCCCTGCACCAGATCGAGGTTGCCGCCAAATGCGCCCTCAATCGGGACCACGATGTTGTCCGCATCGCGGTAGTAGGCATTGATGACCGGAAAGGCGCCTGGAGAGCAGAAGAGCACCTCTCTTGAGCCGCCACCGCAAGCGCGCAACATCGCGTAGATCTCGTAGCGTCGGGTAAAGGCTTGGACGTCAGCCCCAATGCTGAACAACAGCTGCCGTCGGTCCAATGGCAGCGAGGCAAGGCGGCGAATGCCGGCCTCCCGCTGAAGGTGTGCCTCTCTCGCGTAGTCGACGACGCGCTGCGGCGAGCATCGATCGTAGTAGAGCTTGTGCACGTACAGGCCGCCGTTGTCAGCGGTCGTGGACTCGAGCAGCTCCTGAACATCGGTAGCGATCTGATCCTCATTGAAGAGCATGAGGAAGAAAGTGCTCTTGCGCGTGCGCGTGCACACTTGGCGCAGAACATCGACGTCGATGTCTGGGTGCATGAGGCTGCGACGTATCGCCTCGTCAAACGTCACGATGGACAAGTGGAGCCGAAAGGTGTCGGGGTACTTGTCGCTGAGGTAGCCGACAAACTCTGGATCGATGTCCAGACCTACCGCGTAGAGCAAGCAGATGTCGCCCTGCCGCATCTTCACGAGCTCCTCGATCTGCGCGTGGGACAGACCGCTGGAGAAGATATCGCAATTGGGTAGGTGAACGATTCCTTGGGCGCTGCGGTCGAAGGTGGGCAGAATCGAAAATGCTGGCTGGCGCTTGGTCTCCTTTTCCCATTGGCAAGCGAGCTCGTGCATTTGGACAAACGCGTCGAACTGCGCTTCGTCGTAGCGCGGGATGTATTCGGTGCTCACGTGCGGCAGCAGCTTGCTGACCGTCGACTCGTAACAAAACGCACAACGAGCGCGACACTTGACGTTCAGCGGGAGCGTCCGAAAGCGCGCACCGTGAACCAAACGCTTGTGCTGGATCGAATCGACAGGCTCGGTCATTGGCTCACCTTCTACGCTACCACCGCGGCCGAGGGCGAAAGCGAAGTAGCAACGCTACGGCCGCGACCAAGAACAACAACAACCCGATGGCGCCAAATTGGGGCTGGGCTGCCACCGCACCGAGACACCCTGCCCACCACCCCGGCGCGGGGGGCGGCACGAACGCTGCCTGCAAGCTGGCCGACCTCATCAACACGACGCAACCCTCTGCTGGCGCTGGCTCGAGGCAAGCGAAAGTGCAGAGCGCCGCTCGCGGTTGGGCTCCCACAAAGCCAAAAACATGCAGGCCGTGCGCTGTGGTTCCGTCTGGGCCGTCCCCATCGAAGAGCTGCTCCCAATGCAGCCCCGACGCCGACTCAGTTCTCAGCTCACCAGGCCGCATGCGTTGCAAACCAGCCGCGCGCCGCACGACAGCGGTGGCACCCGACAGAACGGTCGCCTCCAGCCCCTCGATCCAACGCTTGGCCGGCGCTTCGGCGCAAAGCACCTCGACGCGCAGCCGGCCACCGACCCAACCTTTGTGCAGGAGCAACTTCGCGCCAGGCGCCACTGATAGATCGACCGGCGATAGATGAGCGATATCGCGCGCGTCTTCGGGCAGCTGCAGCTCAACGCTCAGATCCGCGTGGGGACGGCCGCGCCAAGGCTCGCTCACATGCTTTCGATTTCCTCGAGGGCACCAACGATGTCGGCGCGCAGCTCATCGAGCCCATCGCGCAAGGAGCGAATCTCGCGCATGGTCGGATCGGCTTGATCGAGCGGCTCCACGCCATCGCCACGCAGCTTTCGCTTGGCGCCGGCGATGGTGTAGCGATGCCCATAGAGCAGGTCTTTGACCTTCAACAAGGTGTCGACATCACGTCGCGAATAGACACGCTGTCCTTTGCGGGACTTCTCGGGACGAATCGACCGAAATTC
>CAZRGL010000644.1:0-6048 GCA_964599485.1 uncultured Polyangiaceae bacterium
CCCGGACCCGGACCCGGACCCGGACGCGGACGCGGACCCGGACGCGGACCCGGACTCAGACGCGGACTCGGACTCGGACGCGGACGCGCCGCTCAGTCGTACGGCACGAAGTCCAGTTTGAGATCGTAGCTTCCGGCTAGCTCGACGCTGCTGCTGTCGACGACGAAGTAACGCGTGCTGTCCTTCTTCATGAACTGCGCCCAAACCTCGGGGCCGTCTGCATGAGTTTCGTCGATGCAGGTAGCTGCGCTGAGCGAGCTGCTGTCGCAGGTCGCCAAGGCCGCCAAAGACAAGTCGATGGCCGAATCGAGAATCACGGTGAGCGTTCCATCTTCCGGCGCGGTGTACCGGTAGATCACCTCGCTGCCTGCGCATGCGGTTCCGGTGACCACGTCGGTGCCGGTGGACGTATCGCCGAGGTTGCTCCCAACGAGCGCCTCGATGGCGGCGTCGCAATAAAACGCGTGCTCGACGCTACAGCTACTGCTGCAACCGTCACCTGCGTCGTTGTTGCCGTCGTCGCAGCCCTCGTTCGCCCACTTCTGTAGGGTACCGTCACCACAAGCGTCGACGAAGCCGAGGTCGAGCGTGAAGCTGGTCGCTGCAGCGCTGGTGTCGGCATCGACCACGATGTAGAGCGGCTCAGCTTTGACGGGGACTTTCAACGAGGTGCTGACCTCGGCCGAGGCCGCGCAAGAAGGCGCTTCTTCTTGCACTGGACTCATACCGGTACCGACCAACTGGTCCGACCCGCAGGAATAGCCGAGGTAGATGCTGTGGCTTTGAAGACTGCCTAAGTTCAGCTCGAGCGTCCCGGGACCGGGCGGCGTGAATGAGAAGACTGTTTCGGGCCCCGCGCCAACTGTGCCAGCCGCCCCACAAGGCGCTTCGAAGTTGGCTTCACCAAGGCTGGTATCACCACTGTTGTTGCCGATCACAGCGGCTGTTGCGGTCCCGCACAACTCCACTTCACACTGCGAGCTACAGCCATCCTGCGAGGCGTTGTTGCCATCATCGCAATCCTCCTCGCTGCTGTTGACCTCGCCGTCTCCACAGTATGGTGAGGGATCGGGTTGGTCTTTGCACCCTCCGGCCGGGGCAACACCATGCTCGCAGCAGCGTCCCGTATTGAGGTCGTAATGATCTTCCTCACAACAAGTACCGTTGTAGGCGTCGTACTGCGCGCTATAGTTGCAGGGTCTGGGCTCTTCGAACCCGCCGCCGTAGCAGGCCATCAGGGTCATCATCGCTGCCCCGCAGACTGCACCGCTGCCGAGTTGCGCGCTGCGCCGACGGGCGCTGGGCATGGCCAAATCACAATGGGGACAGCGTTGCGCGCGAAGCGGAACGAAACCCTCGCAAGACTTGCAGGAAAGAAACATAGTTGATCTCGAGGTTACGACACGATGACGGGGGGGCGATCTTCTTTTTCACCGGACCGCCGTCATGCCCAACGTGTCGCAACCATCATGCCAGAGCGCAAACATGAGCAATTCGGCAACGCATTGCGTCGAAAACCGGACATGGGCGTCATTGGCTGACAGCCATGTCATGCTGCTGGCGTCCGTTTCAGTTGCGCAGTCGCCCACCAGGCGAGCTCCACAGCTCATGATCTTGTTCTTTCTTGAGCAGCACGCCCAAGAAGGGGATCTCACGGGCCAAGCGCTCGGGCTGCACGTCGGCGCGCGCTAAAACCAACAACCAATCGATCAACTCGCTGGTGCTGGGCCGCTTGCGCAACCGCTCATTGCTTCGCAAGCGGTAGAACGCCTTGATCGCTTGCTCGACCAAGGAGTCGTCGAGCCCAGGGTGGTGTACCCGTACGATGCGCTTCATTCGCTCGGTGGTGGGGAAATCGATGAAATGGAAGACGCAGCGACGCAAGAACGCATCCGGAAGCTCCTTTTCGTTGTTGCTGGTCATGATGACCACCGGACGCTGCTCAGCGATGAGCTCCTCGTTGGTCTCGAGAATACGAAAGCGCATCCGATCGAGCTCATCGAGCAGATCGTTGGGGAACTCGATGTCTGCCTTGTCGATCTCGTCGATGATCAAAACGCGCCGCTCACCAGTGCCGAAGGAGCGTCCCAACGGTCCGAGCTTGATGTAGGTGCGGATGTCCTTGACATCACCTTCGCCGAAACGCGCGTCGTAGAGCCGCTGCACGGTGTCATAGATGTATAGGCCGTCTTGTGCGCGCGTGGTCGACTTGACCGACCAATGGATCAGCTCGAGCCCCAACGCTTGGGCAACAGCGGTAGCCAGCAAGGTCTTTCCCGTTCCTGGCTCACCCTTGACGAGTAGGGGCCGTTCGAGCGCGAGGGCACAGTTGACCGCTGCCTCGAGGGCTGGGTCGGTGAGGTAGTCGGCAGTACCTTGAAAGCGCCTGAAGTCGGTCATGGCGGCCTAGCCTAGCAGCCCACCGTCTGCTTTCCATCAGCGCAACAATTCTCTTCAGTATATTCGCTTCGGTGTTCTCTCGTCATTGTATTCCCTTCAGTATAATCCCCTGAATTGAGTCTATTGATTATTCTCTAATCAATGGCTGTTCTCCCGCGCTGCCAGCGCGCTCCCCGGAATGGTAGGCTCACCGCATGGCGAAGTTGATGGACCGGGAGCTGCACATGCTTCGTCGTCTAGCCGAGGCAGTGATCCCTGGCGGCGCGACTCTCGCTGGGGGAGATGAGCGGACGGTTGCCCGGATGAAGGCCTATTTGGAGGCGCTACCCGAGCCCGCGCTCAGCGCTTACCGAGGCGGGCTTTGGGCACTCGACGCATGGCCGATGGCGTTCAAACTGCGGCCGTTTTCAAGCCTCGAGATCGCCACGCGGCGCGACTTGCTCCACCAATGGGAGAACACCCGATCGCATGTGCGGCGGATGGCGCTCCGAATGCTGCTCACGCCAATCAAGCTCATGCACTTCGACCGCGAGGAGATGTTCGAGCAGGTGGGCTGCCGCTACCGCTGGCCTGAGGTGAAGGACGAGCAACCGCGCTGGTTGCAGCAGATCCACGATGGTCGGCAGATCAACGAAGACATGACCCTCGAGTGCGAGGTGGTTGTCGTGGGCACGGGCGCTGGTGGCGCTGCTGCTGCTTTCGAGCTTGCGCGGCGTGGGCGGGCGGTGGTGATGATCGAAGAGGGCGACCTTCATCGGCGCTCATCGTTCACGGGTCGCGCTACCAAGGCCTACAAGGAGCTCTATCGCGACCAAGGCCTGACCGCCTCGTTGGGCAACGTAACCATTCCGCTATGGATCGGTCGCACCGTTGGGGGCACGACGGCCATCAACTCCGGCACCTGTTATCGGGGCCCCGAAGACACATTCCGCTACTGGCGCGAACGGCACGGCCTGCCGGATGTATTCTCGGAGGGGGGGTTGGCGCCGTATTTCGAGCAAGTGGAGTCCATGCTCGAGGTGGCTCCAGCCGATCCCAAATACGTCGGGAAGATCGGGGAATTGATTGGTAGAGGCGCCGAACGGCTCGGCTACCAGCACAGCGTTCTCAAGCGCAACGCACCGGATTGCGACGGTCAAGGCGTGTGCTGTCTGGGCTGTCCGACAGGAGCCAAGCGGTCCACGGACATCAGCTACGTGCCCGGCGCCCTGATGCGGGGAGCCCAGCTGCTTACGGCGACCCGCGTCAACCGTGTGGACACGGTCGCCGGCAGGGCGCGGGGCGTGAGCGCCGAATTTCGTTCTGGACGTAAGCTCACCGTCGTTGCCGACGCGGTCGTCGTCGCGTGTGGAACGCTGGTGACGCCGCTGTTGCTCAAACGTAGCGAGGCATGTCGCAGCCCTTTGCTCGGTAAGAACCTGAGCGTTCACCCAGCCACGAAGGTGATTGCCATGTTCGACGAGCGTGTCGACATGGGCAACGCAATCCCGCAAGGCTACGCAATGGACCATTTCCGCCGCAGCGACGGGTTGCTGTTCGAGGGTGGGTCTTTGCCGTTGGATCTGGCCGCGCTGGCCATCCCGTGGACGGGCCATCGCTTCATGGAGCTGATGGAGCGCTACCCACACATGGCAACCTTTGGGTTCCTGGTGAAGGACCACAGCCGCGGAGCGGTTTACAGCGGCCCAGGCGGCAGGCCCCTCATCCGGTACAGCCTCGGTCGGCGTGAGGTGAAGCTCCTACAGAAAGGGCTGGGGATCTTGTGCCAGCTATTCCAAGCAGCCGGGGCGCGTAGGGTGTTGCCCATGATCTCGGGTCACGACGAGGTCAACACGCCGGAGCAACTCGAGCTGTTGCGGAAGGCGAAGTTGCGTGCAGGCGATCTTGAAATCTCCGCGTTTCACCCGCTCGGAACCTGCCGCATCGGCGGCGATGCCAGGCGCAGCTGCCTCGGTCCCGATCACGAAGCCCACGATGTCGCTGGGCTGTATGTGTGCGACGGCAGCGCGCTACCCTCTTCGCTCGGGGTCAACCCACAATTGACCATCATGGCCATGGCCCTGCGCACGGCCGAGATAATCGACTCTCGGCTCGACTGACCGGCCAGGAGGGTGGTTCCTCCTAGAAGGCTTCGCCGATCGCCAACGACCACGCCAAAGGAACGCTGTCGCTCTCGCCCTCGGGCGGACCACCCTCTTCGGGAGGTAACCAAGCGTGGCCGAGTTGCTGCAAGTACGGCACGCGCACACCTACATCGAAGCGCAGGGGACCGACCGGGGTGAACAGACGCACGCCTAGGCCCGGTGAGATGTGCGGATGGGTCAGCCGATAGCGAGACAACGTGGCCACCACATCGCTCGCATCGACGAACACCACAGCGTTGACCTTGGCGTGCAATGGGATTCGTAGCTCGCCGGTCAGCTCCCACATGCCCAGGCCCCCCACCGGCAACAGCTCGCTGCTCTTACCTTGTTGGGACAGATACGGCAACACCGCATGGGGGCCCACTTCTTGGAAGCCATAGCCACGGTTGGAATAGGGGCCGCCGCTGTAGAACGCGCGGAAGCTGAGCAACTGAAGATCGCGGGCGCGGATGAGCGGATCGGCGGCGCTGTTGTCGTCGGTCAGTGTCTCGCCGTAGTTGCGTGGAAATAGGAAACCTGCCGTGGCGCGCAGCCCTAGCGTGATGTCCTCGCTGACCGGCACGTAGAGTCGGATCTCAGGACGCAGACGAATGTCGTCTGCATCGCCCTGCAAGAAGCCACCAGCGAATTGAAGGTTGGCACCGAAGAAGAGCCCGCGGTGTGGGCGCACCGTATTGGGCTTGCCATCTTTTCCCTCCCGGAAGTCCCAAGAAGCCGCCGTCTCGAGATAGGGAATGAGCACGCGTTCGTAGCCCGGCGGCGGCTCGTCCTGGTTGTACGAAAACGGGTCGTCGAACTGCAGCTTGATGAACTGACCCACATACACCGAGAAGTCTTTCAGCAACCGGCCGCGGAACTTACGGTCGAAACCGAACGATCCATTCAGCTCGCGGTAGCCGATGATGTTGTAATCATCCGGCACCGGATCGGGTGCCGAGTGAGCCTGCGGTGCATAGATATGGCCGCTGGCGTGGAGCTTCATGTTGGTGCGCGCTTCTGGGAATGCGGGCTGAGTAAACGCAAGCTCCGTCTCCGTCTCGGGTAACCAATTCGTCACCCGCTGACTCAGAAGCGTGGAGGCTTGAAGTGGGAACATCACCACCCCCAGACGAGCATCCGCGCTCAGACGCCTCAGCCCACCGAGCAGATTTCGATCTTCCCAGCCGGCCAAGCCGTGTAGCTCGACTTGGGTTCCGATTTCGAAACCCAAACCGAGCTTGGCTGCGCGCAGCTTGATCGGCTGCAATCTCACCTCGATGTCGATTTGCTTGCGAGGTTTCTCCTCGGGCTTGGAACGCAACGCTACCAATTCGACCGAGCCAAACACTTGCATGTCGGCCAAGGCGTATTGCGCGTGTTCGAGCTTGGTGGTGGAGAAGGCATCCCCTTTGTCGATTCCGATCGCCTTGCGAACCGGACCCTCGGGGATTTCGTCGAGACCGACGAGCCTTACGTCTCCAAACGTGCAGACAGGGCCGGCCTCGAGATGAAAGGAGATCGAAGC
>CAZRGL010000645.1:0-6047 GCA_964599485.1 uncultured Polyangiaceae bacterium
ACCTTGTTTAAGCTTGTATTCTTCACGGCGTAAACGCGCGGGGGCAGTTGGCCGTCGCGCCGGGGGTGAGCCTGGGGCGCCCGAAGGCGCACGGCTTTGCCCTCTCGAACCATGCGGTAGACAATCAGGTAGCGGTTTCTGGCCGGATACGCGCCCTCGCCCTCGTAGCAAATGTAGGGGACGATCTCCGAGTCCTTCATGGCCGCTGCCTCGCTGCCGTCGAGAGCGTCACGTATCCTCCAGTTTCTGTTTTTCTAGCTCCTTTTCGATCTCGGCATCGAGCTCCTCGAGCTCCTTCTTCAACGAATCAGGAGTGTCCGCGGGCATCGTGAACTCGTCCGGATCAGGCTCCTCGCCAAGCCAAAAGACGCGGGGAATGTCGTCGAGGTTCTCCACTTTCTCAGCGAAATCGGGATCGCCATCCGGGTTGAAGTCGTCGCGCAGCAAAGGCCTGAAAGCGCCGGCTATTTCGTCTTCGTCTTCTGTCTCGGATTGCGAGGCGAGTGCTAGCGCGTGGAGGGGTTCGGGTTGCTCGTCCCGCGTGGGATCGCAGTCCGGGTCGTCCAGATCTCCGTAGCCGATGTACATGCCTTCAAAGAGCATCATCTTGGCGGTTTGCCCAGACTCGGTCTTCTTCAGATCGTGCCAGCAGGTGTAGTTCAGCCCCGGCTTGATCTTGTCGAAGGTGATCTGAAGCCAGCGGCCGTCGGTGTCCTCGCCGTCGTCTTTGACGGTGCGCTTCTGCGTGTACTCGCCCTGCTCGCTCTCTAGCGTGAACTCGTCGTCGTCATACTTGGCGTCGATCCGCTCCAAGTCGATGAGCAGCGTGTAGGTCGGCCGCTCGAGCTCGACTTTCGGCATCTTCGCCGTAACGGATGGTGTGCTCTGCGCGACTTTGGTCTTCTCTTCGTCGTCGCCGGGCAATTTTTTCGACGACGCTTTCGCGGCTTTCGCCTGCGAATCGGTGATGAAGCCTCCCGACGAGTCACCAACCACCACTGTGGGCGCGCCAGCTACGATGACTCCCCCGTGAGCTGTCTTCGCTCCCATGGCAGCCACCGGGCGTCCGGCTGCGAGTACTGTGGCCGCGCCCTCCACAATTACGTCGGGCGGCCCCACACAGGTCACCACGTCGCCCACCGCGGCGACCGGGAGCTTCTCGGCGAGCACTGTCGGTGCGCCAGGACCGACAATAGGCCCACCCACATGAGGCACCACGATGGTGACCATTGGGCAAGTGTGCATGTCAGCTAGACGGGATATCGGTTTCACTGTCGCGTCACTGTGGCTTTGGGCGTGTGGCTTTCAGTGGCTAGTTTAGATGTCGTCCTCTTCGTCAGGGGGTGGCGGCGGCGAAAGTGCAAGCAGGGCGGCTGCGATGTCCTCCTCACTGGCGTTGGCTTGTCGCATGGCAGCGACCAACGCCTCGCCTTTGAGCACCCCCGGAGTGGGCCGGCGAGGAGGCGGAGTTGGCACCTCGTCGTCCTCCCAGAGATCTTCGTCCGGCTCGCTATCCTGAAGCGCGCCATCATCCCAGGCCTCAGCGACGCCCGTTGGCGTGGCCTCCTGCAGCCCGCCTTCCTCAATGGGCTCAGCGGCGTCCGCCGGCTCGTCGTTACCCATCGGAGGATCTTGGGACTGGGCCTGCTGGGACTGGGCCTGCTGGGACTGGGCCTGCTGGGACTGGGCCTGCTGGGATTGGGCCTGCTGGGTCTGCTGGGACTGGGCCTGCAGGGACTGGGCCTGCAGGTCGACCGAAGCGCTCGCCACGCGCGCGGGCGCCGGCACATGCGCAGGCACGGACGAAGTTGGCTGGCTCGGCGGTCTGCTGACTGGCGCTGGAACTGGGACGAGCGGCGAACGTAGAGCCATCGTTTGGTCGCCGGAAGGCAACTGCACATCGGGGGCCGGCTCGTGACTGAATGGGGCGCCAGCCGGTGCAGGCACAGAGGCTTCGCGCCCGGCGGCTTCGGGCAACGGGAAGGGGGCCTGTATGCTGCGGACGCTAGCCACGACATCAGCGGACATGGCGCTGGTCTCGTGCATCGCCATCGCACCTGCATCGTGCTGCTCGGCTCCGCCGCTGTCATGGGCCGCGTGTGCCGCTGACGCTGCTGTTTGCGGAGAGACAGCCATCGTCATGTCCCCGGATAGCTCGGGCGCCACGCGTGACAAGGGCGGCCCATAGGGCGCTCCCATGGGTGCCGATCTCGGTCCGCTGCTCCCAGCCTCAGACAATGCGAAGGGTGCTTGGACTTGCGCCGGCGAGCTGCCAGGCTCCTGCCCGCCCAACGCGACGGTGTGACCGGCGCCGAACGAGTCAGAGGGCGCATCACCCGCGGGCTCTTGGCCCTGGCTCCTGCTGAGCGGCGCAGTGTTGTGCGGCCCGGTGCTGAGCGGCCCAGTGCTGCGCGGGCCAGTAGTGCTAACCGGCCCGGTGCTGAGCGGCCCAGTGCTGAGCGGCCCAGCGGTGCTAGACACAGGGCTGTCCGTCTCGGCGTAAAGCTCGGCGGCGGGTCTCAGGTGCAACGTCTCACCTGGCAGAGCAACGCCAGCTGCCAAGATCAGCTCGGACAACCGGTGCGTGGCCGACAAGCGGAGATGACCTCGCCAAACGATGCTGACCAGCCCCCTGTCAGCGTCGATTTGCAGCGTGTCGGCGGTGAGGGGAAGCGCCACCCAGCCAGCGGCGTCAGCCTCAGAAAGCGCGGCTGATGCGTTGGCAGTACCGCCGCCTAGATAGGCCTCGGCTCGCGCACTGGGCAGCTGTGACCGTAGCCTCGGGCGTGCGGGATGTACGCCGTCGAGAACGACCTGCTCGTTTCCCTGCAGCGACTGAAGGCGTTGATCCTCTGGCGCCGCTTGAAAGTACTGCCAATCCATATCGTCGGCGAGGGCGAGCTTCTCTGCTTTGAGCCCATGTTGCTTCGTGCTTCCGAGATGACAGTTGCGGCTGTGGGCGAACGGGGAGAGCGGGCCAAACCCTGCGCTACGTCCAGGTTGGCCAGGATAGACGTTGTTCGGCAGTCTGCGCCCGTCGACGCCATGTGGATTATCTGCATCTCGGTGCGACCGATCATAGCGAAGCTTCAGAGATTCGAATGGCACAGGCCCGGTTGGGTTTCCGTCGTCGCCAACCCGGCGATCGCCGAAGATGTGCAGGGTTTTGTCGATCAAAGGCTCGCTGGCGCGATACACCGCGAGGCGCACTGCAGCGCTCGGCACAGGCTGCCCGCCCGCCCCGAAGGCGGTCGCAGTCATGAGCACGTCTACCTTCGGACGGCTGGGCACGAGCTCACTGGCGTAACGCAGACTGAGCGCAGGATTGCCATCGTGGGGTTCATCCTGCAGGACCAGAGGCTCCGCATCGGCCAGGAGCATTTCCGCCTCGTCTTGCCAGTGAAAGCTCGCTTTGACGATGGCGGTCAGATACTCAGTTTCCCGCCAAGCCACAGGAGCGCACCGCAGCATGCTTTGCCCAGCTCAATACGGCGAATTGGCCAACTCGAGAACGTCATAGGTGCACGACTCGTCCCAGTCGCCGTGCGATCTTGGCACAGACTGCTGGGCGGCGAAACCGAGCGATGCCCAACATTGGCGTTGCAGTTGGTAGCGGACAACTGGGCCAGAGTTGCCTCGGGCTAGCGGTCTTGGCGCAGCAGTCCCAGGGCATGTGCGGCGCGCCAGACAACGATGCGCAGATGGCCATCGAGCAGTCGCTCGCGTTCGGCCACGGCATCGGCGAGCGAGATCCAAGTCAGCGCCTTGGCTCCTCGCCCCATGCTCGCTACCTCGACGGCAAGCGGGTAGACGACTTCGGGAGTGAGTCCGGCAGAGGGAAAATAGCGTCCGCCGAGCTCGAATGACTGGCGGCAGCTCAAGCCGTGCTCCTGCTCGAGGCGGTTGCGCACCCAGGCGCGGGTCGCATCGATGCCGCTTACTTCGCGTGGGATGCGCCAAGCCGGCGCCACCAAGATCTCGCTGTTGCCGTCGAAGCATTGTGAGGCCGGCAAGTCATGGTCCTGCACTGCAATACAGAGCTGCCCTGCGATTCGACAAAGCGCCGCCACCGCAACGGTGTTGAGACTGCGGGTGGCTGGCTGCACCAGCTCTCGATCCGCCCGACATAGCTCTCGTCCCTGGGCATCATGTTCGGCAAAAGTGGCGCAGCGGAGCTCGAGGAAGCCGCTCGCATCGGCAGGCTCCGCCCGGCGGAAGAGGCGACGGTGAGGGCGTCCAGCAAGCTGTCGCAAGCTGGACGCTTCAAGCGCGGGCTCGGGGACAGCGTCGGACAGCGAGATCGTCTCGCCGATCCATTCGCCAGGATCGACACCGAGTCGCTGGCAGAGCTCGTAGGTGTTGAGCTCGAGGCGCGCATCCGGCAGACCGCCGACCTGGGCCGCGCGAAGAAGCTGGCGCGCCTCGATTGCCCGTAGCAGTCCCGAGGTGGAGAAACCGGAGGCGGGTGCAAGTTGCTCTTGGACGTTGACGGGCTCGATCTGTACGAAGACCGAACGAACTTGCTCCTGGATCCCCCCAGGAGATGGGTAGTAGCGGGTGCCGGGCTCGAACGCGATGATGGCGTCGGCACTGATGTCAGGGAATGTCGAGAGCAGCTCTTCGGCGGTTTGGCCGAGCGGCTTGTCCTGCTGAACAGCAATCAGCGGTTCAGTCACGTAGCTGGCGACGCCGGCGCCGTCTATCGCCCGAGAGCCGGCCGATCGGCTGACCAGCACTGGGCGAGGATAGCTGCGCCGCGCGAGCAGATGCACTGCGCCATGTTTGCGAAACCATGGCACGACATCGACGGTGAGCCCGGGGCGGCGTGCGAGGTCATAGACACGTCCTGTTTCGATGTTGCGCCAATGGCTCAGCTCGAGGTAACCGGCGACTTGCGCATCGGCCACCTCGGTCAAGCGAACGCCCTCATTGGCGTCGACCTTTTGCCCGACGATTACGTAGTTGGTGGCCGGCAGATCGATGGGCGCGCCAGCGGTGGTCCACAGGGCGATCTGATCGCGCAGCCGGTTGCGCAAGATCCAAGGATTGCGAATGGGCGTCGAAGCCAGCACGCGCAGACCCAATCGGGCGAACAAGGCCTCGAGCTCGGCTTGGGTGCCGAACGTGTACTCCTCTTGAATCTCGACGGACCAGCTCTCGCGATAGTCCTTGCGCAAGACGAACTCGACCGCATGGCTATGGCGCAGCTCATAGCGCGCGAAGCCTTCTGGCAAAGGGCAAGCAGGCTGTGCTTCGACGCGCCGGAAGGCTACGCCGCGCTTGTCCGGCTCGAGCAGAGAGCGAAACTCGCGGGCGAAGCGCTCCAGCAGCTCAGCGGTCGAGCAGCTCGATGGATCGTCGCAGTCGTCGTCACGACCATCGTCGCAACGCACATCGAGCCAAACGGTCTGGGGACCAGGATCGACGAAGTCACGCACGACGAGGACACCACCTTCGCAAAGCTGCTCGACCTGTACGGCCAGACAGCGCGCCACCGCTTGGCGGTCGTATCCGTTGAAGGAGCTGACGTGATGGAGCACCGACGAGTCGATGATGGCCTCGATGCTGCCGGCTTCGAAGCAGGGCTGGGCAATGTCGCCTTGCACGAAGCGCAGATTGGGCAGCTGGTGACGCTGTCGGGCCCGCTCGACCATCTGCGGATCCACGTCCACGCCGACCACCTCGAGATCGGGATAGAGGGCGGCGAGAGCGAAACTGCCGCTGCCTGAGCCCATGCCCATGTCGGCGACTTTGCCCTCACACAACAGGTGAGCCGCGGTAAGCGCGACTTTTTGGCGCATGGAGCTGTCCATGCCGCGCAGGTAGCGGTCGTAGGCGCCTTGGTTGCCGCGGCGCTGCTTGTCGTAGACCGTTGGCATCAGTCGCACGCTCGTTCGCTATTCCAGGATGAGTCGAGGACGTCAACCGGCTGGCTCCTCAGCGAAGCGGGCCGCTGAGGCTCTGCTGGGCGGGGCGGATGCTGACTTTGGTGCGGACGATGCGACTCGCCCGGGCTCCGATGTCGGCCACATCGAAGCGGCAGCCGG
>CAZRGL010000646.1:0-6046 GCA_964599485.1 uncultured Polyangiaceae bacterium
CACCCTCCATCGGGCCGACCGGTGGCGTCAACCCGAGCCATGCACCAACGCCTCTCTGAGCCAACCCAACCGCCTTCGCTACTTGACCCAACCTCAGTATTCCTGGTTCATGGTTCTTAGCCGCTTGTCAGAACGAGCAGGAGGCGCCCGACGAGCCGCTGCAGCTTCCGCTCGGCTGCCCCACGCTGTTGTAGCTGACGTTGCAGGTGAAGCTCTTGTCGTTGCTGTAGGTGCAGGTCATGGAGGTTGTGCGGCCGAAGGAATCCTTGATGTTGCTGCAGCTGCCGGAGCCGCTGCCGCACGACAGCGAGGCGTTCAGTGAGTCGGATGTCGTGCTGCAATTCATCTTGCATCCCGAAGAGCTGCCGCCTGAGCCACCTTGGCCGGCCGTGCACTCCGGGGCGGTCGCGCCTGCGGGAGTGCACAGCTCCTGCATACAAGCGATGTACGCAAGACCCTCTTGGCCACAGTCTGCCGAATTCCAATCGTCGCAGTCGTCTGCGCCCGCAGTGCACGAGGTGTAATCGATGAAGGCATCCGAACAGCTCTCGCTCTCGAGCCAAGCCGCGCAGTAGCTGTCGCAATTGTGGTTGTTGTCGGTGCACCGGTTCGACATCTCGCAGTCATCGATGCACTCCTGTAGGCTCAAGCCACAGGCGGGAGCGAGGACCCCGAGCAGAGCGATGACGAGCCAGCCGATGACGATCGTTGACGTTGTGCTTCGCATGGTCCCTCCCAGTCAACCAGTGCTCGCGACGCGACTCGCGTAAGTCTACCACGGCAACGTCACGCGGAATGGGCGCTTTGGGCGCCGCTGCCAGCTGCTCCTCGACCGCTGCTTCGCTATCCAGGGAGCGCGCTAGCATGCTTCGCTCTCCACGGAGGCGGCGCAGCCGCCGGAGTCCAGCCTGGCTGGACGGAGTGCAGGGACGACGAAGGAGCGGAGCGCAGCGTAGCGAAGTCAACAAGGTTCGAGGCCCCACGCCACAAAGCAGAAGACGCCCACCAGAATCTGATGGGGCTCTGCAACCGAGCACTCGGCTGGCCAGCGGCTTACGCGGCGACCTCGAAAGCTGTACCAACTGCAAGCGACGAGCTCAACTTCGCCTAGGGTAGCGCACGAGGCCCCCCGGCAAGCTAATCGCAGGCGCTGCGGCCGGCGAGGTCGTGAAGGACATCAACCTCGAGGTCGTGAAGGACATCAACCTCGAGCGCAAGCGGCGCGGTGCTGGGATACGGTGCCTGGTCGCCGCGAGTGGCCCTCGGTCAGCGAAGAATCTGCTACCTTCACCGACATCCATGAGTGGTGATTGTCTATCCAGCGGCAAGTTGTACTTCGAGGTGGATGGGCAAGAGTATGAGCTGGCCACTGCGAGGTTCAGCAGCCTGGCGCTTCCTGCTGGCGAGGCTTCTGAGCTGCTTCGCGCCGCCTGCCGTGACGATCGAGAGCTAGCCCGCGCACTGATGAGCTGGGAGCCGCTCGAGCGCGCCCAGCAGGAGATGTCTCGCGGCTGTCTCGAGGTTGCCCATTCCATGCTCTGGTCGGGCGAGTTGGTGGTGCACTACGCACTTGGGACGGTCAGCGATGTCGTCAGCCGGAATCGACCTGGCAAGCCGTCAGTGCCGAAGTCTGTGCCGCCCCCTCCCGGCCAGGGGCCGCCGGGGCCAGCTGCAGCCAAGCCTCCACCGCCAACCGAACTCACTTGGTTCGAGGCGCGGGTGGTCGACGAAATCGGCGAGCCCCTGGATGGCCTCGCCGTGCAGCTCGAAGCGGCCGGCCAGCATGAGCGAACCACTGGCACCGACGGTAGTGCACGCGTCGACGACGTGTTGGCCAGCTCCGGATCGATCTGTTGTGAGGATCTCGACAGCTTGCGCGAGATCCTCAAACAGCGCTGGGACGAGGTGCGCGAGGATGAATGGTTCGAGCCGGGCGAGCCCGCTACGAGCTTCATTCCGCTACGTAACGAGTCGCCGAAAGCCAACCTGCTGAGCGAGCGACCGCACACGCTGGTGATCCAGCCATGGGTCATCCGGGCGCGGCTCATCGGCATGTACTTCGATCTCAACAAGTGCTTCTTGCTGCCGACCGCCATGGCCGGCATTCGCGGCATCAAGACGCTCTACGACGAAAACCCCGGCTCTAAGCTGCTCGTTGTAGGCCACACCGACACACTCAGTTCCGCTTGGTACAACGATCCGCTGAGCGTCGAGCGCGCCGAGTCGGTCGCCGCCTACCTGACCGACAACGTCAACGCCTGGCTCACCTGGTACACCGTGAGCGACAACGACAAGCGCTGGGGCGGAAAGGAAGACCAGCTGATGATTAGCGGCCTGCCGGACTTTCCCGCACGGCCCGCCGGAGAGTCGCCCGTCCGCTGGTTCCAACGCACCCGTGGGCTGACAGTCGACGGCGCCGCAGGAATACAAACCCGCCGCGCGCTAGTTCGCGACTACATGGCCATCGACGGTACCTCGTTGCCGGCGGGCGTCTCGCTGACCATCCACGGCTGCGGCGAGAACTTCCCCATGCCCGATGGGCTGCCCGGAGAGGATTCCCAAGATCGAAACCGCCGCGTCGAGCTGTACTTCTTTGATGGCCACATGGGTATCCAGCCTCCTGTGCACGGCAAGAACTCCCAACCCGGCTCCACCGAGTATCCCGAGTGGGTTCGGCGAGCCCAAGAGACCTACGACTTTCGCGAGTACCGGGCGACGAAGACCGTGATGATCCGCCTCATCGACGCCGACGACGTTGCGTTAGTCAATGCTCCCTTCGCTGTCGAGATTGGCGGCATGGAATATGCTGGTCATTGCGACGACGAAGGACGCATCCGTGTCGACCTGCCAGAGGCGATGACCTCATTCAGGCTCATTGTATCCGGCCGCGAGCACATTCTGACCGTCGTCACCCCCGATGCGTTTCCTAGGGCAGATCAGCCCGATGGAGCCCGAGAGCGACTCAACAACCTTGGCTACCGACCGGGCGCTTCTAGCAGTCAACCGACAAGCGAGATGAAGACCGCTGTGACGTACTTTCAAGCCGACCACGAGCTCAAGCCGACCGGTGACCTAGATGCCGTTACACGGAACGAGTTAGCCAAGATCTACGGGTTCGGACAATGACGACGTTCAAGTCCACCACACTCGACACGTTTATTGGGCGCCATCAGGGCAAGGTTGCTACCGACCGCCTCAACACGCTCCGACTCCGCCGACAGCTAGTGCTCGACATAGCCTCTGACGGCGGCGGTCCAATGCACGAGGAGGTCAAGGCGTTCTTTACAGGTGTACCCTGGTTCGAGCAGGTCCCCTCGGTTAATGCGATGGCGGGCGCGCTCGATTACCTAGATCAAGTACCCGCCTCGTCCATTGAGGCGGTGCACATTCTCTTGGGGGGAGATGGCGATCAATTGCGCTTTCGCGTCCACGCGGCCGAAGCTGTGCGCATCTACGAGATGCCGGTAGAACTTGGCGCGCTCGGCAGCCGCATCCTGCACGAAGACATGTTAGCAGTTTGGGAGCGCAAGGCCCCAGCGGGGCTAGATGCGCGGATCCCCATCATTGTCCACGGTTGCGACAACGGGGCGCATGACGGACTGCTAATGGCGATGTGGTACGCATTTGGCTGCTTGTCGCCGCTCTATTTGCCGCAAGCAGCTTTGAGTTATGAATTCGATGGCCGGCGCGTTCACGTCACAGCGTCGCCGAGCGCCAATGTCACGCAACCGTTCCGCCGGATCGATCTCGCGTCGGTCGGCGATTGGAGCTTCTAATGGCACGACAATTACGTGTGTATGCGGCTGGCTCAAACGTCCCCATCAGTGTTTGTCGTGACGCCCGGCTTCGCGCCGGATCGGCGAAGAAAGACGAAACCTACGGCCAATTCGGCTGGGATTATGGCATCAACTATAGCAACTTTCACAGATTGGCGCTGGTTCTCGTCAGCGGCGCGACCAAGACCCCGCCACACACCTGCGACAACTACGTCTGGGATTGCCCGCCACCGAGGGCGGGCGAGGTCAGCGAGCTTGCGGTTCAAGCGCACGGTGAGCCCGGCATCGTCGATGTCGATTGCACCTCGACCAATTGGTACAAGGCCGATAACCCGGTTGACACCGGTCTTCGCGTTGCCACGATGTGGAAATATCATGCCCACTTCGCCCTACTCGATGCAGCGCTGGCGGAAAACGGACGCTTGTACTTCATGAGCTGCCGTGCCGGACAAGGCGTCGACGGAACGAAACTGCTGATCGAGGTATCGCGGCTGTTGCCGAAACGGGAGATCATTGCGTACACAACGATGGGGTTTTCCTCCGGCGGAGATCAGTCGCGCCCCGGCAACCATGGCTTCGCTGAGCCTGGGATGCGCGACACGCCGTTCCCTTTCCCATCTCCGACGCCGATAATCGAAGATGCACGCTATCCGCCGCTCTGGAACGACCTGAAGAAGATGCCGTGGGCGAGTAGGCACTCGCCGCACGCGAAAGTGGTCAAGGACGGCAAAATCATCAAACTCGGCGAACCCCCAATAAAGAAGAAGAAGCCGTGAGATGCGAGCTTTCGTGACATCCTGGCTGGGCGTGGTCGGCCCGGCTTTGTTGCTGCTCGTGGGCGCTGTGGTGTGGTGGTGGCGAGCTCGCAGAGCAGGGGTGAGCGTAGATTCTGAGCCGGAGCGGCAGGCTGTATGGCTAC
The DNA here is from genome assembly GCA_964599485.1 of uncultured Polyangiaceae bacterium. Classification (GTDB taxonomy): domain Bacteria; phylum Myxococcota_A; class Polyangia; order Polyangiales; family Polyangiaceae; genus JAPYTK01. The sequence goes on from CAZRGL010000646.1 coordinate 4,696, forward strand.
TGCTTTTGGCGATGCTGTTCGTGGTCGGTGCCAACCTAGGCGGCGTAGTCTATTGGCTTGCCGTGGAGCTACTGGTGCAAACCGGTGAATATGGCGTGCTCGTCAGCAAGGAACTGGTGGTTCCAACCCTAGGCTACTTGTATCTTCCGGCGCTAGCTCTCGTCGTGGTGGCCGTGTGGCGCGCTCGTGGTGTCACGTTGCGGAAATCCTGTGTGCTAGCTCTGCTCGTGGCGATCGCTGCCTTCGGACTCCACAAGATTGACGGACTGGTTGCTCATCAGGCGCTTATCGCCGATTTGGATCTGCATCCCTCCACTGGCTTTCCAGTTCGGCTCTCCACAGCGGGCACGCGCAAGAGGCCCGTGTCGTTGCCGCAAGCTGTCGTGCCTCGGGAGTTGCAGCTCGGCTTCGTCATCGACAGCAATGGATACGGACGCACTCTGGGCTGCATCACCGCTACAGATGGTGTGTGGTGCTTCAGGGCTGACGAGGCGGCTCCTCGAGCGGAGCGCGTTTTTGATCGTGCAGTGGCGCGGCTCACCATCGGCAGTGACTTTGGTTGTGGGATCGGCTTGGCAGGCGAGCTGTCCTGTTGGGGCAAGATTCCCCCCGCGCTCGTCAAGCTCGAGGGACTACCGACACAGCATGTCAGCCTTGCGGGCGGCTGGTGCGTGGTCGCGGACGAAACAGCCAAGTGCAACAGTGGTGATGGCACTCGTACGCTGCCCACGACGGAGCCGCCACGCAGTGTCCACGCCAACTGGTCCGATGGCGCTTGCACCCTGAGCTCGGCTGGCCACGTGTCGTGCCACCGATTTCGGCTCGGCGACAGTCCCTTGCCCAGCGACGTAGAAGGGGTGACGGCCACGCAGCTTGCCGCAGGGTTTTTTACCGCGTGCGCGGTCACCGCGGGCCGCCAGCTCGCTTGCTGGGGCCAAGACCTGAAAGCTGCGCTCGTCAGCGGCTTGGCGGACGTCGTTTCGGTCACGTTGGGCTTCAAGCATCTTTGCGCCATTACGGCCCCTGCCGCGCTTTTTTGTTGGGGCGACAACCGGTGGGGTCAGCTGGGTGACGGCACGACCCTGCCACGAGCACAGCCCACCCGAGTCACTGTGGTAGGAGCCGTCAAGGCCGTGGCTGCCTTCTCCAGCGACACGACGTGTGCCATCACGGTCGAGGACCGCGTCGTATGCTGGGGCCGGCAGGCGATTTAGGGCCCCGCGGCGGCATGGTCATCGTGGCAGGACAACGTCGCGAAATCGTGGAGCGGGACACAGGACTCGACCGGCGCTGCACGGCGTTGTTGCACGGCTAGTCACCAAGCCAGATATGCCCTTCGCCAACTCGGCCT
>CAZRGL010000647.1:0-6044 GCA_964599485.1 uncultured Polyangiaceae bacterium
TGGAGTTGGAGAACACCTAGGAAGGCGTGTCTGCGGTCGATGTACAACGTGTCGAAGTATTCGGTGTGGGTCCCCTCGGCTTGGGCGCTCAGGCTCCAGGCAAGACGGCGGCTGCCGTCGCCGATGTCCCACCGCGCCCCCACGCCGAAGGTAGCCGCTGCCAGCGGGCTCAGCTCGCGGTCGCCGGTGCGCAGCTCGGGTAGCTGCAATCCGTCGCCGATCCGTTTGGCCTCGTAGGCCAGCTGATGAAAGCTCGCTCCGGTTTGCAGGTGGCCGCGGATCGAAGTCCAAAGCACCCAGCGTTTGGCCACATCCATCAGGTAGCGAACGTCGCTCGTCGAAGCCAGTACGCTCCAGCTGTCGGCGTAGAGGCGTTCCTTTACCATCCAGGTGGCGGCGTCTGCGCGCCGCGCCAGGCGAGCCGTGAACGCGAAACGTTGCCGCGATTCGGGTACGCGCTCCTCCATACGTCCCGGCAAGCGCAAGCGGTTCACCTTGTTGACCGTGTCGCCCGTCCCGATGAGCGCGGCGGCGTCTGCGGAGAAGACCGGCAGGTAGCGATAGGGTTTCTCCTGGCGGCCGTGCTCGAGGGCCACGTCGGCAGAGAGCGTGAGCTCCGTGCTTCGGTTGATGACGAAGGCGCTGCCGAGTTGGAAGGTGTGGCGGTTGAGCTCGAGGGCGTAGACCGAGAAGGGCGTGTCGCCCCGCCCTGCAATGTCGTGCATGTAGCTGTACCCGCCTCGAAGCTGGACATGCTTGTCGTCGAGGTCATGAGTGCCCGACAATCCCCCAGTAATCGAGGTGTAGTCAGGCTCTTGCGAGAGGCTCGCGCGGACCGCGACGGGCTCGTAGCTACCTCCCACGCTCACCACGTGCCGCAGCTCTGTCCAGCGTTCGCTCGCGCTCGCCACGATGTCGACCGAAGCGGCGGTGACGATGTCGGCCATGTACGTTGCATTGACCGACCAGCCGCGAAGTGCGTCCCCGACAGCGAAACCCGAGGTAGGTGTCACCACGGAGACGCCATCGGTGTCGATGTAGTAGGAGACTTCCGCATCCGCCTTGATGCTGACCGGCAGCGCCGTTTCCTTCGCCTGCGCCTTGGGTGGCGTCGCGTGCGCAGAACCAGCAGCGAGCAGCATGCCGATGCTGCAACCGAGCGCAAACACCAAGGTCGTTGAGCTTGGCAATCGAACAGTTAGTTGCACCCGCACCCGCTCGCTGGGTTGGCCGAGCCGCCGAGTGCGCCCTCGTGCACAGCATGCACGTGTTCACGCCCGCGACAGCTCGTGTAGTCTTCGCTCATGGTCGGATGGGCGAGGCGACCACGCTGGTAGGGTGCCACACGTTGGCAGCCCGTGAGGGGGACGCCGACCAACATCAAGACGGCGAGCAGCAGCCACCGCTGACAAGAAGTCATGGCGCGATGCTAGCAGGGAAACCCAGTTGATCGGGATGATCATTTGGGGTGTCTTCCTGAATTCTCCCGTCGCCTGAATGGGTCATGATTCAGGGATACACGCTTGTTGGCCGGGCGGTCCATTTCGTCATTCCCAAGGCCGCCGAACAGCGTTGCTGTAGCCGCGGATCTTGCGCCATTGCTGGTGCAAAGCGGTCAGGCGAGGCTGGCCTGTGTTGTCGCCCGTTGTAGTCGTAGATCCAGGTCATCGCAGGGGCGCCACCCTTCTGTATGGATGCGTTGGCCGCGCCCGTTGACGCCAAGCGGCTCCGTTAGTTGATCTCGCACTCGAACGTGGCCGTGATCTTGTGCTCTTCGCCGTCTTGGATGCCTTCACAAGCGGCGCCGTACAGCTCGATGACGGTGTGCGTGTCATCGGTGTAGTCCCAGCCATTGGTCTTGGTCTTGTCGTGCGGAACGACTTTGCCGTCGACGTAGATTGAGACGCCATCGGGGACCTGCGGGGCGGACTCGAGCTGGATCTGGCAAGAAATGACCGAGACCGCGATGGTTTGCATGGCGCTCAGCAGCTGTGCTTGGTCGGCGACCGCATAGTAGTCGGTCATGCCGCCTTGCTGCGGGCGCCCGCCGTCCTTGGCCATCTGGTTGAGCAGGTCCTTGTACTCGTCCGTCCCCGCCAAGCCGATCACGAAGGTGTCGATGTTGTGGGTGCCCTTCAGCTCCTTGATCGTGTCGAGCGTACCCTTGTCATCGAGGCAGCTCGATCCGAAGAAACACGCCCCAGGGAAGTTGGTGCAGCAGTAGTCGGGTGTTGCGTTGCTACAGGTGCAGGGGTTGGCCGTGAGGAAGTAGTTGCAGTTGGGGCCGCCGTCCGTTGCAAGGATGACGAACTTGGGCGACTCCAAGGAACCGAGGCTGCTCAGCGAGGCCGCCGCGTTGTTGAGCGCGGCAGCGGTGGGCGTGCCACCAGCCGGGACGGTGTTGTTGATCTCGTTCATGATGGCCTGCTTGTTGTTGTCAGCAAAGGCCACCTGCGGTCCAGAAGTCTGGCACTCTTGTCCGGTCGGGTAGAGCAGCACGCCGAAGTGGATCTGGCTCTCGAACTGGGTCAGGGCAGTGTCAGCAGCGCTCTTGAGCTCGTCCCACTTGGTCATACCCATGGTTGCGCCGGGATCGTTCATCGAGCCGCTTCGGTCAATCACCAGGTACACCTCGGGAGGTGGCGCTTGCTGCAGAGTGAAGGTCTGTGGGTTGCAGCCCTCTACGCCGCCGCCCGTGCCCTTGCCGCCGGTACCGGTGCCGGTGAAGCCGCCTCCGAGGCCGCTCGACGTTTCGCCGCCGGTGCCGGAGGACGTGTTACCAGCGGTGCCGCTGCTGCTACCGCTGCTCGTTGTCTTGGTCGTCCCGTCTGTGCTGCTGCCGCAAGCGGTCCACAGGGTGGCGAGAAGGGTGGATATGAAAATAAGGGCGGTACCGGTCTTCCGATGCATTGCATTTACCTCAAGTCGACCAGTCTATCAGCGCAGGAGCGACAACGACAGAGAGCCTTGCACGGCGAACCCCAAGGGGTGGGCAGAGGTGCGACAACGCCTGCGGCGCCAGCCGCCTGCTTCCAAGCTACCGATATGGTCCGCGACCCTCGGGGGCCGCCAGGCTCGTTGCCAGCTCGAGCATGCTGCGTATTGTGCGTTCGCCTGTTTCCACGCCGAGCAAGCTCACCGTTACATGTTTCTCGCATGCGTCTACCAGCTCCGGCCCGAGTGAATCCATGAGCGTCAACGTGGCCGAATCGAGGCGCTGGTCCACTTCTTCGACCTCGTTGGTACGAAGCTCAGTCCCTGCGAGGCTATCGATCGTTGCCGGCGGCAGCTGCTGGTCGCTCAGCTGCTGGGCGCGGCCGAGGCTGAAACAGGCGCGCTTGGCACCTGCGTTGTGCGCCCGAACGTAGGTGTAATGCTCGCCTTTGAAGACACGTGTCCCCATGTGCACCACTACGCCCGCGAGCATGCCCTCCACGCTCACCCAGCCGCCTTGGACTTTGCGCGCATCTCCCCCGTCCAGGCTGTCGGCGACGGCTTTCCACACTCTCAGCACACGCTGGCGACCGTCTGCAAAGGCAGCGGTTGCACGCACAGCGTCGACCAAATCTTCCGCCTGACGCTCCATTCCGGTGCGGCCCACACGGACTTCGCCATCGGCAAGAGTGAACCAGTACGCGTCCGCGATGGAAATACGTCTGCGAACGGCGGCGTTCAGCCAAACACTCACGACGCTGGGCGTGTTGGACTTCACCACGAACATGTTGTCGAAGGCGCGATCGCCGGTGGCGACATCTTGAGAGCCCAGTGACCGAGCCACCACTGCCCCCGCTGTTGCCCGATCGACTCGCAGCTCGAGCCCCTCGGGCGCGCGCGCCACCGCCAGCAAACGGGTGTCGTCCTCGTCGCTCTTGCTGGAGCGCGACTTGTGGTGTTCAACGGTCACTTCTACCCCATCCACCGTCGCAACCAGCACCCGTGATTCGTCGCGATCACTTAGCCTGAGCACGCCGTCGAGCTGCTTGGCGGCTTGCTTCCAGGCGCGGTTGATGGTCAGTCGTTCTTGGATGCGTTGGTGCTTTCGATGACGCTGGCGCTCGAGAGCGAACAAAACCACCACCACGGCAGGTATGACGAAAACAGACCATTCCACATGCCCATTATGCGCCCGACCGCGCTTCAGGTGCCACCTGGTCTCAGCGATACGGGCCGCGCCCCTCCGCGGCCGCCAGGCTTGTGGCGAGCTCGAGCATGGTGCGCAGGGTTCGTGAGCCCGTCACCACCCCGAGCGCGCTTACCGTGACCTGTTTCTCGTCGGCATCGACGAGATCGGGCTCCAGCGTATCGAGCAACGACAAGGTGGCTGCATCCAGGCGTCGGCCAACGCCTTCGGCGTCGTTGGTGCGGAGCTCGGCGCCCGTTAGGCAGTCCAGCTGTGCCGGCGGTAGTTGCTGGTCGCTCAATCCCTGCGCGTAGCCCAAGCTGAAACAGGTGCGCATGGCCCCAACAGTCTGCGCTCGCACGTAGGTGTAGTGCTCGCCCTCGAAGAGGCGGGTTCCCATGTGGATTACCACGCCTTTCAGGGCGCCTTCCAGCCGCAACCAGCCCCTTTTGACCTTGCGCACCTCACCACCCTCCAGATCGTCAGCGATGCGCTTCCAAATCTTGAGCACACGCTGGCGGCCATCAGCGAAGGCGGCTGTCGCCCGAACCGCATCGACCAAATTGCTGACGCTGGCCTCGAGGCCTGTCCGTGTTGCGATAGCCTTGCCTTCCTTCAAGGCATACTCATACTCCTCAGCTTTGGCGATCCGCTTGCGGACGGTGGAGTTGAGCCAAGGATCTACCAGGGCGGGCTTGTTTGCTTTGACGATGAACAGGTCGTCGAACGCGCGATCGCCGGTGGCGACATCCTGAAAGCCCAGCGCTTTGGCGATGCCTGACAGCGCCGTCGTTCGGTAGACTTGCAGCTCGAGGCCGGCCGGACCTCGGGCGTTGGCGACCATTCGGGTGAAGGTCGTGCTCGTGTTGTTGGAGCGTACTGAGTAGTGGTCCACCTTCACCTGAATCCGGTCGACCGTTGCGTACAGCACGCGTGGGTCGCGGCCGTACCAATGTCTGTCACCCAACACGAGCTCCCCTTCGAGCTCCTCGGCCGCCTCTTCCCAGACGCGATCAGTCTCCGAGACACGCTTCTGATGATGCTGCTGGGCCCACAGGAGCAGTGGCGCGAGCACCAGGATGAAGATGACGGCTTCCACCCCAGCATTATGGGCAGCTTGTTGTCTGCTCCGCTACGGCGAAGGTGCAAGCTCGCCGGCGCACGCGGGGTCGGTTTCTCCTTCGAGCAGCAACCAGCCACGACGCGCTACCGCTTCATGGCGACTGTTGGCGCGCCCCAGCGAAGCGCGTGCTTCACGAGCCTCGTTGCACGCGGGGCGCTGCTCTATCGCGCGCTTGATGGCGTCGAGCATCCTGAGCTGTGCGGCCAGCGTCCGTTCGGCGCCGCGGACGACGAGCGTCGAGCTGGCCATGGCCAGGCGCGCCGGACTCGGTGTCGCTTCAGCTATTGAGGGGATGTTGGTATGCGCCTGCCTCGAGCCGCACGCCGTCGCACAAAGCACGACGATTGCGGCGCACGTGATCCTTGCAGCTCGTGCCGCGAAGAGGCGCGACCGGTGAATCGCGCTTCCCATAACAAAAGTCTGACGTACGATTTCGACCTGCGCCACACCAATCCGAATCCCATCGGCCATTAATGGTGGCAATTGTGCAAACTGTGAAGATTCATGCCCAATCTGTGAGCGCATACCATTGATTGGTGCCGACCAGATCGCGCCATTGGCAATCGGTGATCGTCGGAGGCTGAGCGCTCCGCGTCCGCATTCGTGTCCGCATCCGCGTCCGCGTCCGCATCCGCGTCCGGGTTCGCGTCCGGATCCGCATTCATGTCCGCGTCCGGGTTCGCGTCCGGGTCCGCATCCGCGTGCGTGTCCGTGTCCGCGTCCGGGTTTGCATCGGCGCGCGTGTCCGTATCCGCACCGGCGCGCGTGTCCGCATCCGCGTGCGTGTCTGCATCGGCGTGG
>CAZRGL010000648.1:0-6042 GCA_964599485.1 uncultured Polyangiaceae bacterium
CCCGCTGCGGGCGCCGCTCCCAAACCCTCACCTTCACCAAGAACAACCGCTAGCGGGAGCGGGCCGAGCCGAATTCGGTTTCCCACACTCCGCGTCGGACGCGGCCGCGGACCCGGACCCGGACGCAGACCCGGACCCGGACGCGGACCTGGACCCGGACCCGGACTCGAACGCCTCAGCGGCTCTGCCTACCCCCGCTCAGTCCAGGAGCTCGACGCGGGTGGCGCCGACCACGTCGTTGACGCGCAATCGATCGATGCCTCGGTTGGCCCCGCCGCCTGCGAAAATCAGCACCGCTCTGTCACGCCATTCGGATGCGCCGGCGCGAAGTTGCTCGGAGGCGAGCGGACGGTCGTCGGTGGTCGGAAACGAAGCGATCGTGCCGAGCATGGTGTCGCCCGAGAAGGCCAGAATGGCCTCGTGCGTGCGGCCGTCCTGCTCGAAGCGGGTCACGTGAATGCCGTCCACCTCGGCGAGCAAGCGCTTGGCTCGCTTCGCCTCGCGCTTGGTGGTCTTGATGACGATCGCGGGAACAGCAGCTTGGTCGTCGCTTTCGTTGGCCGTCACTTGCGGCGCGGCGCTGCGGAGCAAGCCAGCGGCGACATGGGCGACGAGCAAGGTGTAATCGAGCTCCCCGAGCAGCGGTCCCGGCTCTCCGGCCGAAGGGCGGTCTTCGTCGTGCACGTCCAGCTCGTCTAGCTCGTCTAGCTCATCGTGCTCGGCAAGCGTAGCGAGCTCTTCCGGATCGCTCTGCAAATCCAGACGGACATCGACGCTGAAGGAAAGGCCGGAGTCGAGCTTCATGGTCACGCGGAAACGCTCCCCATCGGCGAGCCGGTCGCGGTGCTGCTGCAACATGGTGGCGAGGCACTGCAGATCGCGCCAAGCTTCGCGTGCTCGTTGCTCGTTGTCGATGTCGCGGCTCATCACCGAGCCGCCGAGCAGCATGAACTTGGGGTACAGGCCATGGGCCACACAGAGCCCGCGGCGGGCGAAGGCGGCGCGAACGGTGACCGGTGCCTCACTGGCACGGTCGAACAATAGCGAACAGCCACCGAGCTGACGAATGGTGTCGCCACAAATACCGTTTTGGGGCTCGAGCTGTTGGGCCAGCTCCCAAGATGCCAAGTTGTCGTATAGGGCCACGCCTTCCACCTCGCGCGCAGCCCCCAAGAAAAGCACGAATCGATTGGGTCGCCCGTCGTCGGTGTGAAGCTCCAAAGGGACCTCACCTTGCACGTAACGCCACGGCTCGAGCTCGGCGATGGTCGCGGCGGCGGCGGCCAGCTCGAGCTCCAAGTGGTTGCTGCCCAATAGGGTTCCCTCGCTGAAGAGCTTGGGGCGCTGCGCCAATTGCTCGAGCACCGGCTCGATCGCGTCGAGCTTGCGCTGGACTTTGACTTGCACGTCGCAGGCAGCCATGGCGTCAGCGACGCGCGCGGCCACCGCTTCGCTGTCGACCAATACGCTCGGTGGTCGTGCTGCCGACAGTCCGGGGCCCGCGTGCAACATCGCTGATTCCAGCGCGCTGACCAGCTCGCCCTCGGCGCCGTAGATCTCCAGCAAAGGGGACATGTGGCGAATCGTGTTCGAGCCGGGGCTGACGATGAGCACGATGCGAAACAAGCCGGCCGGATCACAGACGCGCGGCGCGTCGCGCACCGACATCTGCCAAGGCAGCGTTGACTGCCGCAGCGCGCGGATTGCTGCGATGTCGATTAGCTTCGGCTCGGGCATCGGGCGCACCCTGCAGCGGCCGCAGGCAAATGGCAACCCACTGTTGAGCGTGGCGCCCTCAGGAGGTCAATTCGGCCCGCAGCCAGGATCGACGGCGGTCGAGGTATTGTTGTCGGTACGGCACTCGACCCACTTGTGGGGCGGGCCGCCGTCGTCCACCACGGCGGTGACCACGCTGTTGGGTGGGGAGCTGAGGGGCAGAACGACGTCCTCGCTGCCCAGCGTGAAGAGCACCTTGGTGGTGATGGCCTCGCCCAGCTTGTTGCCGTCTTGCGGGTCGCCCAGATAGAAACCGACGACCACGCCTTCGGGCACCGAGGCTTGGCCGATGTTGCGTACCCGCGCGGCCATACCGTAGCTGCCGCTGCACACCGGAAAGACGCTCACAATCAGGTCAGGCGCGGCGAACTCTGCGCCGGGTTGCTTGTTTTGCCGGAAATTATTGAGCCCGGGCTGCGACCAGTTCGGCTTTTCGCTGGCCGGAACAGCGCCGCTCTCGTCGATGTTCGTCACATGATAGGTGTGCTGGTTCCACACCCGCCTCGTACGCACCCAGGAAGAAGTAGCACTACCGTAGATGCTGATGCCGGCTTGCTTGGTGTTGTTGCAGGCGTAGGCGTAGGCGTTGGCGCCCATGACGATGTCGGCTTGGCCGTCGTTGTCCACATCGGCAATGACGGGGTACTCGAAGAGGGTACCGGTGGTGTTGCAGGTCTCGTTGATCAGATTCTCGCCGGTGGTTCCGTCATACATCCACAAGTGGATCTCGTCGGAGTAGACCACCTCGGCCTTGCCGTCGCCGTTGAAGTCGAACACCGCGCTGCCGGTCACCGCCGACGAGCAGTCCTTGGTGGTTTTGAACCACATGACGGTCTTGTCGTTGGCCACGTTCGGATCCATGAGCTTTTTGCCGTCGAGCACCACATAGCCCACCGCGCCTGCCGCGCCGACGTCGGCGAAGCCGTCACCGTTGAAGTCGGCGATGGTCGGAGGGCCGCCGCCGTACTCGCTGCCTGCGTTGCAGAAGGTCTTGGTCGAGACGCCGTTGTTGATGTCGACCGATTTGCGGATGAGCTTGACGCCCGTGGGGCTGTTGGCGTCGTAGTGCAAGACGTGGGCGCCGTGCGGATCCGAAGATGAAATCACCACGACCTCGGGCGTGCCGTCGTTGTCCAAGTCTCCCACAGCGTGGTAGCCGCGGGTGATGGCGTCCGGGCCTGTGCGTAGATCCCACAGCGGTGTGCCGTTGAGCCGGTAAGCGCGCTGCCCGTCGATTATTTCCTGGGCGCCGTCCTTGTCGACGTCGGCGAAGCCAGTCAGGCGCACACCATAGCTCGTTGCCGGATCGAGCTCGCTGACGACCGCGCCGGTTTTGCCATCGAGCACTGTCAGGCCGACCAGAACCATGACGTTGCCGTCGCCGTTGGGAGCGGCGATCGCGGGCGACTCGTAGCCGCAGTGCACCTTGTTGGTGTCAGGTTGGGTCCACAAGACACTGCCGTCGGCTTTGAAGGCCACCACGCCGGTGTTCTGGGCTTGTGCATCGCAGCAGCTGCTTCCGCCGGGCGCGGGCGCCATGCAACCCACCACCTCGGGCACCCCGTCGCCGTCCAGATCGCCCGCTGCAAGTCCGCTGCTTCCATGCACTCCATTGGGCACCGTGAACTTGTCGACCACCTGGCCGTCGATCACAGAGATGGCGTGAAGGGTGCCCGGCCGGTAGTAGCCGCCCTGAGTGAAGGTGGCGAACACGATCTCGGGGATGTCGCGCTCGTTGACCTTACCGTCGCAGTTGTCGTCATCGAGCTGGACCACGATGGGCGTCATCATCACATCGGTGGAGTACGGCGAGCTGGTCTGCCCGCCCCAGCTGTACTTGAGCACCGGATCGAAGGCGCTGGTCGGTGGCTTGTATTCGCATTTGGCGATACAGCTGGGTGGGTCGCCCGGATCCTCGTTGGGGCCGCACTCGGGCGGGCGCGGCATGCATTTGCCCTGAAGCAGCTCGGCTCCGCCTTGGCAGCCGCCGCCCGCGCCGGCGTCGGTCTCGGGTGGCTCTGCGAAGGCAAAATCGCAGTACTCGTCTGGCTGGCAGTCGCTGGAGTCGACACAGAGGTTGCCGGGCGTCACGCACTTCTGGAACGAGCAGGCCTGGGCGGTAGTGCAGCAGCTCGCGCCGCACACCAACGCAGGATCGCAACAGGTTCCGTCGCCGGAGCAAATACCGCCGTCGCCGCAGGCTTGTCCCTCGCTGCAGCCAGCGTCCCCGCCGTCAGCAAAGATAGAGCCGCCCGAGCCCGTGCTACCGGCGGTGTCAGAGCTGGTGGTCGTATCTCCGCCGGCCCCGCTGGTGGCAGGCTTGTTTACCGTGGTGCTATCGGAACACGATATCGCGCCCAGCGCTACGGTGGACGCGGCCACCAACAAGGGAACGCCAACGAGGCGGATGAAACGAAGGGTGCGAAAGCGCTTTGGGGACATGAAGAAGCTCCTGCTCAATCCTCTATGCTCGCAGAATCTCGCCGCCAGGGGGAGGCAAAGCGCACCACGGCCCGCGCTAACGGAGGATGTTGCCCGAGACTTTCATCCGCTTGAGGATGGCGGCCGCGCGCGCTCCGTCGATGGGGCGCGGACTGCTACGGTTCTCGATTACGAAGGGAATCAGCTCGTAGCGATCGAGCGCTACCACCTTGCCACCACCATCTTTTGGTGTAGCGCGCAATATCGTCTTGACCGCTACGCCCTCGTCGGTGTGCGGTTTGGTGTGGTCGAAGATGAAATTGCCGAGCGAATAGAAGATGTACTTGCCGCGATAGCGGTCGACGGTTTGCACCACATGCGGATGGGCGCCGATGACGACGTCGGCGCCGGCGTCGATGGCTGCTTTGGCGAAGAGGATCTGGGGACCAAAAGGCTTCGGGACGTATTCGATTCCGGCGTGCATGCTCGCCACGATGAAATCGCACTTGGTTTTCAAAGCGCTGATGGCGCGCTTGAGCCGACCCTTGTCCTCGATGCGAGCGACGAGCTGCAGCCAGGTCTTGCCGCTGTCGTTGAGCGAGGCGTAGGAGGCGCCCAAAAAGCCGATGCGCACGCCGCGTACTTCCACGACCGCCGGGGTCCAGGCCTGCTTGGCATTACGGCCCGCGCCGAAGAAGGCAATGTCGTGCTTGCGCAGGTGTTCGAAGGTGAACCAAAGGCCGGGCTTGGCCTGATCGAGGGCGTGGTTGTTCGCGAGGCTCATCACGCGGAAGCGATGCTTGACCAAGCCCGCGATGGCCCAGCGTGGCGCGTTGAAGATGTGCGCCGGTCCCAGGCTGAAGAAGTCTTTTCCGCTGAAGGGTGACTCGAGGTTGCCGAAGCTGAAGTCGACCGAGGCAAACACCTCGCTCATGCCCGCAAAAGGCAAAAGTGGGTCATTGGCGGTCTTCATGACGCCGGCGACGTGGCGTGACAGCATCACATCGCCGACGCTCAAGAAGCTCACCTGCTTCGGCTCGGGTTTGGTCGTGGCAGTGCTGGCCGGCGGAGAAGAAGCGGTTGCGGCGGCGGATGGGGTGGCGGATGTGGTTTCAGGCGCCGCGGTCGCTGTCGGTCGGGGGGCGATCGATGTCGCGGTCGTGCTAGGCGCTAGCGGTGGCTGCGGCGCAAGTGGGGGTGCTGGTTTGCAGGCGCAGGGCAGGGCTACGCACAGCAAAAGCCTCCAAAGTCGAGTCATCGGGTGGTTCGCCCGGGCAGCGCGATGGTCACGACGTTTCCGGGAGCGTGCCGGCGACCTTGTTGGGACAGCCACCAGAGCCACTTGACCCGCTCGCCGGCAATGCGCCGCTGAAAGTCGAGGCCCGCGTGCACCACGTAGTCCCACGGGGCGACCTTCTTGTTGGGCTTGTTGCGCGGGTAGATCGTGCGCAGCACCACCGAGCGCTCATCGAAAGGCAAGGTGGCCATGTTGGCGCGGTATTGTGGCGTGACCATCCACTGATCATCAGCGTTGGAGGTGTAGAGCAAGCGCACGTAGGTGCCCAGCTGTCGGGCGCTGTCGGCGATGGCGGGCAGCGCTTTGTCGGTCAGCAGATTGCCTTTGCGGATCTGGATGCGCCCTTGCTGCAGCATGGTGCGCACGTAGCGATACCGTTCGAGACTGCTGAGCCAGCCGAAATCGCCATGCTCTGCGGGAGGCTTCAGCTGCGTCTTGAAGCGCTTGCGCAGGTGCTTGGCGGCCATGGGGATCTCGTGCTTGAGCAGTCGCAGCTCGCGCTTGTCCAGACGGCCAGCGGCGATGTCGGGCTTGATGGAGCGCTGCAC
>CAZRGL010000649.1:0-6040 GCA_964599485.1 uncultured Polyangiaceae bacterium
GAATTTGGTGTAGAGCGCGCCCGGATCGAGCCGCACCAGCGGCAGCTCATACTCACAGGCTACTGCCTTGGCTGACAAGCTCTTGCCGCAGCCGGGTACGCCCAACAGCATGAGCCCTTTGGGTGGGCTCAGGCCGAACTCAGCCGCTCGTTTCGGATCGGCGAAGACGCTCTTGCGCTTGCGCAACCAAGCTTTGAGGCGCTCGAGCCCGGCGATGTCCTTGAGGCCTTGCTCCGAGGGGGTGTACTCGAGCACACCGCTGCGACGGATGATCTCCTTCTTGGCCTCCAGGACTCGCGCGATGACTGTGCGATCCAGCGTCCAGCTTTCGGCGATGGCTGCTGTCATCACCTTCTTGACCTCGAAAAAAGTCAGCCCACGCAGTTGCTGGATGAGCCGGCCTACGTCGAGGCTGTCTATGTGAACCCGGATTTCCTCCCGTTGGCGCAAGCTGCGCAACATGGCCGACAGGTACTGGTGGTACTCCTTGTCGGTAGGGGGCTCGAGTCGAACAATCGTGGCCAAGCGGCCGATGTCGTCGGGAAGCTCGAAGCTGCCGGGCCCAGACAACACCACGGCGCCACGGTGTTTCCAAAGCGCACGATAGACCTCTTTGAGGCGCTCTCGCACCACGCCGTCCTGCAGCGAAGGAACGAAGCCGCGCAGGTAGTACAGCGTCTCGCCCTTGGCCTCGTGGATGTGCGCCAGACAAGCGCCCGGCTCCTCCGTGTTGTCGATCGCCGTCCCCACCATTTGATGTGTTATGCCGCGGTGGGGAGCCCACACCGCGTAGAGCAGGTCGAGCTCGCTAGCGACATGCTCGAGCAAAACCTCTGCGCGCTCCTCCTCGATGGTTTCGAGAAAGATCACCGGATGGTGTGCTTGGATCAACAGCTCCAGGTCGTGGAGGTGTCGAAGAGGTGCAGGCGGTCGAGGCATCGAGTTGAGTTTATTGCACGGGCGGATGAGCAGTGGGCTCAGAAAGACAGGAGCGGAGCCGAGATCTGACCCAGGAGCGGGGCCGAGACCTGACCAGGAGGGATATCACCCTGATCTGCTGGCCCCTCACTCAGGACGATTGCGGTGACCGCTACGCCAGCGACGACCACCGCCCCTATGCTGGTCCAGAACCACCACCGCTGGACGATGCTTGCAGACCGCTCGAGGACGATGGTGAGCTCTTTGCGTTTTCCAGCGTTGACCACCACCGTGGTTTCGCTCGTTTCGTGGCTTGCGTGCTCGACCACCACCTGGCGGGTGCCAGCATCGACGATGGTTTCGGCGGGGACCGTGCCGATGCGCTTGCCGTCGACGAACACCACCGCTCCGGCGACCGGTGACTTCACGCTGAGAATCGCGGTCGTTGCCCGCGAGCGGAGCGAAATCGTGAGCGTGTGCGTCTCAGTACCCCCGAGCGCGAGCTGTTGCGTGTGAGGATGGTAGCCCTCGGCTCGAATCTCCACGCTGACCTGTCCCGCGTTGTGGCGGATTGGTTTGGCGAAGGGGGTCGTGCCGACCAGCTTTCCGTCGAGCAGCACCCGCGCCTTGGCGACGTTGCATTTGACATCGAGCCGCGCCACTTTGCTTCGCAGCTCGGTGATGAGCTCGCGCAGTTTCGGGACCCGCTTCTTGAGCTTCGCAGGGGCTTGCTGCTCGAAGGCCATCATCTCGTCGAGCGCCTCGGGAAAACGGCTCAGCGCTTGCAGCGCGCGGCCGCGGTTGTACAGAAGCGCGGGCTTTGGATCGAGCTCGTATGACTTGGTGTACTTGCTGAGTGCCCCAGCATAGTCGAGCGAGCGCATGGCTGAGTCGCCTTGCTCCTTGAGGAGCATGGCCTGCTGTTGGGAGCCTTCATCGTCTCCGTTGTGTTGCTCGGAGGCCGAAGCGCCGCGCTTGGCGGACGGAGCCTCGGTCGTTTGCGCTAACGCAGCGGGCGTCGCCATGAGGGCGACGAAAGCAGCAAGCAACAATACGAACCGCTTACGCATCGCCGCGCATCATAGCGCGACTACTGCTGCGATCTGCGAACGGATTCACAGATGGAGCGGGTTCGGGTCAGCAGCTGTAGAACGCGATTTGGTCACGCGGGGCGTGGTCTTCTTGATGGATGGTTTCGCGCTGGCAGCCACGCTGTTGGTCGGCGGGCTGGCGTCCGTTGCGCTGGTAGCCGCTAGCGCGCTTGCAGTTTGTGTGGCAACTGCGCTGGCAGTCGGGGCCGACCTGCCCTGCGCCGAGACGGGGGCCGCGTTCGTCGTGGCCACGGATTGGGCTGGCGCCGACTCAGCGCTGCCGGCTGCAGTTTCGCTGGGCGATTCGGCGGGCGGGGGCGTGCTCCGGGAGCGCAGCGCTTGCACCCCAGCAATGCTCAAGGCCACAGCTGCCGCAGCGAGCACGACCAAAATGCGTCGCGTGCTGCCCGCGTTGCCCGCGCGCTTGCTGGGTAGTTGTCGCCAGGTGCCGTCGTCGGTCTTGGCTGACACGGGCCTGCGGTCATCCTGCTCTTGTTGCGGCGGCTTCTGCTGTTCCGGTTCGGCGTCAGCGCCCGTATCGTCGCTTGCGGCAAGCTCGGTGTCCGAGTCACTCCGCACCAGCTCATTACCCAAATCGGTGAAGCTGGGCCTGCCTACAGGCCCCCAAAACCCGTGCTCGGCGAAGGGCAGGATAGCCTCTGCGAGGTCGTCGATCGTCTGGAAGCGCGCATCCGGATCCTTGAGCAGGCATCTCATGACCGCGTCCGAAAGCGCTTGGGGCAGCTCGGGTGCGCGCTCGTTGAGAGGTCGCGGCTTGTCGACGGTGATTGCCGCGACCACGGCTGTGGGGCTCTCGCCTTCGAAGGGAGGGGTGCCGCAGAGCAGCTCGTAGAGGATCACGCCGAGCGACCAAATGTCACTGCGGGCATCTGCTCGCTTGGCCGAACGGATCTGCTCAGGTGACATGTACAGTGGTGTTCCGAGCGATGACTTGGTGACCGTGACCCGTGCTTCGTCGGCGACGGGGACACGGGAGATGCCAAAATCGAGCACCTTGACTCGCCGCACACCTTGCTCGTTGGCCAAGAACAGATTCTCTGGCTTGAGGTCGCGATGCACGATGCCGAGCTGGTGCGCCTCGGCCATCGCTGCGCAGCCTTCGAGCACGTAGTCGACGACCTCGCCCACCGGCAAAGGCCCACGCGCGGCCAGCTCCTGGCCCAGATTCCTCCCGTCCAGGTATTCCATGACCATGAAGGGCCTACCGCTTGGTAGGACATCGACGTCCATGACCCGGGCTACGTTGGCGCCGCGCAGCTGCCCCGCAGCCCGCGCCTCACGCTGAAAACGGGTCATCAGCTCGGCGACCTCGTTGCGCAACAGGACCTTGATGGCTACCCGTTGATCCAGCCCCAAGTGTTGCCCCTCGTAGACCACCCCCATGCCACCCTGGCCGATCGTGCGCACGACAGCATATTTGTCTTTGATCACGTCCCCAGGACGCGGCAAGTCTCCGTCGTTGTCGCTCTTGGTCTTCACGTTCGAAAGGCCAGTGGGCAAAAAGCCTACCACATCGCCAGGGGCCGACTTGCGTCGTATCGCTGCTAGACCCTTCGCTCTGAGGCCAACTGCGGCTAGGTTGTGGTCATGAATAGAACGCTGTTCATTGCACCCGTCGCCGCCGTCCTCTTGGCCTTGCTGGCCACCGCGGGCAGCGCCCAAGCCGCTGGTGAGCTCGCCAAGGTGGATGAAGCCGTCAACCGTTGGAAGACCCTCGACTACCACTACAAGATCGTTACCAAAGACGGTGGCGGCAAGAAGTCGGTGCTGAGGCTGCGGATGCGCATGAGAACCGCTGGTGGCCACAACCAGCAGTTGTCCGAAATCTCGGAACCAAAAGACATGAGCGGCACCGTCGTGCTGCACTTGTCACCCACCAAGATGTACATCTACCTACCAGCCTTCAAAAAGGTGCGCCGCATCGCCAGTCACGTCAACGATGCGGGTTTCTTGGGTACCGCCATGTCTGCTCGAGACATGACCCTCACTCGTTACTCCAAGTACTACGAAGCGCGCGTGCTTTCGGAAAGCGTCAAGAAGGTCAAACTGAAGCTCACCGAGAAGGCTGGCACCGACGCGCCCTACGCGAGCATTGTCATGGTGGTCGACAAATCCCGCTGGGTGCCCGTCAAATTCCTCTACTACAACGACAGCGGCAAACATCTGAGAACCGAGAAGCGAGCTCAGTATTCCTGCGAAGGCGGCTACTGTTTTCCGCGGGCCATGAAGGTCACCGACCACGCCAAGAACGTGGTCTCGAAGCTGTTCCTCAAGAAGCACCGGGTCAACCCCAAGCTGTCTGGCAAGCTCTTCTCCAAGCGAATCCTCACGAAGTAGAGGTTGAGCTTCCTGAAGCGCTTTCGACAGGCGGCGCAATGATTGGCGCCCAGCTACGGCGGGCCCATCGAGCAACCGCCCACACCACCAGACCGAGCCCGACCGCCAACGCCAACACAGCGTTCAAGTCACGGGTCAGCACGTAGGCGGCGATCAAAGACGCGGCCAGTACCACCAGCAGGGCCAGTACCGCCAAGCTCGTGACCAGGCGGCTCTGTGCTGCGCCCATCTGAAGGGGTCGCGTGAAGGGTGCTTGGTTGACCAAGAAGTGACCAAGCTCGAGTCCCGCACAGGCAAAGGAGAGCAGCAGTGGCAGCGCCGCAACAAATGCCAAGGGCTCACCTGAGGCAATGGCAGCGATGAGGCTGCCGATCAGCACACTCGGGGTAAGCACATGCAACAGCAAATAGCGCTGTACGCCTTCCCACAGGGGTCTGGCGTCGTCGATGGGCATGACCGAAAGGACCCAGGCTGCATCCGGATGCTCGCTGAAGGAGCAAACCTGGAGCATGCTCATCGAAAATGACAGGAAGGTCGGCGCGAACACCAAGACCATCGTGAGGCGGTGAAACGGACCGACCAACAACAACACCAGGTATACGAGCGGGAACATCAGCTGCCCGATCAGCGCCGAACGAAGCCGCGTGTCGCGCCAAATGAGTCGAGGCGCGATGCAATACGCGGCGCGCCTGAGCGGTGCGCGCGGCGCCAGCCAGCTTACCCGCTGTGTTGCCAACTGCGCTGTGGTTTGAGTCGAGTTGCGACGCCGACGTTGGCCAGAGCGGGTTGACTCGACGATGCGCGATTCGGCGGCTCGCAACATGGGCCACAGACCGAGCACCATGACGACTGCGTAGCCAAGTCCAGCAGGCAACTGCCAGGTTGCCGGACCCACCCAGCCTCGCTGCAAGATCTCGAAAGGCGCTAGCAGCCAAATGGGCGGGAGGTAGTGGAGCCAGGCGGGTGGATGAAGCACCCTCAGGCCGTCTTGCATCATCAGCCCGTAGGGCAGGACGAAGGCTACCAAGCCCGCAAACAAGCGAACCATCGAAAACGCCCCGCGCGCAAATCGCGTGGGGATCAGGGCCATCATCCCCAAGCAGACAAGCAACGCCAAGCCTGCGGCCGATGTTGCGCCCAAGACGATTTGGCAGGGCAGTAACCACAGCGCCGTCAATCCAGATTGAAGCACCCAAGGTGCCATCAAGAGCGACGGCAGCGCAAAAACCAAGGCGTAAGCGGCAGCGAGCAAGAGCAGCATCACGGCTTTGGCAAAGAGCACCTGTGAGCGCGACAAGGGCAGCGCCCCAAGCAGCTCGTGCTGGGTCCGTGCGAGCCACAGCTGTTCCATTTCGCCCAGTGCAGTGATGACGCCGAAGGCCATCGCCCAGAGCACCAGCTTCGATTCGCCGTGGGAAAGCACGGAGGTTGGTTGGTGTCCATCTAGCGAGCCAGTCAGCACCAGCAGCGCGGCTGGAATGCCAATGAAGAAGTGCACGAGCAAGTTGAGCGTGACGGGGTGCAGCCGCGACTTGGCTGCCAGCTTGTGGCGTCGCGTGCTGGTGCGCAGCTCGAGCAGCAGCAAAGCCCAGAGCTGACGTCGTCTGTCGAGCGTGCCAATCAATCGTTGTCGTCCTCGGCGGCGTTGCCGCTGGTGTCGTCCTCGGCGGAGT
>CAZRGL010000650.1:0-6039 GCA_964599485.1 uncultured Polyangiaceae bacterium
CCTAGCGTTGGCGATCTCGGGCAACAACCCTGGGCGGCAGGAAAGCGCGGAGGGGCTCAGGGTGCTCGGGAGGTTCGTCGACGAGAACGACTCGCTCCGATTCCTCAAGCGGTTCGTCGATAACAAGTCCGAGCTGCTTGACCTAGCCGACGACTACCATGACCTGAAGGGCTTCTACACGAACCAGAAGCATAGCTGGGAGCAGCTGCGCGGGACCGTGGACGAGCTCGCACGGAACCGCCTTCAGCTTGAGCAAGACGAAGCGGCCGGCCCTGCACTGGCGCGCATGGAAGAGATCCTTGCGACCCCACGGCCCTACAACCTCCTGCACGAAGCGGCAGACCTGATTCACAAGGCAAAGACCGCAAACGATGCGCTCGTTGCCGCGTCACGCGGGCCAGCTGTCGCTGAGATTCAGGGATTGCTCGATGGAGTCGCCGAGGAGCTGGACAAGGTTTCAGCCGCATCCACTTTGCGCACGGCAACAACAGAAGAGCTCACCAAACTTCGCGCAACAGCCGCCACGGCTTCGAGCATTGCCCACATCGCGCAGGCTAGGCAGACCGCCGAGGCAGCGTTCGACCGAGCGCTTACGGAAATTGAGCAGGCGCAGCTGACGTCCCAGCCGCCGGAACCGGGCGCGGCTCCTGGCTCAACGCCCCAGCCCAAAGTCAAGAAGCGTCGTGTCGTGGAGCCCAAGGCGCTTTGGACTGGTGGCTTCATAGAGACCCCAGACGATGTTGAGGCGTTTCTCACCAAGCTCCGCAATGAGCTGGAGGCGGCCCTAGAGGCGGACGAGCGCGTGCAGATCAAGTGAGCGGGAGCGCAATGGAAACGACACAGCTCAAGAACTACGCCCCTGCAGCCCGCAAAGCATTCATCGCAGCGGTGAAAGCCCAGGCAGCGAAGGTAGGGCTCACCGCCAAGGAGACGTTGGCGGTCAAGGTTGAGGGAGACGTTCTGCTTGTCGCTGGCCGGGCCTTTCCCAAGGCCGTCGCACCTGCTCGCCGCAGGCTCACTGAGCGGGTCCGTGCTCAGGGGTTCGAGCCTACGATGGAGGCCATCGCCTACACGTGGTTCAACCGCTTCGCAGCCATCCGGTACATGGAGCTGCACGGATACCTGGACCACGGCTACCGAGTGCTGAGTCACCCTGAAGGTCGCGGGCGTCCCGAGATTCTCGACCACGCTGCGGACGTCGACCTCCCCGGCCTCGACCGAGCCAAGGCGGTGGAGCTGAAGCTCGAGGGAACCAAGGACGAAGAGCTCTACCGGCTGCTCCTTAGGGCTCAGTGCGACGCCCTGCATCGCGCGATGCCGTTCATCTTCGACCCCATCGGCAACGAGACGGAGCTGCTGCTCCCCGCGAACCTCCTGCACAGCGACTCGCTCGTGCGGCAGATGGTTGAGTCGATCGACGAGGATCTCTGGCAGGACATAGAGATCATCGGCTGGCTCTACCAGTTCTACATTTCGGAGAGGAAGGACGAAGTCATCGGGAAGGTCGTTAAGTCAGAAGATATCCCGGCCGCGACCCAGCTCTTCACGCCCAATTGGGTCGTGAAGTATATGGTCCAAAACTCGCTTGGGGCCCAGTGGTTAGCGACGTATCCGCACTCTCCACTGCGGTCCCAGATGGAATTCTACATCGACCCGGCCGAGCAGACGGATGAGGTGACGGCGCAGCTTTCAGCTATCACGCCGAGCACGCTCCACCCGGAGGAGCTCACGCTCGTCGACCCAGCTTGCGGGTCTGGCCACATCCTCGTGGAGGCATATGACATCTTCAGGGCCATCTACCTGGAGCGCGGGCACCGTCGGCGCGATGTGGCCAAGCTGATCCTCGAGAAGAACCTCTTCGGCCTCGACATCGACGAACGTGCTGCACAGCTCAGCGGCTTCGCGCTGATGATGAAGGGACGGGCGGACGACCGGCGGCTCTTTGGGCGAGGCGTGAGACTCAACGTCGTGACGCTTGCGACAAGTGCAGGATTCGAGACCGAGAACCTAGCAAAGGGAGTGAAGCTCGCGAACTACGGGCTGACGCTGGAGGATCTCGCGCAGATAAAGCGGCTATTCGATGATGCAACAACACTTGGATCGTTGATCCAAGTGCCCGACGGCTTAGTAGAAAAGCTGCCGGCGCTTAGAAAGTTGTGCAGCCTCGTCAGCACCGATCTGTTCGTGTCGGATGCGCTCAGGCGGTTGAGTCACCTTGTACTTCAGGCTGACGTTCTTGCGCGCCAGTACGACACGGTTGTGGCGAACCCGCCGTATATGGGGAGCAAGTACATGAATGCCACAGTGAAGAGGTTTGCTAAAGCCAAGTTTCCGAAGTCGAGCGCAGACCTTTTCTCGGTATCGGCGGAGCGTTTCCCGAAGTTTGCGAAGCATGCTGGCTTTGTCGCGCTCATGACGCCGTTCACTTGGATGTTCTTGCGGACATACGAGCCGCTTCGGAAACTCTTGACCCAGAGCTGCTCACTGCAGTCACTCATTCAGCCTGAGTACCACGCGTTCTTCGAGTCTGCGTACGTCCCCATTTGCACTTTCGTGCTTCGAGCTGCGCGAACCCCAGGGTGTACGGCCTCGTTCATTAGGTTGACCGAATTCTATGGGGCTGACCTTCAGCCGAAAAGAACGCTCGAGGCAATCGCAGACCGCAACTGCGGATGGTTCTACCAGGCACGCCCAGACGATTTTGAGAAGATCCCAGGCGGCCCAATAGCCTACTGGGTCAGCCCACGCGTGCGTCAGGTGTTCAGCGAATACCCGCTACTGCATGAGGTTGCTAAAGCGACGGGCGGGATGACAACCGGGAACAATGACCGCTTCTTGAGACTATGGCCCGAGATCGACTTTGGCTGCATGGGGCGAGGAATCACTGACAGAGAGTCCGCTATGCGCTCTTCAAAGAAGTGGTTCCCCTACAACAAGGGTGGCGCGTTCAGAAAGTGGTTCGGCAACAACGACTACGTCGTGAATTGGCTCAATGACGGCGAAGCGATCATCAAGAGTGGCCGTGCGTACCCGCGCAGCAAGGACTACTACTTCAAGCAGTCGATTTCTTGGTCAGCCACAAGTTCGTCCTACTTTGGGGTTCGCCATTCGGATGCCGGATTTCTCTTTGATGCGAAGGGTTCGTCTTGCTTCGCGAAGGCAGACCAGCACGCGGGTTTGCTGGCACTATTGGTGACGAAGCAGGTCAAATTTTTTCTCGGCTTTCTAAACCCGACAATCGAGTACCAAACAGGCGACATCGGCAACCTGCCGATACCCCTTCGCGCGCTAAGCGACACACGGATTACAAAGGGGGCGGCTAAGGCTATTGAGCTGGCGCGAGCTGACTGGAACGCCTACGAGCGCTCGTGGGACTTCCAGTCGCTGCCCCTGCTAACCACCTCTGCAGTGCCAGCGGCGACCGTCGAGTCCAGTTACTCTGAATGGACGAGCCAGAACCGCGCCATTGTTTCGGAGTTGAAGGAGCTAGAAGAAAACAACAACCGCCTCTTCATCGATGCCTACGGCCTGGCGGACGAGCTCACGCCCGACGTCCCAATCGAGCAGATCACCCTGACGGTCAACCCCGCCTACCGGTACGGCGGCAAGCTCACCGAAGAGGAGCAGTGGACTCGCTTCCGCCAGGACACCATGGAGGAGCTGGTCTCGTACGCCATTGGCTGCATGATGGGTCGTTACAGCCTGGACGCGCCGGGCCTCATCTACGCTCACAGCGGCAACGAGGGCTTCGACCCCAGCCAGCACACCACCTTCCCCGCCGACGATGACGGCATCGTGCCCGTCACCGACACAGCCTGGTTCGACGACGACGCTAGCCGCCGCTTCGTCGAGTTCGTGTCCGTCGCCTGGGACGCGGAGCGCCTCGAGGAGAACCTCACGTTCGTCGCCGACAACCTTGGCCCCAAGCGCGGTGAGTCCAGCCGCGACACCATTCGCCGCTGGCTCAGCGACAAGTTCTTCAAGGACCACCACCTCAGGCGTTATAAGAAGCGCCCCATCTACTGGCTCTTCTCGAGCGGGAAGCAAAAGGCCTTCCAGTGCCTCCTGTACCTCCAACGCTACAACGAGGGCACTCTCGCCCGCATGCGCAGCGAGTACGTCATCCCCCTCCAGGGCAAGATGGCCGCTCGCATCGAGAAGCTGCAGGGCGACATCCAGGTTGCGACCTCCACGGCGCACAGCAAGCGTCTGGAGAAGGAGCTCGCCAAGCTGAAGAAGCAGCAGGTGGAGCTGCTCGCGTTTGACGAGAAGCTGCGCCATTACGCCGACCGCCGCATCAGCCTCGACCTCGATGACGGCGTCAAGGTCAACTACGGCATGTTCGGTGACCTCCTCGCGGAGGTGAAGGCCGTGCACGGCAAGAAGCCGGAGGTCTCGTGAAGGCGCATGAGGTCGACAAGGCCCTGCACCAGAAGTTTGTCGTCGACGGCGAGCGGCTGGTGTTCTGGCACGACACCGATGCTGAGTTCGCGGACTACGTCGCCAAACAGCTGCCCGACGGCCTTGGAGGTGCGCAGTTGCTCGACGTCGCGAAGATCGGTGGCCTGGTTGCCAAGCTCAAGCTCGAGACGGACGACACCACGGGAAGGTACCTCGTTTACAGCTCCGGACCGCGCCCTGAGCCAGAGCATGACTGGCTGCTCGACATCCGGCTCTACAGCGCGGAGTTCCATGCGGATGTGGCCAGTCTGTGGTTGCAGGAGCTAGGGCTCACTGGTCTGTACCTTCGCGACCACCTCAAAGCGCGCGCAGCGTTTCTAGGCAACCAGGACCGAAGGCAGAAGCTGAAGCGCCTGCTCGCAGCTGCCGACGACGAGGCGGCGATCGACCTGAAGATGATGGCGGTCCTCGTTGGAAGCTCGGTTGCGACGCCTTTCGCGGTGCTCCAGGCGCTGTGCCACGGACACCTTCGCCAGGGCAGCTTCTCTCTGGAGGTTGAGCCGCAGGCCCTTGCGACGTTCGAGAAGATGGGGCTCGAGTCGCGGTTCTGGAGCCTCATGATGGAGCTTTTTGGGTATGAGGCCGAGAGCCCGACTCTGTCCGCGCTCCTGAGGCGGCTATTCGTATCCGAGTTCTTTCACCAGGTTGGTGACGAGAGGATCTCGGCCCTTGCGCACTTCGAGTTGCCGCCAAGCGGCCGGCGTAACGCCGTGGTTTTTCTCACCCAGTGGCGCGACTCCAGCGGTGCAGCAACGAGCTACGACGCTTCTGCCACGGCCGTCGCTCAAGAGCTGAAGGTCGGCTCTCATCTTGGCGGCCTCAATCTTGGCAGTCTCCGTGGCGTCTTTACTTTCTGGGAAGCGGAAAAGCGCGTGGTATCTGGGCTGAAGGCACGGGTCCTCAGTGAGGCGAGTGCCATCGACATCGCGCCGATCTCTGCCATTGCCTCTGAGCGTCAGGCGGGACACTGGCTCGCTGGTCCGGGGCGTGATTCCAAGGATCGGCGGGCGATCCACGATGCGTACGATGCCATCGTTGCGGCGGCCGAGCTCTTTGCGTTGCACAACACGCATCGCCAAGCGCTTGGGTTCGACAGCCCCGTGACGCTGCTCGAGGCCTACCGCGACGCAATGCACGCGTTCGACCGTCTCTACAGACGCTTCTGGACGAAGGCGAAGTCCGCTCTCGGAAAGGGTTGGGACCTGCTGAAGACACTCGCTGAGGAGGTCGAGCGAGTTTACGACCAGGGATTTCTCCAGCCGCTGGGCTTGGAGTGGAGCAGGCTCCTCGACGAAGGCTTCCTTGGCGAGTGGCGCGCGACGGGTTTCAACGCGCAGTCCCGTTTCTACCGCGACCAGATCGCTCCCCACCTGCTCGAGTCGAAGCGTAAACGAGCCTTCGTGATCATCAGCGACGCCTTTCGATACGAGGCTGCCGCGGAGCTCGTCGAGGAGCTCAACGGAAAGTACCGCATGGACGCCGAGCTGTCGGCAATGCTTGGTGTGCTTCCTTCGTACACGGCCTTGGGAATGGCGAGCCTGCTCCCGCACAAGAACCACTCCTACACGGACAAGGGGA
>CAZRGL010000651.1:0-6004 GCA_964599485.1 uncultured Polyangiaceae bacterium
CGAAGGACCGGGTTGTACTCGGGCTCGGTGAAGGGCTGATAGGGCGAGGAGCAGTCTTCGATGCTGTCGACCTTCGCCGTGGTGGGGTGGAGACAGACGGACTGCCGAATCACCTTGTGGGGCAGCAAGAAACGGTCGAAGGACAACCGGAAGCTGGCAGACAGCTCGATGCCTTCGGTCTGCTGGTCCTCACTGAGCGCCACATGCTCCGCGACTCCGTGCGTGTCGTACTCACGAGTGGCAGTAATAGCTGTCAGATGAAGCAGCGGTCGGTCGAAAGACCGTGACGGGTGGTCGAGCGCGGGCACACTCAGATCGCAGCCCCACAGCAGCACTACTGCACACAGGAAGGCTGCGCTCGATGGCGCCAGTCGGCGTATCGAAACCAGTCGACGGCGTATCGAAACCAGTCGACGGATTGAAACTAGCTGTCCGAGTAGATGTTCAGCTGCTCCGAGACCGTGGTCTCGTTGATGCCGGTCTTCAAGTACTCCTTGAGGCAGTCGGCC
Organism: uncultured Polyangiaceae bacterium; assembly: GCA_964599485.1. Taxonomy (GTDB): domain Bacteria; phylum Myxococcota_A; class Polyangia; order Polyangiales; family Polyangiaceae; genus JAPYTK01. The sequence continues at coordinate 510 of CAZRGL010000651.1, forward strand.
AAGGTGATGAGCATGTCGTCCACGCCCTTGTCCTCGATCAGCTTTCCCAAGAGCTTGCGCGCTGCGCGGCTGTCGTCCTCGCGAAGGAAGGCCCGCACGGTGTCCAACGAAATTTCGCCCTGAAAATCGAGCTGAATGTTGTCCAGCAGATAACGAATCAATTCCTTCACGCCGTGTTGCCCTCCAAGGTCGCCAATGGACATAGCCCTCCGACCCGGTCATGGGCAAGTACAATTGCCAGGACCTGTTGGCCGAGCCTTCAGCGAGCAACTCGTGGATGGTGTGGGGTGAGGTGGGCTTATGTGCGATCCCGAAATTCGGACGTGCTCCATATCGCCGACGGCTTGGGCAGTAATCGTCGAATTTCAGCGGCATGGCCCCAACCTTTGGTCGGAAGAGCTATGGCACACCAAGCAGGGGCGGGGGTTGCGGCTGAAGGCCGCACGGCAGCTCGACGCAAATCCGAGTGGGTGCGGATTGATCCCTTGGCCGCCTCGTACTCCCTTGGTCGCATGGCAGCTGGCGCAGTCGCGCTCGCTATGGCAGGCCACACAGCTGTTGAGGTTGCGCTGCGCCTCCCAGGCGTGATGCTGCGGGCTGCGTGGAGCTGTCGTCCAGACGTTCGGTGCAGGGTGGAAGCGACGGCCAGCGCGTCGGTTGGCACTTGGTGAATCTTGCGCGACGCCCACGCGGCGGTGGCAATCGGCGCAAAAGCTCTGTAGCTGGTGACAGCTGACACAACGTGGATTGTCCTGCCGGGCAGCTTGTGGGTGCGCGGACAGCCAATCGCCCGGGTGTTGGTTGCGTGGGCGTAGCTTTCCATCGTGACAGTTCTGACACTGGGCCTGGGTATGACAGCTCGCGCATAGCGCGCTGTTTGCTCCTGCAACGTCCTTGTGCCGCTTGCCCCAATTTGCCGAATGATCGGCGCCGTGCAGCCAACTCGGGGGCTTGAGTCGTCCAGCGGCAAAGCGGGTTTCGATCTTGCCGCTGGGCTTGGTCACATGGCAGTTCGCGCAATGACCGCGCGCCTTTCCCTGGGCTGCCCCGCTTTTGGCGTGGCATGCGAAACAGCCGGCCATGCGCGGCAGCTGTCCGCGCGTGGCCAGCTCGAGCTTGGCGACCGATCCGTGGCACTGGGGACACTGGATGTTGCGGTCGAGGTGTTTCTTGTGGCGCATTCGCAGATTCGGCCGCGGGATCACAAGCGGGGCCACCCGGCCGCCGGCACCTGGATCATGGCCGAGATGGCAATAATCGCAGCGACCTTCCGTGGCGGTCGTACCTGTGCGGCGTACCGCTGACAGGTTGCTGTGATCTACCGCGTGGCATTTGTCGCAGCTGTCGACTGGATCAGGCAGCAAGCGATCGCTGGCTCGGTCGCTGGTGTAGGCGTTCGGATGGCATGCGCGACAGCGTTTTCCCAGCTTGATGTGGGCGATGTGACTGAAGCGTATGGTGATGCTCTGAATCGGGAAAATTCGGTCGGAGGGCAGCGGGCTGGCCTTGGTTCATGGCGGCATCCACTTGAGAGGCACCATGCCGCCGCCGAAGAGAGGGCTGCGGCCATGGGCGGTCGCAGCTGTGGGGCTCGCCGTGGGGCCCCTCGTCGCCGGCGCGCTGCTGGCAGGCGTACTGAGCGCTGGGGCGCCCGCTTGCGCGCGCGCGTTGCCGCTCGCCAAGCCGAGCAGGGCGCTGGCCGCACAACAGAAGCTGAGGATCCAGGCCGAGAGTTGGCGTGGCGGTTGAGGCGTGCTCATTGGACACCACCTACTGGGCCAGGGTCGAGCCGCAAGCTGAGCCATGCGACGACGCGAAAGCGCTGACCTACCAGGCGGTTCATGTTGTGTTCCCACTCCAGACCCATCCGGGCCAGCCGCGTCAGATGATAATCGGGGGCCAGCATGTATCCGAAGGACGTGGCCGAGCGGTCAGGCCGTAGCGGATCAGACCAGTCGTAGGTGGAGAGCCGACCTCGGAGGTAGAACCGGTCGCCCACGATGGCTTGCCGACCTCCCAGCGATCCGCCGACCTGTCGGCCGCGGTTGACGGCCGCCCCTCCGAATCCTGTCTGCAACATCGCGCCAAGCCTTGCCTGACCAGTCGACCAGCGGTAGCTACCGCCCAGGTTGGCAAGCAGATCGGGAGCGAGGATCGTCTCACGGTTGTCGGCGTTGCGGGCAAAGTCGTGGCCGGCACCGCTCGAGGTGTCGAGGCCGAGTTGCATGCACTCAGCGATGGCCGTTTCGCGCTGGCTCGGGGAAACCGTGGGGTCGAGGGCCGCATTGCACTGCTGTGCGGCCCAGTCGCTGGGATCTCCGTCGGTCATCCACGCCCGCGTGCCCAAAGACGCATGGAGTGCGAGGCGTTTGGTGGGACGCGTGGCCAGCCGCGCCAGCGCGGTGAGGTTGCCGTTGTGACCAAACCAGTTGAAGATCGAGTCCGCGTCGAAGGTTGGCAGGTAATAGTCCACGTCTGCGCCGACCGTCAGCCGTCGCCCAAAGTGAATGTCGATGCCGCCATACGCGCGGCTGATCACCTCGTTGTAGATGTCGTAAGCGAAACCTCCGCGGATTCCGCCGTGTTTTGGCAAGAAAGCGCTGATGGCGTAGCCAAAACGCTCCTGAGAAATCCGCAGCTCGTCAATCTGTTCGTAGCTCCCGCTCGGTCCGGGCAGCTGGTTTGTCAGGGCGGCTGCCGTATTGTAGACACGTCGGTAGTTCAGCCGCCCATGGATCCAATTCGGTCCGTTCGTCTCGAGGGCGACGCCTATCGCCGGCGCATGGCCTGCCAGCTGATAGGAAGGATAGTCGTGAGCGTTGGCCTCGAAATCACTCCGGCTTCCGCGCCACACGCCTTGTGACTCGAAACGGGGTGACGACAGCGGCATGCCACCCCGCTTCTCCAGTCCGCCGTAGACTTCTGCCTTGAGAAACAGAGGCGTGGTCACGCTGACCAGGGCGCCATCGAACGACCACCAACCGAGCACGTCGCTCGTGTATTGACGACCCAATTTGAACCCGAGCAGCCCCCCGAGCAGGTTGCGTCCTTGCAAGTAGCCGTACAGCAGGTCGACTGGCGACGCGCTCAAGCCGGGAATGAAATTGTCGACATGCGAGGGTGTGTAACGCTCTTCGCTGCCCGCCAAACCGAAATCTGCGTCGAAACGTAGGCGCAGCCGCACCGAATAGTCCGGCTTGGAGGGATGGTATTGTCCCTGCAAGTTCCAAGCGGCTAGGCCAAGTGTGCTGAGCAAACGTCTGCGCCGCAGGATGCGCTCGCCCCACGGACCGGTCACATCATACGCTTGGCTAGCGACGTCGCCGTTTACCTCAAATCCCACAGCTCGGGTAGGCGCTGACCAGGCGAGGAACAGCAATCCGGTGACGGCAGCGAGAAAGCGGGGCTGAGCAGATGACTTCATATCCACTCACAGGCTCGGCAAACCAGTTCAGGCTTTGCTTACTTTGCCGTTTTCATCCATGCGGTACTCGTAGGCATCCACGAGCGCGGCGGCGAATTCCTCACGGAGCTCGGCGGGAACTGTCCAGCCGAGCCGAATCAGTCCCTCGGCGACCTTGTTCTTGATGCGCACGGACTCTTCGCACTTCATCAGGCTCACGAGAGCCGGCATGGTGGCCGGGTTGCCTTGCTTGTACGAGGTCTCAACCGCGTGGAAGCGGACCGTCTCGTTGACGTCGTCGAGGTACGGCTCGACATCCAATCGGACATTCTCGCTGACCATCTCTTCGAGCGCCGACAGAAGATTGACCTTGGGTTCGACGTTGCGCGTGTATTCGGTGTCGAAGTTGCTCAGAAGATGAAGCAGCTCCTGTTCGTACGCCTCATCTTCGAGCAGCTCGCGAATGACCTTGATGGCCCAGTTGATGTTCTCCGCACGGGCGCAATGATCACGTACTTTCTGGATGACCGCATCGCGCAAATCTGCAGCGTCGGCCAGGGTGAGGGGCTCCGTGCTCTGCTCCTTGGGATCCTTGCCCTCGTCGCTCACACGCTTGCCGCGTTCGCCACGGCCGATGGCCACGATGCCTTCGAAAGCGAGCTGTTTCTCGTCCTGATCGGTAATCGATGGGTCGACCTTCAAGTTGAAACGCCGCAATAACGCCTCGGCCGCCCCGGGTGTGCCAATCTCGATCAATTGGCGGATGGCCTCATCCCGATCGTAAGGTTGCGACCGCTTGTTGGATGCAGTCTTGGCGAGAGAGGCTAGTTTCTTGTCGACGGGCTTTCCGTCGTCCCCTTCGCCCTTGTCCCGTTTGAAGAAGTCGAAAAGCCCCACGGCGGCCTCGCTAGCTCAGATCCGAGATCTTGCTCAGTCCGAGATCTTGATCTTGGTGGGCAGCTGGACGCTGAAATACACCGACAGCATCGGGTTGAAGTGGAACGCGCGGTCGTTGCTATCGATCACGTTGTCGGGAGCATTGGAGTCCTCGCCCCCGTTGTCGAAGCCCGAAGTGTTCCACTCGAACGGTGTACCGCGGAACTCAGCCCCAAACGCGAGGAAGTCGTTGGGGTAGAAGTTGAACCCCAAACCAAACGTGCCCGTTGGAGCGATGCGGTGCTCGAGGCTGAAAGCCGACTTGTCTGACCCCGCTGCGACACCCGGAGGATCTACGCACTTGCCGAGCGTGCAGTCCTTGCGCTCGTCGATGCCCACGACCGCGAATCCCGCGAACAAGCTGATGTCGGCATCGAGGAAGAGTTTACCGAAAAACGAGAATTTGCCTCGGAACGGCACAACGGTGACTTGGGGAGCGACCATCCAGACGATTCGCCCGAGCTGGGTGTCGCCCACGCAGTCGCTGCCCCGGCAGAGGCTTACCGCGGTGCGCTTGCAGGCGAGCGCGTTGGGGTTGGCGAGGCAGTTGCGGTTGTTGACCGCTTTCTCCTGCAACTCGTCGCTCAACGCAGTGTTGAAATTGATGCCGCCCGCTCCAAAGACGCCCACACCGAGCCAGTCGAAGAAATGGTAATTGGCTCGGCCGCCGAACAAGATGTGGCGCCGGAATTCATCCAAGATGGTGAACGTTGGGGCGAAGGCCACATCGAAGCGGTCTTGCCGATGCAGGCGCAGCCGCCGCACGGCAGGTTGGCCAGCGAGAGGGCCGGTGAGTTGGATCTCTTGAGCGAAGGCTTCGCCCGAAGAGGCCGACACAGTTGCTGCGGCCAGGATGCCGGCAGCTGCGGAAAGAACGCGATGCTTCATCGTCTTGTCCATGCCAGCTCCATCATTTCGGCAATTTGTACTTCCACGAAAGCGGAAGGAAGAGGGTCAGCCCAAGCTGTGCCTGGATGTTGTTGGTGAAGCTCTTGTCGTCGGCCTGCCAGGTGCTTTCCTGCTGAGCTTTCGGCCGGCCCTTGCTATCGAAGCCGGTTGCAATCGACGGGTTCTCGAGTCGATCGAGGAAGATGTAGTCACGGACCTCCATCATCGCTGCGAGGTAGCGGGTGAAGAAGATGCGCAGGCCTGCGCC